>JACYLR010000013.1 GCA_015272465.1 Gloeomargaritaceae cyanobacterium C42_A2020_066
GGGTATCGTCTTGGGGGATAACGTGACGGTGGCAGCCGCCGCCGACCTAAAGCGGCCGATTGTGCTCAGCGGCGTGAGCCTTGGGGAAGGGGCCGAATTGCGCGGCTGCGTGGTGGATCGCAACAGCCGGGTGGGTCGGCGTGCCCACATCCTCGAAGGTGCCATCATTGGTGCCCACTGTGTCTTGGGGGAAGAGTCCCAGGTGCGGCCGGCCGTGGCTATCTGGCCCAGCAAGGCCGTGGAAGCAGGCGCCATTGTCAGCACAAGCTTAATTTGGGGGCAGGGGGCGACGCGTCACCTCTTTGGTCTGCGGGGGATTAGTGGACTCGCCAATATCGAGATCACACCAGAATTTGCTGTGCGGTTGGGGGCCGCCTATGGGTCTCTGCTCAACCCCGGTGCCCAGGTCGTGGTATCGCGGGATCAACGCAGCATCTCCCGGATGATCAGCCGTTCCCTGATGGCAGGGCTGATGTCCACCGGCATTCATATCCAAGACCTAGAGGCAACGGCGATCCCGATTGCCCGCTACATGGTGGGGCACTTGGCTGTAGTGGGGGGAGTTCACATCCGTCTCGACCCGGAGCGATCAGATCATCTGCTGATCGAGTTCTTGGATCAGCGCGGCATCAACCTGCCCACAGCCCAGGAGAAGAAGCTAGAAACTGCCTACCTGCGAGAAGACCTGCGCCGGGCTACGGTTGAAGGCATTGGGGACATCCACACGCCAGGGATGGCCGTTGCCGCCTATGGGGAGGGGTTCACCCGTCACCTCAATGGTCAAGCCATTCGCCACAGTCGGGCCAAGGTGGTGATTGACTATGCCTACGCCGTCTCCGGTGCCGTGTTGCCCCAACTCCTGGCCCAATTAGGCTGCGATGCCCTAGTCTTAAACGCTAGCCTCCGCCAAAACCCACCCACTGCTGCTGAGCGCGCCAAGCTCCTAGACCAGTTGGGGCGTGTGGTGACAGCCCTAGAAGCCACCCTAGGCATCCAAGTCGGGGCCAATGGCGAACAACTGGTAGTCGTTGATGAACAGGGCCGGCCGGCCGCGGGCGATGAGCTAACAGCACTGATGGCCGCCCTGATGCTACGCCATCACCCAGGCCAAACCCTGGTGGTTCCCGTCACCGCCTCCGGGGCCGTAGATCAGATCGCCCAGATCTGGGGAGGACGGGTGATACGAACCAAAGCCAATCCAGCGGCGCTCATGCAAGCCTGTCAAGAACACAGGGGAGTAATCTTAGGGGGCAGTGGCGACATGGGATTTATCTTCCCTCAACTGCATCCGGGATTCGATGGCATGTTCTGCATTGCCAAGCTGATCGAAATCCTGACAATCCAAGAAGATACCCTTGGTCAAGTGCGGGCGCAGCTACCCCAGGTGGCTTATCGAGTTGAGCGCGTATCCTGCCCTTCGCGGCTGCGGGGTGCAGTCCTGCGCTACTTAGTAGAGCATCACGCTAGTCGTGGACTCGACCTCGTCGATGGGGTTCGACTCTACCCGGACTTTCCCCGGCGGGATCGCTGGGTGCTGGTACTCCCCCAACCCACCGCGCCAGTCCTAGACATTATGGTCAATGGCCCAGACCCAACCTGGGTCAATCTCCAGGTTGAACACTACACCCACCTGATTGATACGTTTCTCCATCTGGAAATAACCCATGAAATCGGGGTCGATCAATGAAGTGGGCCATCGGACATACCCACGCCCCTCGCAAGCCAAGCATCCGCCTACCGCAGATTTGGGGGAATCGTCTCAGGCACAATCCACAGGTAGATCGTTCTCCCTTCAATTTCTTGCACCTGATCCGGTTTCCAAGCCCCCATATCAAAGGCATGGGACACGATTCGAGTACCGGGGCGGAGTCTGAGAAGTTGGGGCCGGAGGCGGATATTAATATCCGGCAACAGATACATAGTAATCACAGTCGCTTCACCAAAGTCAGTTGTGAAGATGTTCCCTTCGACAAACTGGACGCGATCCGTTAAGCCAGCCTTCTCAGCATTGGCCCGACTTTCCGCAACTAGGTTGGGATCAATCTCAATGCCGATGGCACGCTTGACCTTGAAGGTTTGTGCAGCAGTAATCACGATCCGGCCATCTCCACTCCCCAGATCCATTAGCACATCATTTTGGGAAACCTTGGCCAATTTGAGCATGGCGTCCACTACGGACTGAGGCGTAGGGACGTAAGGAACGTCTTTCTCCAACTGAGCAATCAGGGGTTGGACAGGTGCAGGTTCTGTCGCTCCACGGGAGATAAATACCAAGGGACTCCAAAGACTCAGTCCTAGACCCAAGGCCAGGAAATTGGCAGTTTTTTTGTGACTCATCTGAGTATTCTCCTTACATTGATATCCACAGTATCCCAGTGCACAGTTTAGTATAAATCGTTACCTGGATGAGTACAGTCAAGCCTGCGTCCTTGGAAGGAAACTGAGGGGCAACCCAATGGCTAAAACGGCAACCCCAGCAAGAGCCCCCACGCCGGTATAAGCGAGACTGGCATGTAGCAGATAGCTACAGGTCAGGCAAAAGATAATCGGTGTGAAGGGATAAAAAGGAACTTGAAAGGGACGAGGACAAAGCGGTTCTCGCTGACGCAATAGAATAACTGTGATCCCTGCCAAGAGCATAAAAAACCAGAACACAGGGGCGGTGTATTCCACCATCGTCGCAAAGCCTTTCCGAGTCAGCGTCGCGAGACCTACAAGGATCATACAAATCAGACCCTGTATCCAAAGAGCTGTGACCGGAACATTGTGCTGCGGGTTCCAGTCGGACAGGATCCTTAAAAATACAAAGTCTTCGCCCAGAGCGTAATTCGTGCGTGCCCCAGTAATTAGAGTGCCGTTGATTGCGCCCAATGCAGAAACAGCAATGATCAAACTCGTCAAAGCTGCGCCGGACTCTCCTAACGTTCGCTGCATCAGATCGGCTGCTACGGCTGATGATTGTGCAACACCGTCCAGCCCCAACCCACGTAAATAGGCAAGGTTAATGAGAACATAAAGGGCCGTAATCAGGCCAATACCCCAAAGCAATGTCCTGGGCATCGTCCGTTGAACATTCGTCAATTCCGCAGAAATATAAGCAGCCTCATTCCAGCCCCCGTAGGTAAAAAGAACAAAAATCATCGCAAGCCCCCAGTTCACTGTAGTGGGCTGATAGTCTATATCACCTGGAACTGTAGCAACCTGTAAACCGGCTCCAATGACAAGTAGTAAACCTAATATTTTTGCAACACTTAAAAACCCCTGAACCCACTTTCCTAGAGTCAGCCCAAGGATGTTCAAGCTGGTTAATACAACTATCGCCAGCCCGGCATACAGGGATGAGCCATAGCTACCCAAGGGGATTAACCGGGTCACATAATCTCCAAAAACAAAGGCAAGGAGAACAATAGAACCGGACTGAATAATGGTCATCCTGCCCCAGCCAAATAGAAAAGCCAAGCGAGATCCAAAGGTTCGTTCCAGATAGTGATAAACACCTCCTGTATGGGGGTAGGCAGACCCTAACTCAGCAAAACAAAGTGCTCCGATGAAGGAAAGAAGACCGCCTAAAAGCCAGACCAGTACCACCTGTAACGGGCTACCGAGGTGCATCGCCACGAAGATGGGTGTTTCAAAGATGCCAACTCCAATTACAATCCCTATAATTAGGGCAATGCCGTCAATCGTTGACAGAGTAGGCTTAACGACGGCGGCTATCTTCTGTGGCATGAAAGGTTGATATTTCGATGCAGCTTAGCATAACTGAGTTAATTTAACGAAAGGTTAAGTGCCATGATACCCCTGCACTAAGTCTCCCAGGTCTCCAAGCAGAACCCGGTGGGGAGCCAGCAGTTTGGGGGACTGATAGCTATTGAGTAGCTTAAAAACTCATAGGAATGGATTTTAGTGTGTAACTCAAGATTCTCGAGTTTTGAATAATCCCTTGCTTTCTGGAATAGATAACAGTGCACTTTCATCCAGAGTCTTACCATCTGGAGCCATCGCAGACTGGGGTAACTTCCCCCGATTCAGCCTTACTATCCTGATATAGTTCTTTCGTCTTGAAGACCCATGGCTGTTGTCCTCGATCACGTGGTTCCCTTTGGCCGCACCCTGAGGGAGTATGAGCGTATCTTTGATCTGAGTCGCGTTAGCCTTTCTACCCCTATTCTGGGAGTTGCCGATGGCCCCGCTAGCTTCAACGCGGAATGGACGGCCCAAGGGGGTCAAGTAGTTTCCCTCGACCCCATTTATGAGCTTACTGGTGCAGTGATTGAGCAGCGATTCCTAGCTGTTGTAGATGGGATCATCCAGCAGGTAGAGGCCACGCCCGACGACTGGGTCTGGGAAACTCACGGCTCTCCGTCCGGCCTGCGGCAGCAGCGGGAGCTAGCTCTCCACCGGTTCTTGGCGGATTATGACGAGGGGAAACGGACAGGGCGGTATTGCACGGGCAGTCTTCCTCAGCTACCCTTCGCTGATCGCCAGTTCGGCCTTGCTCTCTGCTCCCACTTCCTCTTCCTCTACTCTGCATTTTTCGACCTGGATTTCCATATCCAATCTCTGATGGCTATGCTGCGGGTCGCCCGTGAGGTTCAGGTCTTTCCGCTGCTCACCCTGGCTCGTCAACCTTCGCCGCACCTTGATTCAGTTCTAGATTACTTCCGAGCAAGACCGGGTCTCACGGTCTGTCTGGAACGAACTGCCTACGAGCTCCAGAAGGGAGGCCATACCCGCCTGCGCCTGATCCAAATCTGAGTAGACTCCACGGGTAGACAACCGGATAAGATCGCAAGAATCGGTCGGGCTGGGGCCGTGGATTGCCAAGCGTCAGGGCTAGGATACAGGGGTCTGTCCGCCCTTGTTTTGCCTATGGTTCGCCCCGCCATTCTCAGTCTCGATGATGACCCCGAAGTCCTACAGGCCATTACCCGCGACCTGCGGCGCGAATACAGCGACCGCTACCGGGTGCTACGGGCAAGTGGCGGGGAGACAGCCCTGGAAACGTTGCAACAACTGAAGTTGCGCCAGGAACCCGTAGCCCTGTTCTTGGTGGATCAGCGAATGCCCCACATGTCGGGCGTGGAGTTCCTGGAGCAAGCCCTGCGCATTTTTCCTGAGGCCAAACGAGTCCTGCTCACCGCCTACGCGGATACGGATGCAGCGATTCGGGCGATCAATGCGGTGCGGTTGGACTACTACCTACTCAAGCCCTGGGATCCACCGGAGGAGCAACTATATCCCGTCCTCAACGACCTGTTGCAGGATTGGCAAGTGGGATTTCAGCCGCCCTTTGAAGGGATTCGGGTGGTGGGACACCGTTGGCAGCCCCAGGCCCACCAAATCAAAGACTTCCTGGCCCGAAATCAAATTCCCTACCAGTGGTTGGACGCGGGGCAGCACCCGGAAGCCCAGCAACTTCTAGCGGCGGCCGGCCGCACCGCTGAAACCGACCTGCCCGTGGTGGTTTTCCCCGATGGCGTACCCCTCGTACAGCCCTCTAACGTCCAACTGGCGGAAAAGGTGGGCCTTCAGGTGCAGGCCGGCCGTTCTATGACTTGGTGATCGTTGGGGGTGGGCCGGCTGGGTTGGCTGCCGCAGTCTACGGGGCCTCCGAGGGACTGCGGACGGTGATGATCGAGCGGGAAGCTCCAGGAGGCCAGGCGGGCACCAGTTCGCGTATTGAGAACTACTTGGGGTTTCCCGTGGGTCTCAGTGGGGCGGATTTGGCGCGACGGGCTGTGGTGCAGGCCAAACGGTTTGGGGTAGAGGTGCTCACCCCCCAGGAAGTAACGGCAATCCGGGCCGAAGACCCCTACCGTATTTTGACCCTCGCCGATGGCAGTATTGTGCGGCGGATTGTTGAGAATCGGCACCAGGGCAGCGTCCATGTCCGTTCTCGCCCCGGCCACACCGTGTTTAGCGTCTGTCTCCCTGTGCCATCCAATCCAGCAGCAGCGGTTAGCTCCGGCCGGCCGACCTAAAATAGACCTGAAGACGTGTTCTTTAGTCCCTAGGAACCCATGTTTTTTGAGGAACTTAAGCCCCTAGCGCAGGAGTTGATCCACGAACCCACGGCGTTTTTGGGGGGATTTGTAGCCGGTCTGCTGCGCCTCAACCCTGATGAGGATCCCCTCCGCTCCTGGCTAGCCAACCAGGGGGTCAACCCGACCAGCACCGCCCGCCCGACCCCGCCGCCCCCGAGCGGGCCGCAGCGGATTTCCATCGACTAAGCCGCAGTCCCCGCGGCGACTCGCGGGTAACCTCAACTGGGGCGGTGGTATTGGGAGTACACATAAACCTCAAACATCAAACCCACAGAGCCACAGGCCAAGCAGATGGCGATCACCCCCTCCCACGGCCGGCCGTTGCCGAACGTGGTGAGGAAAGTGAGGATTTGATGGTGTGCCCAGAGACCCAACTCCCCCAACCCAGGGGTATAGCCCAGCAGCAGTAAACTCCCCAGCAAGCCACCAATCAACAGGGCTGGGCCGGCCGAACTAATCACCCCCGCCAAGACAAGGGAGCGGACAAAGGGGCTGCTTAACAACATCGTTCCTGTGGTGATCAGAACAGTCATCACTCGAC
The DNA here is from genome assembly GCA_015272465.1 of Gloeomargaritaceae cyanobacterium C42_A2020_066. Lineage (GTDB taxonomy): Bacteria > Cyanobacteriota > Cyanobacteriia > Gloeomargaritales > Gloeomargaritaceae > JACYLR01. The sequence continues at coordinate 6,589 of JACYLR010000013.1, forward strand.
AAGCTCTCAATCTGATCTCAAAATAAGAGGGGTATTCGGGGTTGCGGGGGATTCCAGGCAAAAATTCACCGACCCCGAAAAAAATTTTTGAAGGGACGTAACGTTTAGGACGCACTTCGTGAGTCAAACAGTCTGGTTTCCAGGACTGGGCCGCTGGAGTCAGCGCCTCGGTATTGCTGTCCTTCTGGGTGGACAGGTGCTCCTCCACAGCCTGCGGGGGAAGCTCAATCCTCGCCACACGCTGGATCAGATGGCTGTCGTTGGCCCCGGTTCCCTCGTGGTGGTGCTCCTAACCGGCGCTTTTGTCGGCATGGTCTTCACAATTCAAGTGGCTCGCGAATTCATTCGGTTTGGTACCCCCAACCTGGTAGGTGGCGTCCTGGCACTCTCACTGGCCCGGGAGCTGGCCCCCGTACTCACCGCCGTGATTGCGGCCGGCCGGGTCAGTTCAGCCTTTGCTGCGGAAATTGGCACCATGCAGGTCACCGAGCAGATTGATGCCCTTTACATGCTGCGCACCGACCCCGTGGATTATCTGGTGCTGCCGCGGGTGGTGGCTTGCTGTTTGATGTTGCCCGTCCTCACCCTCTTGGCCCTCGTGGTTGGCCTGGGGGGGGGGCTACTGGTCGCCAACCAGTGTATGCCATCGGCACCCCCCAATTTCTCAACTCAGTCCAGAGCTTTCTCGAACCCTGGGATGTGATTAGCCCTCTGATCAAAGCGGTGATCTTCGGCGGTCTGATCGGGGTGATCGGCTGCGGCTGGGGCTTGACGACCCAGGGAGGGGCCAAGGGTGTCGGTCAATCCACCACCTCTGCCGTGGTGACAGCCCTGCTAGTTACCTTCATCATGGACTTTTTTCTCTCCTGGGCCATGTTCCAGGGCTTAGGCGGTTCCCTTGGCAAAGGGTTTTAGCCGATGGAAAGCCTGACACCGGAAAAGGAACCGGTCACCAACCACAACCAAATCTGGCAGCAGCTTTGCCGAGGGGACATTGATTGCGCCACGGCCCTGGCCAGCCTGGTGGTGACCGCCGGCAATCTTCACCTCGACCGCCTCAACCCCGACCTCCCCCGCCGCTTTCTGGCCTGCTTTCCCAACCGCCGAGATTTACCACCCCTGGTGCCCCTGCTGCTGTGGCGTAACTGCTACTACCTGGGCAGCCCAGAGACCCTAACCCCGGAAACCCTGGCCGAGTTGAGCCAAAAAACCCGCGCCCAGATCAAAATCTTGCCGATTGCCGCCAGCAGCTATCGCCTCTGGTTCCGCCAGACCCAGGCACCTCAACTGACCCAAATCCATGCGTCGCCTCTGATCAACCCCCTCACGGGCGAGGCCGATTCTGATGCTGAGGAAGATGCCAGCCTCTTCCTTTCCCAGGCGGACAATGCGATTCATCGCATCAACGCCCTGATTTCTGTGGCGTTGCGGCATCGGGCTAGCGACATCCACCTCGAACCCAGCACCGAGGGCCTGCGGGTACGGCTGCGGATCGACGGCATGTTGCGCCCGATTGTCACCCTGCCGGCCCATTTGAGTCGCCAGGTGGTGGTGGCAGTCAAGGTGATGTCCAATATGGATATTGCCGAGAGTCGCCGCCCCCAAGATGGCCGGATTGGCCAGAACTACCGGATTGATAACCCCGAGCAGGCCCAATTGGCCCAGGCCCTCGAGCAGCGCAACCTGGATATGCGGGTCAGTACCCTGCCTTGTGTGGGGGGCGAGAAGGTGGTGATCCGCCTCCTACCCCAGGAAAATCCTTTTACCTGTTTGGAAGACTTAGGCTTCAGTCCAGAACCCCTAGCCACGTTCCAGCACTGGCTGGCTCAACCTCAGGGGTTAGTGATCCTCACGGGGCCTACCGGTTCGGGCAAAACCAGTACCCTTTACACCAGTCTGCAACGCTTGGCCAAGCCAGAGGTGAATATCACCACGGTTGAAGATCCAGTGGAATACGTCCTGCCCGGTATCACCCAGACCCAAGTGCACAACCGGGCGGGGATGACCTTTGCGGCCGGCCTGCGCTCTATCCTCCGCCAAGACCCGGACATCATCATGGTGGGGGAAATTCGGGACGGCGAGACGGCAGAAACGGTAGTGCGCTCTGCCCTGACGGGCCACCTGGTACTGACCACGATGCACACCATTGACACGGTGACCGCGATACCCCGACTTAAGGATCTAGGACCCGATCCGGGGCTGATCAGCGATGCCTTGGTGGGGGTGCTGGGGCAGCGGCTAGTGCGGCGGGTCTGTCCCCACTGTGCTGTCCCCTACCCTCCAACCCGGTCTGACCTGAAAACCCTGGATTTGACGCCGGATCAGGTGGAGACCCAGACTTGGCAAAAGGGCCAGGGGTGTGCCCGCTGTTTTCAGACGGGTTACCTGGGCCGGGTGGCGGTGGTCGAACTTCTAGACGCTGACCCTACCGTACGCCAACTGGTCTACGAGGGTACGGTCAGCCAGTTGCGCCAGTACCTCCTGGAGCGGGGTTACCCCTCGTTCCGATCCGCTGCGATTGAGAAACTGGCCCAGGGGGTGACAACGCTCAGTGAAATTCGGCGAGTTCTGCCCTACAGCGCGCTGGTGAATTCCCTAGGACGGTAGGGCATCCAGGATGACCTGGGCGGCCCGATCGCTCGCGCCCGGTTCCCCCAGGGCTTGGCGAAACCGGGTGTAGTCCTGGGTGAGGCGTGCCCGGCCGGCCGGCGTCAACAGCGCCAGGGCCTGTTCGCAAATGGCAGTGGGCGTGGCCGCTTCTTGAAGCAGTTCCGGCACAATGCCCTCCATCAGTACCAGATTCACTGGGGACATGAAAGGAATCTTAAAGCCCATGATCCGGCGGGCCAGCCAAGCCGTCAGGGGACTGACGCGATAGATCACCACCTGGGGCACCCCCAACAGGGCAATTTCCAGGTTTACCGTACCGGATTTGGCGAGGGCTAGGTCGGCAGCAGCAATCACTTGGCGGGGGTCGCCAGCTACGACACGGCCGCGCACGCCCTGGGCTGCCATGTCCTGCTCCAATTGCTGTTGATATTGGGACAGAGCCAAAGGCACCCAAAACTCAGCGGACGGGTGTGCTCGTTGGATCAGGGCGGCTGCACCACAGAGGGCAGGCCAGAGCAGGCGAATTTCCTGGTGACGGGAGGCGGGCAGCAGAGCCACCACGAGGCGATCCGCATCCATACCTAACTGGGCGCGGGCACTGGCCCGATTGAGGCTGGGGCTGAGGACGTCCAGCATAGGATGCCCCACCCAGGTGACTTGGCCACCGCGCTGGGCGTAGTAGGCTGCCTCCTGCTGAAAAATCGCCAGGATGCGATCCGCCACCGTCAGGACACCGCGGGTGTTGGCCGTTGCCCACACCCATTCCTGGGGCGCAATGTAGTAGATCACCGGCCGGCCGAGGCGCTTCAGTTGTAGCCCCAGGGCGAGATTAAAGCCCACGTAGTCGATCAGCACCGTCAAATCCGGGGGATGGCTACGCACTTGCTGCTGCACCCGCCGCTGGAGACGCAGGGTGGGCACAATGTAGGGCAGGTGCTCCACAAGGCCCACCGAGCCAATTTGCACCGTATGGCCCAGTAGCCGTGCCCCTGCGGCTGCCATTTGATCCCCGCCCAAGGCATCGATCTCTAATTTCAAGCCGCGGGCTTGGGCCTGGCGCTGTAAAGCCTGGATCAAGACAGCCCCTTGGAGATCCCCAGAGGCTTCGCCCGTGCTAATCAGTAGCCTCGGCATCTCTGCGATCCATAGAGCGGCGGGGGCCGGGGGTGGGGCCGCGCCGGCCGGCCGTTTGGGACTGGATCAGGAATTCCCGTAGGTGGTGCACCGGCTCGTGTTCAGCAGCCAAAGGCGTAAGGGCGTCCAAAGCTTCTTGGAAGGTCAGGGAACTGCGGTAGAGCAACCGATAGGCCTGCTTGAGGCCCTGACTGACTGGCCCTTGCCCCAGCCCGGCGCGTTGCAGCCCCACCCGATTCAGGAAGCGGATGCGGGCCGGGTTACCCTCCACGAGCATAAACGGGGGAACATCCCGGTCAATGCGAGCCATGCCGCCCACCATCGCCAAGCGCCCAATGCGGACAAACTGATGCACCCCCAGCACCCCACTGATGCGGGCCTGGGTTTCTACATACACATGACCGGCGAGGGCCACGCTGTTGGCAATGATCACTTGGTCTTCGATGCAGCAGTCATGGGCAATGTGGGCATAGGCCATCAGCAGGGTTTGGTTGCCAATCCGGGTCACCCCTGCTTCCCCTGTGGCTCGGTTGATGGTGACGTACTCCCGAATCAGATTGTCGTCGCCGATCACGACGCGAGTGGGGAGGCCAGCATATTTCAGATCCTGGGGTTCCAGTCCGATCACCGCCCCCGGAAAGATGCGGTTGCGCGCCCCGATCTCCGTGTGGCCATCAATCACCACATGGGCGCCGATCACCGTCTCTGGCCCAATCCGTACCCGCTCGCCAATCACCGCGTAGGGACCGACTTGCACCGTGGGATGGAGTTGGGCCGCCGGATGGATGACAGCGGTGGGATGGGTGAGGGTCACGGAGGTCATGCCTAGCTCTCAGTCCACCAGGGAGAACATCAATTCGCCTTCGGCGGCCAGTTCGCTGCCGACAAATGCTTGGCCCCGGACTAGGCCGAACCGCCCCAGTTTAATGCGAATCAATTCGGCCTCCAATCGCAACTGGTCACCGGGCACCACCAATCGCCGAAACCGGGTTTTGTCAATCCCGGCAAACACCGACAGCCGGCCTTGAGCTTCTGGCATCTGCATAATCACCACCCCCCCCACCTGAGCAAGGGCCTCGACGATCAGAACGCCCGGCATGATCGGCCGGCCGGGGAAATGGCCCTGGAAGTGGGGTTCGTTGAATGTGACATTCTTCAAGCCTACCGCCCGCTGTCCGGGAACATACTCAATGATCCGATCCACCAGTAAAAACGGGTAACGATGGGGCAGAAGGGCCTGAATGGCTTCGACAGACAGGAGGGGCGTGGCGGCGGGGGCAGTAGATTGGTCAACCGGAGGCATGGGCAGACTCAAGGGGAGACACCAGGGTTCGCAAGTGACGGGCCAGTTGAACGTGGAGCCGGTGGCCGGCTTTGAAGGCCAAGTAGTGAGCGATGGGGATAACCCCCAGTAGACTCAGGTCACCCACTAAGTCTAAGAGTTTATGGCGCACCGGTTCATTGGCAAACCGGAGGGGCGGATTCAGCCACCCCTGGGCACTGCACACCAAGGCATTGTCCAAACTGCCACCGCGGATCAGGCCCTGGGCTTGAAGGCGTTCAATATCCGCAGCAAAACCAAAGGTGCGCGCGGGGGCAATGGCCGTTACAAAAGGCTCCCGTTCCGGTTCCCAGGTATACCATTGCTGACCGATAGCCGGCAGATGGGGAAAGTCAATGCCGTAGGTGAAACACAGGTGCGGGGCCGGTACCGCACAGACAAAGGCTTCTCCCTCCTGGACGGCGACGGACTCCGCCAAATGAACCTCGGCGCGGGGCACTGCCTGGCTCACCCGGCCGGCCGCCTCAATCGCCTTAGCCCACTCCAGGGCAGATCCATCTAGGAGGGGGACTTCTGGCCCCTGCACCTCAATCCGGGCATTATCAATTCCTAGTCCGACCAGAGCTGCCAGCAGGTGTTCTACCGTCGCCACCTGGGCAGAACCTGCTTGCAGCACCGTACAGAGCTGGGTTGGCCCTACCCGTTCTACCTGAGCAGAGATAGGTTGCTGTTCCTGATCCATGCAGACAAAGTAGCGTCCCCTATGGGGCGGCGCTGGTTCCACCCGCACCTGACAGGGGGCACCCGTATGAAGCCCGACCCCCTGACGCGCAAACCCCGCTCCCAGGGTATGCTGCAGCACCACTAGAACCGTTCCCCGACCCCGAAGGTCAACTGGTTCCCCCCCTGATCATTCCAACCAAAGTCCACCCGGATGTTGCCCAAGAAGGGCGCTACCACCCGTACCCCAACCCCATATCCCAGACCCTCACCTGGCTTTTCCCGAATACCCCCCGGATCTCCCGGTACATCTGCCTGCGTATCCAAGGTCGTCCCATAGTCCACAAACAACGCGCCCCGCAGGAAGGAAAGGACTGGAAAGCGATACTCCAACGTGGCTTGGGCGAAGCTGCGGCCCGTGCCGACTTCTCCCTCACCATAGCCCCGCACCGAGTTGGCCCCCCCCAAACTGAAGGCTTCGTAGGGGGGAAGGTCTCCCAAAATCGTCCCGGCCTGCACATTGATCGCCAACACCTCTGGATTGGGCTGGAAGCGCAGGAACTTCAGGGGGATGTAGTAGCTGTAGCCCGCCCGCACCCGGTTGAACAAAATGCTACCGGAACCCACGGGTACCGTTTGGGTCATCCCCAAGCGCAGAACCGAACCTCGGGTGGGGTCCCCAGGGTTATCCCGCAGGTCTTGGGTTCCAGAAAAGTTGAAGGCAAAAAGATCATCGATGCCGGAAGGACTGGCCGCAAGCAAATTACCAAACTCATCCCGAGGACTGAGCACGCCATCCGCATCGAGGATCGAAACCCGCTGGTAACTCGCACCAGCCCGTACCACCCAAGTGGGCGCATAAGGACGGACAAACTCGATCGATCCCCCCAGGCGGTTGATTCGAGGGGTATCGCCATTGGGCAAGGTGACATCCCGATCCCCACCACTAAAAATGAAGGAGAAGGAGCGCCGGTTGAAGAGGTTGACTGTATAGGAGGTACGGAAGGGGTCACCGGCGATCCAGGGATCGGTGAAATTGAGGTCAAACAGGAGATCCCGTTCCCCCACCTGGACATTCACCCCTAGGCGCTGGTTGTTGCCCCCCAGGTTGCGTTCGTTGTAGCTGACCGTCCCAAAGACGCCCGTGGAGGTGCTATACCCCAAACCTCCCCCCAGTTGGCCGGTTCGACTCTCGACCACATTGACTAAGACCACGGCCTTGCGAGGATCATCAGGGGAGGGTTCCAAGCCCAAGCGGGCATCCTCAAAGATGCCCAACCCAAACACGGCCTGGAGATCCTTCTGGGCTTGATCTTCATTAAATACATCCCCCGGCTTAAGGCTCATTTCCCGGGTGATGATGAAGTCACGGGTTTTGGGCTTGGCGGGCTGGTTGTCCGCGTCGACGTGGCGCACCTGGATATCGGCAATCACCCCTTCGGCAACCTCTAGGGTGACTTGACCGTCCGGAGCAATGTTGGGTGAACCCACGACCTGGCCAAGGGGATATTTGTTGTCCTTATACCAGGTGTTCAGTTGCTCAATGCCCGTCCGCAGAGTGCGAAAGTTGAGGATTTGGCCGTAGAGAGGCTGGAAGGTTTGGTCGATGACTTCCTGGGGCAAAACCTTAGCACCATCCACCTGAACGCCCTTCAGGACGGGGTTTGGATCGACGATGAAGGTAATCCGTACCCCCAAGGGCGTATCTTCGGGCACGGCGCGGACGTTGCGGAAAAAGCCGGTGGCGAAGATAGCATCAATGTCCGCCTGAATTTGTTCACGGGTGGTGGTGAAACCGGGCCGGGTACGAATGGCTCCATACACTTCGTCTTCTAGGGCACCTTCAACGCCGTCCACGACAACTTCCCCCACCAGAACACGGGGAGATGGCGGTGGGGCCGGCGGTGCTTGGGGAGACGGGCTGGTAGGAGGAACGGAAGAACCGGGATCGGCAGGAGTTGGAGCTGGTATGGGAGCAGCGGTTTCTGGAGCGGCGGGGGCAGGCGGTGCCGGGGTGACTTGGGCCACGGCCGGCCGGAGGGGCAAGCCAGCGGCCGAGACAGTCCAGAGGAGCAGGGCCAGGGAGAGGCGTTTCATGCGGTCACTTCCAACACACCAGGGAGGAACGGGGACAGGGAAGGGACTAACCAGCGGCTGCTTGCCCCAGAACACGGGTGAGCACCTGGCGGTAGGCCTCTTCCACTTGGCCTAGGTCTTGACGAAACCGATCCTTATCCAGAATGCGTTTCTGGGGGTCTGTTTCGTCCTTTAACCAGAGACGACAGGTGTCGGGGCTGATTTCGTCTGCCACCACCATCTGGTCATCCCGGTTCAGGCCAAACTCCAGTTTGAAGTCTACCAGGAGAATTCCACAATCCTTAAAAAAGTCACTGAGCCATTGGTTCACCTGAAGTGCTAAGGCTTGCATTTGTGCAATGTGGCTAGGGCTGGCCAGATTGAGAAGTTGCAGCCGATCGGGGGTGAGCAGGGGGTCACCAAGGGCATCATCCTTGAGATAGAACTCCACCAAGGGCGGCTCTAGGGGCAGACCCAGGGGGAGGCCGGTCTGTCGGCAAAGGCTGCCTGCGGCACGGTTACGTACTACTACCTCTAGGGGAATAATTGTCACCCGCCGGACGTGCATCTGCTGCGGGGCGACCTGGGCCAGGAAGTGGGTGGGAATGCCAGCTTCCCCAAGCTTCTGGAATAGATGGCTGGATAGGGTGCAGTTGATCTCACCCTTTTCTCGGATGGTGCCGCGCTTCTGGGCGTTGAAGGCCGTGGCATCGTCCTTAAAGTGGGCCAGCAGAACATCCGGGTCTGCCGTCGGGTAGAGAATTTTGGCCTTGCCTTCGTAGAGCGGGGGGGAGAGCGCCATAGACTGCACTGGGCCAATGGGTTAGGGTCATGCTAGCGGCCAGCCTGGTACTCGGCAAGACGGCCGGCCGGGTGGGTTCCAGTGAAAGGCTCAGGGACTCGGTACAATGGCACAGACTTCACCCGGCCAGACTGGGTAGGGTGTACGGAGTGAGCCGAGGGAAAGCCAAAATGCCGCGCCACCCAACCCGTCTACGTACCCGGACTTGGTTTCTCTCCACCCTCCAAGTGCGGGGATCGGTCATCCAGGCCGTTTTGCCGCGCTGTTTACTCTGCGGCGGTGTGGGGCTGTTGGTGAGCGCCCTGTATGCTTGGGGTTATTTAACACCATGGCCAATTCTAGGCAGCCTGATTCCAGACCTCGTGTTGGGTTTGTTGCTGGTATTTCGCACCAACACTGCCTACGAACGCTTTTGGGAAGGACGGAAGGCATGGGGGGCAATCATCAACACGGCGCGCAACCTAGGGCGTCAGATTTTGGTTCTGGTGAAGGAGAGTAACCCCCAGGATCACAAGGAGAAGATCCGTGCCCTACGGCTGTTAGCGGCCTTTACGGTTGCCCTTAAGTTACACCTTAGGGGTCAATCTGTGAATGAGGAAATTGAGGCTTTGGTTCCCCCTAATTACTACTACCTTCTTAAGGAAGCTCAACATCCTCCCCTGGCCATTGCTTTGTGGTTGGAGGACTACTTAAAGCGGCAGTGTGAATATGGTCATCTCAATGTCTATCAGATGACTCTGATGAGCAGCACCTTGGGGAAACTTGTCGATGAGGTGGGTTCCTGTGAGCGCATTCAGAAAACGCCAATCCCGATGGCCTACGCCATTCACTTACGTCAGTTGCTGTTGCTGTATTGTCTGCTCCTGCCCATGCGGGTTGTTAGGGATCTGACCTGGTGGACTGGTCCAGCCGAAGCCCTCATGAGTTTTGTGGTGTTGGGTGTAGAAGAAATTGGTAACGAGATCGAAGACCCCTTTGGCACGGATGCCAATGATCTTCCCTTGGATAGTCTCTGCAACACCATGAATCGCAACATGGAAGACTTGGTGCAGTTAGCCATCACGAGCCAGGTGGCCGGCCAGGATGATTCGACGATCGTGCTGGAGAGTTATGAATTGCCTCGGTCTTCAGTGTAGGCTGACGGCAGAGTGCACCGGGTCAGGCCATGTCACCCCCCGATTTATCCATCGTCGTGCCGATCTACAACGAGGTGGAGAGCCTGAACCTCCTCATAGACGGTATCGCCCAGACCCTGCGGCCGGCCGGCCGAGCCTACGAAATCCTCTGTGTCGATGATGGCTCCCAGGATGGCTCCACAGAACTGCTGCGGCAACTAGCCCAGGAACGAGATGACCTGCGGGCCATTGTATTGCGGCGCAACTACGGCCAAACCGCAGCCCTAGCAGCAGGATTCCACCAGGCCCGGGGCCAAGTCATCATCACGCTGGATGGGGATCTGCAAAATGACCCGGCGGATATTCCCCGGCTGGTGGCCCGTTTGGAGGAGGGATACGATTTGGTGAGTGGCTGGCGCAAAGCCCGGCAAGATGCAGCCCTGACTCGCTTGCTCCCCTCGCGCATCGCCAATTGGCTGATTGGGCGGGTAACAGGGGTCAAACTCCACGACTACGGCTGCACCCTCAAGGCCTACCGGCGAGAACTAGTGGCGGATATGAATCTCTATGGCGAGTTACACCGGTTTTTGCCAGCCTTGGCCTTCATCGAAGGGGCCAGAATTACGGAGCTGCCCGTACATCACCACGCCCGCCAGTTTGGGCAGAGTAAGTATGGTCTGGGCCGCACCTTTCGGGTCATCCTAGATTTGCTCACCATTGCCTTTATGAAAACCTTCCTCACCCGTCCCATGCATGGGTTTGGGGTGGCAGGGCTAGTCTGTACATTGGCAGGTTTCCTGGTGGGGGTCTACCTCGTACTGCTCAAGCTGACAGGGGCCAGCATTGGCCAGCGACCTCTCTTGTTGTTAGCGGTACTGCTAGTCATTTTGGGGGTGCAGTTGTTCTGTTTTGGCTTGCTCGCGGAATTGCTGATCCGCACCTACCATGAATCCCAAGGCCGGCCGATCTACCGCATCCGAGAAATCGTGGGGGGATCAACCGCGCAAGGCTAGTTCAGTTGCACCATTCGGCAGTATCGACTGACGTGAGTTGTTAAACGTCGCTTAGGACGGTGGCACCGTGTCGAAAGTGGGAAGCTCTGCGAGGTCACAGTCCCATTCTGCGCGACTAGCAAAGAAAAGATGGGCCTCAGGCAACTTGGATGGAGTGGTGTCCAGAGAGCCGGCAGGCACAACGACAAAGCCTTCAGCAGCATAGGGCAACGCAGAGCCACAATTGCGACAGAATGACCTCACGTGCCGCGTTGTGGGCAAGTTGAATGTGGCAACGAGGGACTCACCCGTGACCCAGTACAGGGTTGCGTTTGGGGAAAATAGGTTGGCCGCATGGGCCGAGCCGGTGTCCTTGCGGCAATGCATGCAGTGGCAGAGAAAGAAGTGCTCGAACAGTCCGCACACTTCGAACCTGACTGAGCCGCACAAGCAAGAGCCATGATTAAGTTCTTTCACACGTCACCCACATCAGTAATAGTGAGAGTTTTGAC
>JACYLR010000098.1 GCA_015272465.1 Gloeomargaritaceae cyanobacterium C42_A2020_066
CCTTATTCTGTATCACGATAAGCTCACGCAAGGCATAAATAGAGGTGCCCTTAAATCGGCTATATAACAGCTACTACATTTTAGGTCAACACACATGACGAGTGGCTTCATCCACATTGGCTCGCGCTGTTAATGCTGCTGGAAAGTGCCCTGGCAGCCCCACAATCTCCGGCTAGAAACTGAGTTGGATCTCGTCCACACCCATCAGACTCGTAGGATGTGGCGGATCCAAGTCGATCTTGATTGACATCCTACAAGGGCCTGTATGCCGGGCTGTGGTTCAGGTCTGAAGCCACCTCTAACCCCCAATCTGGGACATGGTACGCCGGTAGACCCCGCCCTGGGTACCCCGTTCTCGCTCCTTGAAGGAAATCTCTGGCTTGAGGGCCAACAGTTGAGCGACCTGTGCTTTAAGGTGAGATAAGGGTTGGCCGTCTCGCAGACCCTGGCGCAGGTTGATCTGGCCGGTCTCATTCAGTAGGCAGGGGCGCAGCCAGCCGTCAGCACTGAGGCGCACCCGGTTACAGCGATCACAAAAACACTCAGACATCTGGCCAATAAACCCCAGGGTACCGAGTGCCCCAGGAATACGCCACACATCGGCCGGCCCTGCGCCAGTGACCCGTGCCGGTTCCAGTCCCCATTGCTGGCGAATGCGGTGCCGCAGGTCTTCTGAGTTGACCCAGCCCCGCTCTCCAAAAAGGGCTTCGTTACCAATCGGCATAAACTCGATAAACCGCACATGCCAGGCCCGTTCCAGGGTGAGGGCCGCCAAATCTAGGACTTCAGCGTCGTTGACTCCCGATACCACAACAACGTTGAGTTTGAGGGGATCGAACCCAGCCTGATGGGCGGCGAGAATACCAGCCCACACCCGCTGCCATCGATCCTGGGCTGACCCCGGCCGGCCGCCGGAGAGGTGGGCAAAGGTCTCCGGGTTTAGGGAGTCGAAGCTAATGTTGATCCGCCGTAGACCAGCCTGGTAAAGCGGGCCAGCCAAGTCGGCCAGACGTGACCCATTGGTCGTCAGGCTGAGATCTGCAACCCCCGGCCGGCCGGCCAGTTGGGCCACTAGGTGCACCAGATTGGGTCGTAGCAGAGGTTCCCCCCCAGTCAGCCGAAAGCGGCGGAATCCCAGGGGGATAAACACCTCGCTCACCAAAGTTAGGAGTTCTCCATCCGTCAGCCAGTCCTGGGGCCAGACCTGGGGAGCTTCCGCACCCGCAGGCATACAGTAGGTGCAGCGAAAGTTGCAGCGATCGATCAGGCTGATCCGCAGGTAGTCTACGGTGGGCATTAACCCAGCCTCAGGGGCGTAAGAAACGGGGTAAATCAACGGCGGCGAGGGCTGGACTCAGGGGCACCGACCCAGGGGGTTTGGGAACTGGGCCGGCCGGCCGGGCCTCGACATCAGGCCAAGGCGGGATGGGGGAATAGGGGCTGACGAGGGGATGGTTCTCCAGTTCAGTACCTGGCACATAGCGGTACAACAGGCCGCGCAATTGGAGATTGTCCTGCTGTTGACGGTAGAGGCGGCTCTCCAGTTGGCCCTGGAGGGTGTGCTGGTGATGGAGTTCGGTTTCTAGGGCCTGGCATTGCTGCTGTTGCAGCGTGCACTGGCGTTCCAACTCAGCCACCTGCTGCCGCGCACCCTCTAATTCCTGGGCCAGGCGGTCAATCAAGTTCTGCTGCTCCTCAGCCGTGGCCTGACAAAGTTGCAACTCCTCCACCAAATACTGGGTTTGCTGGCGAACCAGGGCTAGTTCCACCCAGAGTACTTTGGCAGCTTGGGGGTGATCCAAGGGCAGATCTAGGTTGCTGGGGAGGGGAGGAACCGGGTCAGTCGCCGGGGCAATGTCATCAGGTCTAGGTTGAGGTGAAGCAGGGTCGTCCATCATAGGGCGGTCAAATCCGGGGCGTCTTAACCCATAGCTTACTCACTTCAGCCCTGAGTGACCAGGGTGAGGGGTAGTCGGCCATACTGACCACTTCAGATAGCTAACCCAAGCCAAGTCGCAATGCAGTAGTATAAAGTGGGAGAAAATTTATCGAACCTATACCTCTGTTGTGTGGACATATGTACCCGCCAAAATAGCTGGCAAATATCCCTCCTTCTTGAGATACTTCGCAATAAAGTGTCCACCCTTAGGGAAGGTATAAATCTGTACGTTTGGAAGACCTGCCAAGTGTTTGGCATGGATGCAATCAAGACTATTTTTGCTACAAACATAGATAGATAATTTGAGTCTTCCCTTTGCTTTCGCCACAAGTGGCCTCAGATTCCAAGCCTTGCTTTTGAAAAGGCTGATACCATAGGTTCGTATCACGTGACCTCTCCAGCGATTATCGCCATGTCTGAATCTCAACCAAGGAGAAATAAATGTTTGTGGACAAAAGGCAATAACTTCACCAAACCCTACTAGGCTGGCGAACAAGATTGCTGCAAAACCGCCCATTGAGCAACCCACAAAAACGACTCTATCGGGTTTTAGGATCTCAATCTCTTTTTTGAGAAAATAGGCCACCTCATGGATATCTCTTCCGACTGACTCAAGACCTGCATGGTAATATCTTTGCTTCAGATCTCTCAGGAAAATCCTATTCTCATTGAGGACTTTCGAAGAACTATAGAACTCGAATGTGGGCATGCCCAAGCTCAAGGCTAGACCAGCGAAGAATATGTACAAACAGGAAGAACCTTCTACATACTCTAGAACAACAGTTTCGAGTTTGGTCATTTTTTTTGAATTGTACATGGCAAGTAGATACTACCCAAATAATGAGGAAGTGTAAAGTGCTTTCCCAGTTGAGCCTAGAGAATGTACCAATCGGGAACCTCAATATAGAGCACCTCTATCTCTTCAGGCTGAAAACATCCTGTTGACAATCGAAGACCATAGAAAAGGCACGCTAAGTCAGCCTATCCTGAATAGGTGGAGCTATTGGCCAATTAATAGAGGTGCCCTTTGTTTAAGTGCCTTAGAGACGGTTGAAGCACTCACCCCCAACAGGACTGCCATCTCCTGCTGAGTCTTACCGTGATGCACGTGAACAAAGGCTCTGAACTCGTCCAGGTCAGTGATTTTATGACTATGGCCCCGCTGATACTGGGTTTTAGGGCGACAGTGGCCGAGGTCTTGTTGACGTTGGAGCCAGCGATAGAGGGTTTTGCGACCGATGTTGAAGACACGACTTGCTTCAACCTTACTCATCCCTGAGTCTAAGGCGAGGAGGACTTTCTGGCGGAGGTCGAGGCTATAAGGTTCAGGCATGGTCACCCTCTCTCGTACCTGGGCCTATCTTACCCGTTATGGCTATAAATCATGGTTCCCTGAGCCACGTCATTTTGCGAAATAGAAACCGTCTTAGTTTGTACCCCCTTGGACACGAGCCATGGAACGTCTACTAAAGCTGGACGAAGTACTTCAGGCTTTCCCTGTAAGTCGCTCCACTTGGTACGCGGTAGTCAAGGAAGGCCGGTATCCAAAACCCGTCAAATTAGGCCATCGAACCGTAGCCTGGCGAGAGAGCGCTATTCGATCTCTGATTTGTCAAGGTGTCGAACCAGCAGACTTTGATGATACTAAAGCCTCTCCGGAGGCGAGGGGCTGTCCAGCCACTGTTCAACCTGCTGGAGAATTCGCTCCGAGGCTGCAAGCGCTCCTTGCGCCTCCTGGGCAGTGAATGCCTCCCCCGGAATCAATTCAGCTAGGGCGTCGGGGTAGCGGGTCGGAATGTAGAGCTTGTCCAGGGTCAGGGCTAGTTCGGTTAGGGGACTGAACTCGTCTTGTGTGGGTGCTGGTAAGTCACGGATGAGCCGGGTGCAGGAGTGTCCCCAGGGGTCACCATCAAGGACAACCCACACAGCTTTCAGTCCCTTTTCCGCTGCTTGCTGGGCATAGAAGCAGGTCCGGGCAAACTTACCGGCCCTGAATAGCGCCTGCGCTGCGTCAAGGTCATCAAGGCCCTGTCGGAACCAGCGAGAGGCTTCATGACGGAGTTTTTCCTGGCTCATGGCTGACCACGATCCAGCAGTATCCTTCCTTCAGCCAACAGTTGTCGGATAAAGGGGCGATGACGACAGCGCTCCAACTCCTGAGGCGTGTAAACAATGACCTCCACGGGGCAAGGGGCATCGGCCAGCAGAGCGAGTACCCTACCAATACGTTCCAGAGGGGGCAGGTCACAATCCCATACAAGAAACAAGTCAATATCAGAGTGACGGGTAGCGGTGCCTCTGGCCCAGGATCCAAAGAGAATGACTTGGCGAGGATCGAGGGTGTGGCGCAGTCGCTCGGTGGCGCTGCTGAGCCAGGGGTTAAGCGTGGCTGAAAAGGTTGAAGCCATAGCCCTATTATCAGCGAGGCAACAGGCTGTCATCTGACGACCCTCCTGGATAAATTGACATCCAGGCCAGTGATCAGCACCCTAAGGGTAAACCGGAATCTGTAGCCTAAGGACAAGAAGGGATGGTTGGCACGAGAAGAGGATGATTGACCAGTTCCTATACCAGTCAGTCTGGGGGTAAGAGCTGATTTCTTAAGATGGCATTAAGGGACGACTGATTCACGGAATGTCATTGCTATCTCTTACAAGGCGTTATTATTCGAGCACTTGACGGGCTTGGCCAACCGCGCCCTATTCTATGACCGCCGCCGCCACGGCCTGGCCCAAGCGGCACGAGAACACGAGTGGCTGGCGGTGATCATGCTGGATATGGATGGTCTGAAGCCGATTAATGACACCTACGGGCATCGGGCTGGGGATGCGGCCATTCAGGCTACGGCCGGCCGACTGGCAACCGTTGCCCGTCACTCGGATACGGTGGCCCGTTTGGGAGGGGATGAGTTTGCCCTGATCCTTGCTCCCCTGGAAACCCAGGCAGACGCAGAGGTGGTGGCTCAGCGATTGAGGGCGGTGTGTAATCAACCCGTAGCCTTTGAAGGCCAAGTGTTGCCCACAGGGGTCAGTCTAGGGATAGCGATTTATCCCGAAGACGGCCTGGATCCGGGTGGGTTGGTGGATAAAGCGGATCAGGCGATGTACGCCACCAATCGGCAGCGCAAGGCGCAGACGACGGCCGGCCGGGATGCCCAGCGCGAGAGACTGGGTTCCTAGTCCCCCAAATGGCACTGGGCGAGAATAGCGCGCAACCGGTCGTAGTCGTCGCGCAGCAGTAGACTCAAATGGCGGCCGGCTTGAACTAACCATTCGCGGTCGCCCCGGCGAAGCTGATAGCCCTCTCGCAACAGCGTTCCCACGAGGGCATCGGTCGGGGCCTGGGTCAGTTGGAGCACCGTGCGTAGAAAATCCAGGGTTTCGGTGAAGGCCAGCACCGTTTCTGGTGGGCAGCGATAGACGCTCTGGTGAATCTGGGGGGGGCGGGGGGGTAGGTACTGACGAAAGGCCCCTCCATCCCCCTCCCGGTAGCCGAGGATGCTGGCCCGAAACTCGGTTTTGAGCAACGTGAAGATTTGGGGTTGCTGCTGGCGCAATTCCTCTAGGGATAAGCCCAAGGCGCGGGTGCGGTGAACCGCATCAATCGGGCTGGAACTGACCTGATAGACCACCGCATAGACGGCGTAGCCCGTTTCGGCATCCCTGGCCCACACCCAACTACCAAAGGGGGGCATGGCGGGGAAGCGCAAATCCTCTGGCTCGAGGCACTGGGCGAGGAATTCGGTGGTGCTGGTTTCCACCACTTCGGCAAAGTGGTCGGGATGGCGGGGCGGGGCATTATCCCCTGGGGGAAACAGCAGCGGTGCAGACATCCAGGCAGGGACAAGGCGTTAAGTATCGTTGTGGAACAAGGTGAAGCCTTCGCCACTTAGGAACGGCGGCGGTTGGGGGGCACGCTCAACATGGGCAGAGAAGACTGGGAGGATTCGCTGGTGAGGAAATACTGGGGTGCGGGTTCGGGCAGGTCGGCCGGCCGGCGCTGGGCTTGGAGCCAGCGTGCCCCGGCGGTGATCCCCACCGTCGTCAGGCCCAGGGCAAACAGGGACCAGGAGGGCGTTGTGCTGCCGATCACCATGTTGACGGCCCCAGCCAGAATCAGGCAACTGATGAGGGGTTCACGACGGTAGAGGGTCTTTAGGGATCGCAGCATAGGGCCTAAGGGTGGCGATGCCTCTAGTTTTAGAGGATCTCGGACAAATTGGCGAACTGAACCAGGGTGTGGCTAGATGAGGCCAAGCCAACTGAGAACGCCCTTGCCAGTGAGCAACTCAATCACCACTGCAATGACGATGCCGATCATAGCGGCCCGCCCGTTGAGCTTTTCGGCGTAAGTATTGAAGCCAAGCTTGGGTTCGTCCAGTTTAGGGGTTTGGGTGGGCTTGGGACTTTCGGCCATCGTAGGCAGGGGACTCCAGGATGGATTCATCCTAGCTCAGCCGGCCGGCCGTCGTTCGGTGCTGGGCACGCCTGCCGACCAGTCCAACTGGCGCAGATCATCCACCACCCATTGACAGCGCCGTTGCAAAATGTGCAGTGGAAAGGTATGGGCTACCCCTACCACCGCTAGGCCGGCCGTCCGGGCCGCAGCTACCCCCACCAGACTATCTTCGATGGCCAGACTGGTTGCAGGTGCAATGTCCAGGGCTGCTAGGGCCGCTAGGTAGGAGGCGGGATCGGGTTTACTGGCCAAGCCCTCATCGCCGGCCCTGATCACTGCAAAAGCCTCGCGCAACCCAGCCCGGCTGAGCACCGCTTCAATTTCCGGCCGGCCGGCCCCACTCACAAGGCCCAAGGGAACGCCCTGGGCGTGGAGTTGGTGAATGACGGCGAGGGTATCTGGGAAAAGGGGCAATTCCGGCAGTTGGGCCAGGGCATTGAGGTAGGCCTGTTGTTTGCGCTGCACCAGCTTGTCGAGGTAGTTGGGGGCCACTGAACGGCCGGCCGCTTCCAGCAGGCAGTGCAAACAGGCCGCATCGGCACGACCCAGGCAGCAGGCGCAATACTTATCTAGGCGGGGCGGGAGATTTTCGGCAACTAGCAGATCAGCCGTCAGTTGGCGGTGCAGGGACTCGTCATCGATCAGCACCCCGTTGAAGTCAAACAGAATGGCTGAGCAACCCATGGCCGCGACTGCCCTCCGGGGTCATGAACTCTGAGGCCACTAGCATGGAGCCAATGCCCGTATCCGTAAAAATTTCCAGGAGCACACCGTGAGGGAGCCGCCCGTCGAGGATGTGGGCCGCCTTGACCCCCTGGGCCAGGGAACGGACACAGCAGTTGATCTTGGGGATCATGCCACCGCTGATCACCCCACTGTCGATCAACTCGCGTGCCTGCTGAATGTTGAGGTAGTGGAGCAGCGTTTCAGGATTCTTGGGGTCTTGGAGAATCCCAGGTGTGTCGGTCAGCAGAATTAGCTTCTCAGCATTAAGAGCAGCAGCCAGTTCACCCGCCACCGTATCGGCATTGATGTTATAGGCTTGGCCGGTTTCATCCGCCGCCACACTCGAAACCACGGGAATATAGCCGCCCTGGATCAGCACTTCTAGGAGAGTGGTATCCACATTGCGCACCTCTCCAACAAAACCGATATCTTCTTGACCCTCCGGGCGTGCCTCAATCAGGTTGCCGTCCGTGCCACAGACGCCTACGGCTTTCCCCCCCGCCTGGTTGATTAGCCGGACGATTTCCTTATTGATGCGTCCCACCAAGACCATTTCCACCACGTCCATGGTTGGGGCATCGGTGACCCGCAGGCCATTCCTGAATTGAGGTGCAATCCCCAGCTTGGTCAGCCAACTATTGATCTCCGGCCCGCCACCGTGCACCAACACTGGACGGATACCGACGCAGGCCATGAAGACCACGTCATTGACCACCTGCTGCTTGAGGCTCTCGTCCTTCATGGCCGCCCCACCGTACTTAATCACCACAGTGCGGCCGGCAAAGCGCTGGATATAGGGGAGGGCTTCACTGAGGACTTGAACCCGGTTCTGATTGGTGAGCATGGCAAACGGCCGGCCGCGCGGCAGGTCAGGGTCTCCCCACTGTAGCGCCTCCGCCCGCCGTGACGCCGCGACCCCGTGGTGGGCACGCGGGTGAAGAAATGTAAAAGTTCCTTGGGCCGGCCGGCCGGCCTCCGGGAGCAGATAGGATACTGGGTAGAGACTCCGCGTCCATTGGGTTACGTTATGGTTACAACTCCAGCCAAGTCCACGGCGGATGAGCTTCGTCCCGGTGTCAAGGTACCTTCCAAAGAAACCATCCTGACACCACGGTTCTACACCACCGATTTTGAAGCCATGGCCCAGATGGATATTGGGCCAAACGCCGAGGAATTGCAGGCGATCCTGGAAGAATTCCGGACTGACTATAACCGTCACCACTTTGTGCGGGATGCTGAATTTGAGCAGTCCTGGGATCACATTGACGGGGAAACTCGCAAGCTGTTTATCGAGTTTCTAGAGCGTTCCTGTACGGCTGAGTTCTCAGGCTTTCTTCTTTATAAAGAACTCTCCCGTCAGTTGAAAGATCGCAACCCTGTCCTAGCGGAAGGCTTTGCCCTCATGTCTCGGGACGAGGCACGCCATGCCGGCTTTTTGAACAAGGCGATGAGCGACTTCAACCTCAGCCTAGATTTGGGGTTCCTGACCAAGAGCCGCAGCTACACCTACTTCGAGCCGAAGTTTATCTTCTACGCCACCTATCTCTCGGAGAAGATTGGCTACTGGCGCTACATCACCATCTTCCAGCATCTGAAGGCCCACCCGGAGGATCGGATCTACCCGATTTTCAAGTTCTTTGAAAACTGGTGCCAGGATGAGAACCGCCACGGGGACTTCTTTGATGCGGTGCTGCGTGCCCAGCCCCAGTTTCTCAACGACTGGAAAGCCCGTCTCTGGAGCCGGTTCTTCCTGCTGTCGGTGTTTGCCACCATGTTCCTCAATGACCAGCAGCGGTCGGGTTTCTACCGCTCCATTGGTCTGGATGCCCGGGACTACGACTGGCAGGTGATCCGCAAGACCAATGAGACGGCCGGCCGGGTGTTCCCGGTGATCCTGCCCGTGGATCATCCTGTCTTTGTCCAACTGATGGAGGACTGTGCTGCCCGCTACCTGAAACTGGTGGCGATTGGCGAGCAAGACGGCCCCGGATGGCTGAAGAAGCTGCGTCAACTGCCCCATATGGCAACGATGGCCTGGCAACTGCTGCGTATGTACCTGATGCGGCCGATCCCCATGACCCAAGCTCAGGCTGGCGTCCGCTAGCAACTGGCAGCTTCGGGGACACAGGTCGGCATAGACCTGCGTCAGTGGGGTGGGTTTTGAAGAGTCAGTGGAATCTCTCTGGGAAACACCTCAGAGAGATTTTCCATCGGATACTGTTCCCAGAGGTTGACCAATGCAACCTGCTAAGGTGCTCATCCTGGGGTTGCTCCTGTTTGTGCCCTTGTCCGTGGTCGCAGACCTACAGGATTGGGGAGACACCGCCGTCTTTTTGACCTCGATCCTGGCGATTGTGCCCCTGTCGATCAGTCTGAGCACAGCTACAGAAAAGGTGGCCCTGGTCACAGGCCCCACGGTGGGAGGGTTGGTTAACGCCGTCTTTGGCAACGCCACAGAACTGATCATTGCCATTGTCGCCCTGCGGGCTGGCCTAGTGGATATTGTCCAAGCCAGCATCACGGGCACAATTTTGAGCGATCTGTTAGTCCTGATGGGGATGGCCATGCTGGCGGGTGGCATCCGCTTCAAGGAGCAGTCCTTTAAACCTATATTGGCCAAGGTCAATGGGTCGTCCATGACGGTGGCGGTGGTGGCCATTGCCCTGCCTACCCTGGTGATTGCCACCTCCAATCTGGTCGACCAGGGGGCGATTACGGCTATTTCTCTAGCTACTGCCCTGGTGCTGATTGGGGTCTACGGCCTGACGCTTCTGTTTTCCCTGAAGACCCACAGCTACCTCTACGAGGTGGGGCTGGCTGAGGCCGTTCCAGCAGGAGAAGATGCCGTACCCGAAGGTCAGTTGCCCAGACTATGGGTGTGGGGCTTGATCCTCCTGGCCTCGACGCTGGCGGTGGCCTTCGAGTCAGACCTATTCGTGGGTGTTGTCGAGAAGGAAACGGGACGGTTAGGGTTGACAGCGCTGTTCACGGGCGTCGTCCTGATTCCAGTGATCAGTGACATTGCTGGCTATGTCACTATGGTTAGTCTTTCGCTGAAAAACCAAATGGACTTGGCGGTATCCACAGCCCTAGGGGATGCCCTGCTCGTGGCCCTCTTCATGGCCCCAGTGCTGGTCTTGGTGGGCCAGTGGATTGGTCAGCCAATCGATCTCAACTTCAATCCCTTTGAGGCCGTGGCGCTGGCGATTGCCGTGATGGTCACCAACCTAGTCAGCTTCAGCGGCCGATCTAACTGGCTAGATGGAACCTTACTCCTGGCAACTTACCTGCTCTTGGGGGTGGCCTTTTACTTCCACCCGGTTTGAGTGGAACCATTGGATTCGAGCCTGAGTCAACCTCAGGTCAGGACTGGAGCGCCTGGAGAATCGCGCTGGGCTCGATGTCCGCCATCCGGCCGGCCGGAGATTGCACGGCACGGAAAGGGCCGGTTGGGGGTAATAGTTTGCGGGCCTCCGTGGGACCAAACAGGGCCACGAGGGGGGTTTGCAGGGCCACCCCTAAGTGCATCGGGGCGCTATCGGTACAGAGCATCAGGTTGGCACTGGCGATCAGGGCCGCCAATTTACCCAGGTCAGGGGGGCTAACCACCCGCAGATCGGGATGGCTGGTGGTGAGGGCTTCCACCCAGGCCCCATCTTCTGGGCCTTGGAGCAGGACACAGGGGAGGTGGGGTTGCTGGACTTTGAGGCCCGCCAACACGGCTTGCCACTGGGGAATGGGGTAGAGCTTATCCAGTCCCTTTTTCTGGGAGAGGGCACTGGCTCCGCCGTGAATTAGTAAGAAGCCACTCTCCAGGATTCCCAGCCGGGTCTGCTCAGCCTCGGCCCAGGCCACATCCGTTGCCGCCAACTGCACCGAAAGGGGAGGGCAGGCCGTGCCGATACCCAAACCCTGGAGCAGGTCGTGGTAAAGGTGGGCTGCATACTGTTCGGTTTTAAGGGGCACTGCACGGGTTAAAAACGGCCGGCCGGGGCCATCGTAGCCAATCCGGTTGGGGATACCCGTCAGCCAAAGGAAGAAGCCGACACCCCACTGTTGCCCCAAGGCAAGTACGGCATCGTAAAAGCCCTCCCGGATGTTGCCCAGGAGGTTGATCCATTCCGTCAGGCTGTTGCGGCCTTTAAAGTCAAAGACCATCACCTGGCGCACGTGGGGACAGAGGCGGTAGGCCCCGGCGGCCCGTGGCTCAACGACCACGTCAATCTGTGCCTGGGGAAATGCCTGTTTCAGGTCGGCCAGGGTGGGGAAAAACAGCAGTTGGTCGCCAATGCCACCGGGAACTAGGGCCAGGAAGCGCAGCATGGCCAGCCTCTCAAGATAGGTCGAAGGGGTAGGGCCAGGAAGCCCCCCTGATTTTATCCTGCCCCCGTCGGCCGGCCGGCCCAACTGACAGCATCGGAAGGCGCGCCCCACCGGACAGGGACGGGATCCGCGCGGTCAATCTAAGCTAGGGTTCAGGGGATTGGCCTTCAGCCGGGCTTTACCTTTGGTCAAAATAAAGATCGTTTGGAGGTGTGCAGCGTGGTTGTGGCCCTAGAAACCCTACTAACCTCAGAAATCAGTAAACCAGCCCGCTATTTGGGCAATGAGTTGGGGGCGAAGCATAAACCCTGGGACAGCGCGGCGGTGCGCTGGGTACTCAGCTATCCCGAACTCTACGAGGTAGGGGCCTCAAACCTGGGTCACATTCTGCTCTACAACATCCTCAATGCCCTGCCCCGCCAACTTTGCGACCGCACCTACCTGCCCGCCCCTGACTTGGCCGCCCGGTTGCGGGCCACCCAGACACCCCTGTTTGCGGTAGAGTCCCGGCGTGCCTTGGGGGAATTCGACATTCTGGGATTCAGCCTCAGCTACGAACTGGGGGCCACCAATGTTCTGGAAATGTTGGACTTGGCGGGTATTCCCCTTACCTGGCAGGAACGGCAGGCGGGCCACTATCCCCTGATCTTCGCCGGCGGGCCAACTGCGACGGGAAATCCGGAACCCTACGCCGACTTTTTCGATTTCTTCGCCATCGGTGACGGGGAGGAATTGTTACCGGAGATTGGCCTGATCTTGGAGGAGAACAAGGCGGCCGGCCGGGGGCGACAGGCCGTCCTCCTGGACTTGGCCCAAGTCCCAGGGGTCTATGTGCCCCAGTTCTACCACCCCCAAGCAGATGGCTCCCTCAAGCCCCTACACCCAGAGGTACCAGCGCGGGTGTTGCGCCGGGTGGCCACCCCTCTGCCGGCCTACAGCATGGGCCTTGTGCCCTACATCGAAACCGTCCACGACCGCCTCACCCTGGAAATCCGGCGGGGCTGTACCCGAGGCTGTCGTTTCTGTCAGCCTGGCATGCTCACCCGGCCGGCCCGGGATGTGGAGCCTGAGGCAGTGGTGGCAGCTATTGAGCAGGGGATGCGGGCCACGGGCTTTAATGAGTTCTCCCTGTTATCCCTCAGTTGTTCCGACTACCTGGCCCTGCCGGCTGTGGGGATAGAAATCAAAAACCGGCTGCAGGATCAGCCCATCAGTCTCTCCTTGCCCAGTCAGCGGGTGGATCGGTTCGATGAGCACATCGCCGCCATTGTCGGGGGGACGCGCAAGGGCGGCCTCACCTTCGCCCCGGAAGCGGGTACCCAACGGCTGCGGGACGTGATCAACAAAGGTCTCACCAACGAGGAACTGCTGCGGGGGATCAAAACCGCCTTCGAGCAGGGCTGGGATCGGGTCAAACTCTATTTCATGATTGGCCTGCCGGGGGAGATGGATGAGGATGTGGTGGGGATTGCCGATACGGTGCGCTGGTTGCAACGGGCCTGTCAGCAGCCTGGCCGCCGGCCGATGGGTTTTAACCTGACTATCTCCAACTTCACCCCCAAGCCCCACACCCCCTTCCAGTGGCACTCGGTGTCCACCGCAGAATTTGAGCGAAAGCAGGCCCTCCTGAAGCGGGAATTTCGCAGCATCCGCAACCTGAAGGCCAACTTTACCGATGTCCGCCTGTCGGCGATGGAGGATTTCCTGGGCCGCGGCGACCGTAGCCTGGGGCTGGTTATCCGCCGGGCCTGGGAATTGGGGGCGGGCATGGATGCCTGGTGGGAGAGCCTCGATAAAGCTTATGCGGCCTGGAATACCGCCATCGAGGCGGCCGGTTTGGCCTGGAAATACCGCCAGTTTGAGCAGGGAGACTGGCATCACGGTCTGGAGCGGGAGACGCTGCTCGGCCGGCCGTTGCCCTGGGATGGGATCGACACGGGCATCGACAAAACCTGGTTAGTGGAGGATCTCCATCGCGCCCTCGAAGCCGCCACGATTCCCGACTGCTCCTTCGGAGGTTGCTCCCACTGCGGCGTCTGCGGGCCAGACCAGGGGCATAATGTGGTGATTCCACCGCCGCCCCTCCCAGCCTTTGCCGGTCAACCCCAACCCCCGGTAGCACGGGTTCAGCGGCTGCGAGTCTGGTTTGGCAAGCTGGGTGATTTGGCCCTGATCAGTCACCTGGATGTCATCCGCCTCCTGGATCGTGCCCTGCGCCGGGCCAACCTGCCCGTGGCCTACACCGAGGGCTTTCATCCGGGGCCTCGCATTGCTCCAGCCCATGCCCTCAGTCTGGGCGTCACAAGCGAAGCGGAGATTTTCGATGTGGAACTGGCCCGTGCCGTTGACCCAGAGACATTCCGCGCCCAGCTTGCGGCCCAGCTTCCCACCGAGATGCCCCTCTACCGGGTGATGGATCTTCCGGCGGAGGCGCCCGGCGCGGCCCAATCCCTCCAGGAAGCTGAGTACGATTTGACGGTGGCCCTGACAGAGGACGGCCCGGCGGATTGGCAGGGGTGGGTGGATGGGGTGCTCGCCGCCTCAACCCTGGTCTGGGAAGGGGTCAACAAAAAAGGCAAACACCAAGTTCTCGACCTGCGACCCCGGTTGTTAGATCTCGGTGTTCTGGAAGCCAGGGAACACCAAGCTACCCTGCGGGTGCGGGGAGCCTGTCGCAATGATGGCGGTCAGTTGCGCCCTGACCACGTGATCTGGATGCTGGAGCAAGTGGGTGCCCCTTCCCTGGCGCTGACCCACGTCCACCGCCGCTGCCTCATCCTCGCATCGCAGTAATAGGCTCGGTACCAACTCGACAAACTCCGGGAGATGAAATTGTCTGCGGTCAAGGGCACGTACAAAAAAGAGTGATTTCCTAGGTGGAAATCATTTGCTTTGTCGTGAATCCCTTGGAGACAACCCAACAATGACTGCTGCTAATCCTGCCGACCCAACACCAGAAACCCTGGAGAAGAAACTGGCTTTGCTGACCAAACTTCGAGATGAATTAGGGAGTGGGGACACGATTCGTCGGCTCTTCTTTGGTGACCTTGAACCCATTGCCCTTCAACCCGGTGGTGCCGGAACGGTCGTTCACCTACACAACAAGGCGAACGATGTGACCATCGCCTACTGTGCTAGCTACGATGTGTTTCTAGCGGCGCGCCCAGGCCGGATTACCGAGTTGAGCCGCGGGAAATCACGTAGGTCTCCGACACCCCTGACGCCTTGTCTAGGGAGTGGATAGCCAGTTGCCCCAGTGCAGTCCCTAGTCCTAGAGCACCATGTACTCACCCCAACCCGCGACGCCAACGGTCTACCGTACCTCACCGCTCGTGAGCTTGGGCATTCTGGGCCTACTGACGGTGCTGACCCTGCCCTTGCCGTTCCTCCAAGTGTGGCAGCAGGGGCCGGCCGGCCTGCCGCTGACCTTGGGGGGGATGGTTCTAGGATTCGCACTGCTGGCGGGCCTGACGCGCCAGCAAGTCAGCCTAGACGAGGTAGGCCTGCGGGTCAGCTACGCCCCCTGGATACCCGCCTTTCTGGCAGCCAGTTGGACTTTGACTTGGGCCGAGATTGTCGCCATTCGCAGTCGGCCACGGGCCAAGGTGGTCGCGCCCACTACTTTGTTACCCAGGCGGGCCGGGCCTATCTGGTGCCGATGCGGATCGCCGGGTTTAACCGGTTTTTAGCGCAGGTGACGGAGTATACCGGCTTGGAGACAACCGCTCTCAAACCCCTAGCCCAACCCTGGATGTACGCAGCGGTGATCCTCTGTGGGTTGGTGATGCTGCCCCTCGATGTCTGGGTGATTGCCCACGCTCTCCAGGGGGCTGGTGGTCTATAGGGTGAGCACCTGATCGAGGATTTGATGGGCGAGGTGAAGTTTGGAGCAGGGACCCAGGTGAACCTGACGACCTCGCGTATCCAGCCAGAGGCCACTATTTTCGTCGCTGCCGAAGCCTGCATCTGGCTGATCAATGGGGTTGGCAAAGATGGCATCCAGGTTTTTGCGCTGAAGTTTTTCCAGGGCGGGCGACACAATTTCCCCAGTTTGGGCCGCAAAACCAATCACCTTTTGTCGAGGGTGGCGCTGGTGGCTGAGGGTGGCTAAAATGTCCCCGGCCGGCCGCAGTTCCAGGGCCGCGGGCAGGTCTTGTTTAGCCAATTTCTGAGGCGAGTAGACGGCCGGCCGCACATCGGCGACCGCAGCGGCCATCAAAATCCAATCGGCTTGCGGGGCGGCTTCCAGGACAGCGCGCTCCATATCCGCAGCACTGATCACGGGTACGACCTGAAGACCTTCGGGGGGATCCCAACTGACGGGGCCGTGGATCAACGTAACCTGGGCACCCCGGTGCTGGGCCGCTTGGGCCAAGGCGAGGCCCATTTTGCCCGTGGCGGGATTGCCCAAAAACCGAGCCGGGTCTAGGTATTCGCGAGTGCCGCCGGCTGTGATCAGCAGATGTTTGCCCTGGAGATCCCGCCGACCACCGGTGACCAATAGGGAATTGACATAGGCAACCAGAGCTTCCGGTTCGACCATGCGGCCGATTCCCACGGCATCGCAGGCGAGGACACCCGGTGCTGGCCCCAGACGATGGATGCGGGGCATATCCAGGAGTTGCAGCCAGTTCCGTTGGACGGCAGACTGCTGCCACATGGTGCTGTTCATGGCTGGAGCCACCAACACTGGACAGGTGGAAGCCAGCAGGGTATTCATCAGCAGATCATCGGCAATACCGTAAACCACATGGGCTAAGGCATTGGCGGTCAGGGGCGCAATCACCAGGAGTTCGGCCCATTCCCCCAGTTCAATGTGCAGGGGGCGGGGGTTGGGTTGCCAAAAGTCCGCCTCCCGATAAACGGGCGACCGACACAGGGTAGCCACGGTCAGGGGGGTAATAAACCGTTCCGCCGCCGGGGTGAGGATAGCCCGCACCGGCCGGCCGGTTTGGCCTAGGGCCGAGAGCAGGCCACAGACCTTGTAGGCTGCAATACCCCCGCCAATGCCCACCAAAACCCGGCCGGCCGCGGTCATGGCTCACGCCTCATCAAAGGCTTCTAGATCAAGGAGGTGCAAGTAGGGTTCAGCCAGTTCCGGGCGATGGAAGGCGATACTGCGCAACCGATGCCAATCCTCAAGGCTGGCGAAGGCGTTGGGATAGTCGTCTGCTTCCAAGCGGTAGGCAATGGCAGCTACCTCAGCCTCGGTGAGTTGGCCAAGCTCCGCTGCACTCCAGGTGTGGGCTTCCGTCGTCATCATCCCAGTCCTCCCTTAGTCCCCAGGCTCTGATTCTAGCCCGTCGCTGGGACTGGGGAGCCGCTGGCCATGGTAGACATCAAATAGGTGGACAGCCTGGGGCAGCCAGGTGAGCCCCACCCGCGCCCCCGGCCGGCCGGCCCAGGCCCCCGGCAGCCGTGCCCACAGGCCCTGGTGCTGATCCAGCTCAACCCACACCAGGGTTTCTGCCCCCAAGGGTTCCACAATCCCCACCCAGCCAACCAGGAGGCCCGCATCGGCATCCACGAGCCCTAGGGATTCGGGTCGCAACCCTAGATCGACTCGGTCGGGCCGGGGATCACCTATATGGACAGGCCAAGGATAGGGCCGGCCGGCCAGCCAGAGATATCCCTCTGCCACCGGCACATTCAGTAGATTCATCGGTGGGCTGCCCAGAAAACTCGCCACCGTGCGGTTGGCCGGCCGCTGGTAGAGGGCCTGGGGTGAGCCGATCTGCTGTACTTGGCCTTGGTGGAGCACGACCAGCCCCTCCGCTAGGGTCATGGCCTCCGTTTGGTCGTGGGTGACGTAGAGGGTTGTCACACCTAACTGCTGGTGCAGCCGTTTCAGTTCGGTGCGCGTCTGATCCCGCAACCGGGCATCCAGGTTAGAGAGGGGTTCATCCATGAGAAACACTTGGGGTTCGCGGACAATAGCCCGTCCCAGGGCCACCCGCTGCTGTTGACCGCCAGACAACTGGTGGGGTTTGCGCTCCAGAATCGCCTCCAAGCCCAGGAGCACGGCCACCTGCTGTACCCGCTGCCGCCGTACCCCCGCTGGAATACCCCGCATTCGCAGCCCAAACCCCAGGTTCTCGGCCACCGTCAGATGGGGATAGAGGGCGTAGTTCTGAAACACCATCGCCACGTCCCGATCCCGCGGTGCCACCCGATTCACACACCGCTCCCCAATCCAAACCTGGCCGATCTGCACGGCCTCCAACCCCGCCACCAACCGAAGCAAGGTGGACTTGCCACAGCCGGATGGCCCCATCAACACCCAAAATTGACCGTCAGGAACCGTTAGGTGCACGTC
>JACYLR010000160.1 GCA_015272465.1 Gloeomargaritaceae cyanobacterium C42_A2020_066
GGAATCTCTCACCACCGAGAGCCTCAGCCTCAATAGTCCAGAGGTTCTGGCCCTGTACCGCCAGGAACTGAAGACCTGGTCGCAGCAGCGAGCCAACGTACGTCCCTACGAACAGATCGGCCCCTTCCGCCTCTTGGAGGAACCCTTCAGTTTGGAGAACGGCCTGCTCACCCAGACCCTCAAGGTGAAGCGCAACGTGGTGATGGAGCGCTATCAGGCTATGATCAACGAGATGTTTAGCTAGGGACACGGTACCCAACCCCATGAGCACGGACATGTCTGCCCTCAATTTGAAACGGCAAGTCACGATCAAGGTAGTGGTCACGCCCCGCTGGAAAGACGAAACCCAGCAGTTTCTGCAAACCCAGATCAACCAATTGGACAGTCGCCTGCAACAACTTGATGTCCAGGTTCAACGGGTGATCACCGAGATCCGCAAGCAAAGCATCCAGCCCCCCGGCCCTGAAGTCACTCAACAGATCAATGACATCCAGGCCCAGGGTAACAATGAGCGCAGCAAGATTCTGGAGCAGAAAAACCAAGTCCTCCAACAGTTGAGCCAAGTGCAGGTGTTGGAGATGGGCCAGGAAGTTGCCCAGGGCCAGGTGGATAGTTATTTCACCATCACCAAGGGTGAGAACCTGATTGAGAAAATGCAGGTGGAAATTCTGCTCCGCGACGGGATTGTCGAAGAAATTCGAGGCGTTCTCTAGGGTAGTGAGTAACTCCAGGAGACAGCGGGTGGACTGGCAGGTGCGGGCAATTCGAGGCGCAACCACAGCCGAGGTCAACACGGCCCTAGCAATGCGGGAAGCTGTTGCCGAACTCCTGGATGCGCTGGAGACCCACAACCAGTTAACGCCCGACCAGCTGATCAGTGTCACCTTTACGGTCACCCGCGACCTGGATGCCCTATTTCCGGCCGCAGTGGCCAGGGAACGGCCGGCCTGGCAGGAGGTGGCGTTGCTCGATGTCCAGCAGATGTACGTCGAGAACAGTCTGCCCCGCTGTATTCGGGTGCTAGCCCACACCTATCTGCCGATTGAGCAACCGATCTACCATCCCTATCTGCGGGGTGCTCGCCAACTTCGCCCGGATCGGGCCGATCTCCTTTCAGTGACGAAGTAGGTATGTCCGCTTTGCGGGGACTGGTAGGGGACTAGTAGGTTTTATTCAGTAGCGGCCCGCTGGCGCAGGCGCTTTTCCGGATCAATCCCAGCAAAAGTGGGTGGTAGCCAAGCCCGTACTACCAGCAGCGTCGCCATAACCAAGAGAAATCCGCAGGCCGCCAACACCTGATTCCAGCGCACTTCCAGCACGCCACGAACGATCACTTCCCGCAGCACCGACACAATCGCCACTTCCACTGCTACGCCAATCGACACCCGCTGTTCCTGGAGGTAGATGATCAGCAGACGGAATAGCTCGACCAGGATCAGCAGAAAGAGAATGTCAGCGGTGACCACCTGGAAGTTCAGGGGAGGCAGCAGGGAAATAAACATCTCCCGAATCTGAAGCACCATAAAGCTGAACAGTCCAATACACAGGGTCACCACAATCAAGTCCTGAACCGTTTCCAGAGCACGGACAATACCGGCTTTGCTGAACCACAAGATGGGGCGGGAGGCGAGGTTGGGATTGGGGTAGTCCATGAGAACACCTCTGGGGGGACTGCTCTATTTAAGTTGAAGACAACTTATAGGTAAATAGTTAAGCTATTTTATTTACTTATGCCTTCAATCGCAGCTTGGAGGTAAGGGGTCAGCCAATCGCTAGGGACAAGGTGGCCGGCCGGCCGATAGGGATGTCCGCCCCATCTGGGCAAGGTACTGTTCCAAACGGGCTAAACCCGACGGGTTGAGACTGTAGTACATCCAACGGCCCTCCTGGCGACTGATCACAAGGCCAGCTAACCGCAGGATTTTCAGGTGAAAGGACAGTTTCGACTGAGCCACCGACAGCACATCGCACAGATCACAGACGCAGAGTTCCCGTTCCCGCAGCAGGGTTAAAATCCCCAGTCGAAGTGGATCCGAAAGGGCATGGAACCCCGCGAGCAGGTCTTCCCCCACCCCCTCCAGGGGGACTCGGGAATCCACATAAGCTGGGGACATTGGGATCACCACTTGGGGCCAATAGAGAACTCAGACGACTTTACCAGGGGCAAGCCCAAGTCGGCAGGTGGCAAACCGGAGGTGAGCAATCGCTGGGGCTGAAACTCCAAATACTGCATCGCCTGGGCAATATCGGCCTGGGAGTGGCGGATATCCCCCGGCCGGCCGGCCTGGAACTCGGTGGTCGGTTGCCATTGGGGAAAGTAGCGGGCTAAGACACCCACTAAGTCTAAGAGTGACAACCCCTGCCCTGTACCCAGGTTACACACCAGCGTCTGGCCGGTGTTCAGGGGTACGGTCAGGGCTTGGGCAAAGGCGGTCGCCACATCCCGAACATGGATAAAGTCGCGGGTTTGGTGGCCATCCCCAAAAATGGTTACCGGCCGGCCGGCCGTCATCGCTTCCAGGAAACGGGAGATCACGCCGGAATAGGGGGAATCGGGAGGCTGGCGCGGGCCAAAAACATTAAACATGCGCAGCACCACCACACTGAACCCCAGTTCCGCTGCAAAAAGACGAGCATAGGACTCCCCTGTCCACTTCTGGAGGCCGTAGGGAGAAATGGGGGCTGGGGGCTGATCCTCCCTAATGGGCAGATGTACCGGATTGCCGTACACAGCGGCTGAACTGGCGTAAACCAGACGAGGCACCCCTAGAGCCTGACAGAGTTCGATCAGATGAATCGTTGCAGACAGATTGTTGTGGTGGGCTGTCAGGGGGTAGTGCCAGGACGCTGCAACCGAGGGCAAAGCGGCCAGATGGGCAATCCCCGTAATCGGTTGGGGCAGTGCTTCCAGGTCGGCGGCTGTGACCTCCAGTAGGGGACGCGCCAGACACCGCAAAGCGGGATGGGACACGAGATTACTCGGCCGGCCGGTCGAAAAATTATCAATGACCGTCACCCGGCAGTCCGCTGCTAGGAGATGCTCGACTAGATGGGAGCCAATGAAGCCAGCCCCCCCCGTAACCACAACGTGTTTCATGGCCGAATCGATGGACGACCGGCGTGCTCAGGAGCCAATCCGCATATCCATCACCGAGCCACGCATGGTGTACTGAGGCCCTTCCAACTCCACCGGCACCCCCACCTTAATCTTGTTGTTGGCCACCACAATGGCCCCATCAATCACCTGACCCCGGCCGGCCAGGGTGAGGATAAAGTCCCTAGAAACCGTTTCCTGGAGGCGGGTATCCGGGAGATAACGCACCGAACCGTCAGGCTGGGGCACCCCAAACTGGCGTGGTACAAGCACCACCTGCTTCAGGGTGACCTCACCGGCCGGCTGATTCCGAATGATGAAACTTGCCTTGTCCCCCGCCTTGATCAGGGCCTCTGGTCGGGTCACACTCAGCCCCCGCACCATGACCTCAACCTCCACCGGCTGGGTGCCACCTACTTGGGCTAGGGAGCCGCCAGTACCCGGCACCACCACTAAGCCTATAAGGACAGCTGCAACGGTGCCCAGTGCCGCTAGGTCAATCACACTAATTCGCCCCCAAAGGCGGCCCTGCCGGTCAACCCACGCCATGATACTCAACCCGCGCCAACTGGGGCTAGCTTACCACGGCCGGCCCCAGCCACCGGTCAAACCTCGGCTCTAGCGGTTGTAGAGGGCCAGACCCAGACGCAGTGCCATGAAGGCCGGGAACAGGGCCACGACCAGTGCAACATACACTTGGGTGTCGGTCATTGTGAAGAACTCCTGTGTGGACTATCTCATCCACTTTTAGCCAAATTACCGGCACTTGCAGCGATCTGTTACATTACGAAATACCGCCGCTGACCCAGGGGTGGCATTTATCGTCGGTAGGGTTATGACTAGCATGGTTGAATCGCTCCCGTCCTGGGTCACTTTTGATCCCCGCCTGCTGACTCTAATTCCTATCTTGGTGTTGCTGGAGGCGGTGCTGTCGGCGGATAACGCTATCGCCTTGGCGGCCATTGCCCAGGGATTGGAGGATGAAAGTCTCGAACAGCAGGCCCTGAATATTGGTCTTCTGGCGGCTTACGGACTGCGGGTTGCGCTGATCTTGACAGCCAGTTGGGTGCTGCGTTTCCCGGTGTTTTCCCTCGCTGGCGGGGTTTACCTGCTCTGGCTGGTGGTTCAACACGTTTGGCGGCGCAGTCAAGCTGAGACAGAGGGCGCGGCCGGCCGACGGGAATACTCATCCCTGTGGCAGGTGATTCCCGTAATTGCCCTGACGGATTTGGCGTTTTCCCTGGATAGCGTGACCACAGCCATTGCAGTTGCGCAAGAAACCTGGCTGGTACTGCTGGGGGGAACCATCGGGGTCTTGGCGCTTCGTTTTTTAGCGGGTTTGTTTATCCAGTGGCTAACTATTTACAGTCATCTCCAAGACGCGGGCTACATGACGGTTGCCCTTGTGGGTTGCCGGCTTCTGCTGCGGATTGTCCGGCCGGAGTGGGTTCCCCCCGAATGGGCCATGACCAGTGTGATTGCTCTCATCTTCCTCTGGGGGTTTTCGGCACGACGTGAGAATCCCCATCCCCAAGGGTAGGCGGGGCTGGATTCAAGGGCGACAGTTGAATTAGACAACTAACCCGTACCCTCAAAGTAGTACCCTTAAAGTATGCTTTAGAAATTTGAACGCATAGCCGTTTCAATCAAGTTCGAGACATTCCACCTCACCTCCCTCACGTCCGCCAGACACCATCTACATAGGACTTCTAGGGCAGGAACGAAGAGTCGAGAAAACTAGAAAAGGTGTTTCATTTCCGTTCAAAACCGCTATATTTTCCTCGACCTTGCCGAGATTCTCATATACCTTGCAATTCGGCGATAGTCAGGGTGCCGCATCTGAGCGGTATCGTCGATTCAGTGGCCTGACCTAGTGGATAGCCCATCAGTCTTAGCTAGTGCTAATTACACCCCTGAGTTTTGCCTCAGTGATCTATGGCACACCGCTTGCCTAGCCTGGCTCACAGCGGACTGAAGACCCACAGTAGAGGACGAGAAAAGTCGAGTCAGACACCTGCTCTGCCAGAAATGACTCAAGCATGTCGTCAATGAGAGGGGCTAAGGCAATGGCATTTCATCACACCCACCTGCCACAACTTGCGGGGCAGCTTTTTTTGACCGACGGTGGCTTGGAAACCACCCTGATCTTTCGGGAAGGGTTCACTCTACCGGAGTTTGCCGCTTTCACACTCCTGAGTTATGAAGCTGGCTATCAAGCCCTGCGTGCTTACTTCCAGACCTACGCGCGGCTAGCCAATACCTACCAGGTTGGGTTGATCCTGGAAAGTGCCACATGGCGTGCTAACCCCGACTGGGGAGCCAAGCTGGGTTACGCCCCCAAAATCTTGGCTGAAATGAACACCCAGGCTATCCAGCTTCTTCGGGAGATTCAAGCTGAGTACCAAACAGTGCACACGCCAATTGTAGTGAGCGGTAACTTGGGGCCGCGTGGGGATGGGTATGTTCCCACAACAGCCATGACCGCGGAGCAAGCCCAGACCTACCATCAATTTCAGATCGCGACCCTCCAAGGTGCTGGGGCCGAACTGATTACGGCGATGACCATTAACTATGTGGAAGAAGCGATTGGAATTGTCCGGGCTGCTCAGGCTGTGGGAATGCCAGTGGTGATCGCCTTCACGGTGGAAACTGATGGCCGACTACCAACGGGGCAATCCCTCCAAGCCGCTATCGAAGCTGTTGATGTGGCTACGGGCCAAGGGCCGCTCTATTACATGATCAACTGCGCCCACCCCACCCACTTCGCCGGTATTCTGGCTCCCGGTGCCCCCTGGGTGGAGCGGATTCGGGGGTTGCGGGCCAATGCCTCGACTATGAGTCATGCGGAACACAATGAGTCGGAGACCCTGGATGATGGCAATCCCCAGGAACTCGGTGATCTCTATCGGGAACTGCAGGCTTCCTTTCCCCACATCACGATTCTGGGGGGCTGTTGTGGCACTGATGACCGGCATGTGGAGGCCATTTGTCGGGCCTGCTTGCCGGTGGGTTGGGCCGCACTCACCAATCCCCTGCATCAAGTGCGGCAATCCCTAGGCGTTTAGGGGCTAAAGTAGCGGGCGGCAGGATGGTAGCTAATGATGGCGGTGGTTGATTGCTCCGGGTGGAGTTGTTCACTGTCATCCATTCGCAGGCCAATCCGGCCGGCCGCCAGTAACTCCAGCAGGGCGTACTGATCCTGGAGGTTGGGGCAGGCCGGGTAGCCGAAACTGTAGCGGGATCCCTGATAGCGCTGGGCGAGAATCTCGCGAATCGAGTCCGGCTCCTGGTCCCCATAGCCCAACTCCCGCCGAATCCGGGCGTGATTCCACTCGGCTAGGGCCTCCGCCATCTGCACCGCCAGCCCGTGGAAGTAGAGATAGTCCGTATAGCGGTTCTGGGCATAGAGGGCCTGGGCGTAGTGGGTGGCGACTTCACCCATAGTCACCGCCTGCATGGGGAACACATCCACCCAGCCCTGGGTTCGGCGGGCGTAGAAGTCGGCAATGCACAGGTGCTTGCCCTGGCGCTGGCGGGGGAAGGTAAATTGGGCCACAGGCTCCCGGCCGGCCGGCCAAGAGAGGCGCTCAACGCCTGATGAGAGGTGATACTGTCCCGGTGAAACCTCCACCAATTCCGCGAATTGGGCCGGATCGTAGAGGTAGACGGTATTGCCTGCGGCGTGGCAGGGGAAATAGCCGTAGGCCAGGGTGGGTTGGAGGCAGCCCTCCGCCTGGATGCGGGTTTTCCAGTCCTCCAGAATCGGTAGGATTTTCTCCTGGAGCAACTGCTCGTAGGCTTCTGGCGAGGCTTCTCGAGACCGGCGCACCTGCCACTGACCGGCGATCAGGGCCTGCAAGTCCAGATAGGCGTAGACCTCCTCCAGGGGAATGTCCCCAGGCTGAAGCACCTGACTGCCCCAGAACGGCGGGGTCGGCCGGCCGATGTCTAGGTCAACCGTGGGTTCACACACAAACGCTAGGGCCGCCGCGAGGTGAGCCGCCTCATCCTCAGGGTCGGCCGGCCGGCCGGCCTCTGGGGGGCTTGCCAGTGCGGCAGCGGTTCCGGTGTTCGTAAAGCCCAGGCGATCATCCCAGGTGGCGTGGGCCTTGGCCGCCATCAACCGATCCATAAAATGCAGATCGCTGAAGGCATCCTTGCCATAGATCACCTGCCCCTGGTAGGTGGCCTGACAATCTTCTTCGACGAAACGCCGGGTCAGGGCTGCCCCACCGAGAATCACCGGCACTGTGATCCCCCGCTGGTTAAACACCTCCAGGTTTTCCTTCATAAAGGCTGTGGACTTAACCAGCAGCCCACTCATGGCAATGCAGTCGGCCCGGTGGATGGCATAGGCATCTAGAATGCTCTCGACGGTTTGCTTAATGCCCAGGTTGATCACCCGGTAGCCGTTGTTGGTGAGGATGATATCCACGAGGTTTTTGCCGATGTCGTGCACATCCCCCTTGACCGTGGCAATGATCACCGTGCCCTTGGCACTGTCGCCCTCGCTTTTCTCCATATAAGTTTCCAGAAAAGCTACTGCTGTCTTCATGGTCTCTGCGGCCTGAAGCACAAAGGGCAGTTGCATTTGACCTGAGCCAAACAGTTCCCCCACCACCTTCATGCCCTCCAGCAGGTGGTCGTTGATGATCTCTAGA
This sequence comes from Gloeomargaritaceae cyanobacterium C42_A2020_066, assembly GCA_015272465.1. Taxonomy (GTDB): domain Bacteria; phylum Cyanobacteriota; class Cyanobacteriia; order Gloeomargaritales; family Gloeomargaritaceae; genus JACYLR01. The sequence continues at coordinate 7,756 of JACYLR010000160.1, forward strand.
GGCCGGTATTTGTCTAGGGCGGCCGTCAACACCGGTTCCAACCCCTTGCGTTCACCGTCAATGATGTGGCGGCGCAGCTTCTCCTCCAGGGTTAGATCAGCGCTTTCCAGGGTTGATCGCTGGGTCGTGACGCCCTCGAACCGGGTCGTCAGTTCTGCCAGGGGGTCGTAGACACAGACCTCGCCCTCAAACCGGCGGGCGTCCTGGATCAGGTCTTGGCAGAGGGCAAAGTCCGCTTCGCTGATCTGGCTGAGGGGGAGAATCTTGCTGGCGCTGACGATGGCCGCATCCAGTCCGACTTGACGCGCTAGGTGCAGGAAAACCGAGTTAAGCACCACCCGCGCGGCCGGCCGCAGTCCAAAAGAGACATTCGATACCCCCAGAACAATGCGGCACCCAGGCAACTCTGTCTTAATCCGCCGGATCGCTTCTAAGGTGGCATGGCCATTGGCCCGATCTTCCTCAATGCCAGTAGAAATAGGCAGGGCCAAGGGGTCGAAGAACAACTCTCCAGCCGGCAAGCCATACTCCAGAGCTTGGCGGTAGGCCCGCTGGGCAATGGCAAACTTGTGGTCGGCGGTGCGGGCCATGCCCTGCTCATCAATGGTGCCGATGACCACACCTGCCCCGTACTGGCAAGCCAACTCCAGCACCTTGAAAAACCGGGGTTCCCCGTCTTCGTAATTGGTGGAATTGAGGATGCACTTGCCCCCCGCCACCTTGAGGCCGGCGAGCATTTTCTGCCATTCTGTGGAATCGAGCATCAGCGGCAGGGTGACACTGGTGACCAGCCGCGACACCAGTTCGTGCATATCCCGCTCTCCATCCCGCCCCACGTAGTCCACATTCACATCCAGGACGTGGGCACCCTCGCGCACCTGCTCCCGTCCCAGGGCCACCAGACCATCCCAGTCTTCGGCATTGAGGAGGTCGCGACACTTTTTCGAGCCACTGGCATTGAGGCGCTCGCCAATGATCAGGAAGGAATTGTCCTGGTCGTAGGGTTGGGCGGTGTAGATCGAGGCGGCGCTGGCGACCACCTCAGGGTGGCGGGGCTTGGGACGGAGGGTGCGACTCAGGTCTGCCAGTTGGCGAATGTGGGCCGGCCGGGTGCCGCAACAGCCCCCAATCACCTGAACCCCCAAATCCTCGACGAAATGGCGCAAGGCCCCCGCCAAGTCAGGCGGTTCCAGGCGATAGACAGCCTTGCCGTTGACGTTTTCGGGCAGCCCCGCGTTGGGAATGCAGGAAACCACAAAGGGGGAATGCTGGGTGAGATAGCGGATGTGCTCCTCCATCTGGTCGGGGCCCGTGGCACAGTTGAGGCCGAGAATATCGATCCGGTAGGGTTCGAGAATGGCAACTACGGCACTGATGTCACTGCCCACCAGCAGGGTGCCTGTGGTTTCCACCGTCACTGAGACCATCACCGGTCGCCGCTCTCCCCGCTCGCCAAACACCTGCTCCAAGGCATTCAGGGCCGCTTTGATCTGCAACACATCCTGGCAGGTTTCGATAATGAAGAGGTCAACACCCCCATCCCAGAGGCCGGCCGCCTGCTCGACGTAAGCTGCTTTGAGGGTGTCAAAGTCCACATGGCCAAGGGTGGGCAGTTTGGTGCCTGGCCCCATAGAACCGGCTACAAACCGAGGTTTATCGGGTGTGCTGTAGGCTTGGGCCAAAGCTTTTGCCAGTTGCGCGGCCTTGACATTCAGTTCATAGGCCAAATGCTCAAGACCATACTCTGCCAGAACGATGGCCGAGGCCCCAAACGTGTCGGTTTCGATCACATCCGCCCCAGCGTCCAGAAAGCCACGATGCACGGTTTCCACGGCGGCCGGCCGGGTGATCACCAGGTATTCGTTACAGCCCTCGTACTGTGAACCTCCGAAGTCTTCCGCCGTCAGGTTCTGAACTTGGAGGTTGGTGCCCATCGCCCCATCAAAGATGATCACGGGGTGATCAGGGCTGTGGAGGCGTTCCAGAAAAGCGCTGGACATGGCGGCCGGCCGATGGAATGGGGTTTTCCTATTGTGCCACCGGGGTCAGGAGCAACGCACCGCAGCGGTAAATAGCCCTCCACCCTCACCCTGGAGATACCGCAACCTTCCCGGTAAGCTTAATGGAGTTGACTGTCGCCCCCCGTCTCCCATGTCCTCTCCTGCCACCCGGTCCTTTCGTCGCACCAAAATCGTCGCCACCCTAGGACCAGCCAGTCGGGATCCCCAAGTGCTGCGGGCGATGATCGAAGCTGGAACCACAACCCTGCGGCTCAACTTTTCCCACGGCAGCCACGCCGATCACCTTAACCACATCCGCCTGATCCGCCAGCTTTCCTTTGAACTCAACCAACCCGTCGGCATTCTCCAAGACCTCCAAGGCCCGAAAATCCGCCTCGGCAAGTTTTCCGAAGGGTCGGCCGTGGTGACTACGGGTGACCCCTACACCTTGACCAGCCGGCCTATCCCCTGCGACCACCGGCATGGCTACGTCAGCTACAACCGCCTAGCAGAAGAAGTTCCCCTAGGAGCCACAATTCTGCTGGACGACGGCCGAGTTGAGATGCAAGTCGAGGGGGTCGATGCCGATACTCAGGAACTGCACTGCCGGGTGGTGGTGGGGGGCACCCTCTCTAACCACAAAGGCGTCAATTTCCCTAGCGTCAGTCTATCGGTGAAGGCCCTGACGGAGAAGGATCAGGAAGACCTGCTCTTTGGCCTCGATCATGGGGTGGACTGGGTAGCCCTCAGTTTTGTCCGCAACCCCCAGGACATCCAGGAAGTGAAGGAGATCATGGCCAGGGTCGGCAAGATGGTGCCGGTGATCGCCAAGATCGAAAAGCATGAGGCCATCCGCCAAATGGAGGCCGTCCTGTCGGTGTGTGAAGGCGTGATGGTGGCCCGCGGTGATCTAGGGGTTGAGTTGCCCGCCGAAGAGGTGCCCCTGCTTCAGAAACAGTTGATTGCTGTGGCCAATCGCCTAGGGATTCCGGTGATCACAGCCACCCAAATGTTGGACAGCATGATGACCAATCCCCGACCAACCCGGGCGGAGGTTTCGGACGTGGCCAACGCCATCCTGGATGGAACGGATGCGGTGATGCTCTCCAATGAAACCGCCGTGGGCAAGTTCCCGATCGAAGCGGTGCGTACCATGGATCGAATTGCCCGCCGCATTGAATACGAGTATCAACTACCCCAACCCGCAGAACGGTGGTTGCCGCCTTCTGCGACCGATCGGCTCTACCGGCGGCTACACGAAACCCGTGATTCAGGCCCAGACGGATCCCGGGGTTGGCAGGGGGCAGCCATTCCCAATGCCATCAGCCGCGCCGTGGGCGAGGTGGCCGGCCAATTGCACGCGGGGGCGATCCTCACCCTGACGAAAACCGGGGCTACGGCCCGCAATGTCTCCAAGTTCCGGCCCCAGACACCGATTTTGGCGATTACCCCCCACATTGAGGTCGCCCGTCAGTTGCAACTGGTCTGGGGCGTGAAGCCACTCTTGGTGCTGGAATTGCCCACGGCCGGCCAAACCTTTCAGGTGGCGATGAATATGGCCAAGGAGAAGGGGCTGCTGGGGGATGGGGATTTGGTGGTGATGACGGCGGGAACCCTCCAGGGCGTGGCGGGCTCTACGGATTTGATTAAGGTGGGGGTGGTGAGCGCCCTTGTGGCCCAGGGGGTTGGGATCGGTCAGGGGTTGGTGTCGGGCCGGGCGCGAGTGATCCGGGGCGATCAACCCCTGGGTTCCTTCCACGCGGGAGAAATTCTGGTGGCACCCTATACGGATGCCCGACTGGTGGAGGCAATGCGCAAGGCGGCCGGTGTGATTACTGAGGAGGACAGCCTTACCAGCCACGGCGCCGTCATTGGGTTACGGCTGGGCATTCCCGTGATCGTGGGAGTTAAGAATGCAACTCAGGTGATTCGAGACGGGGGCATTATTACCCTGGATGTGCAGCGGGGGTTGGTCTATTCGGGTGCATTCCGGGCTGGCTCGATGGAACCAGGGACGGTTTAGGCAAGCGGGTCTAGACTGAAACCATCCCAGGAATCATGACCTATGGCTTGGCTGGCGTGCCCCGGTAGCCTCAGGACTGGCAAGACCGTTAGCCCTGGGTAGGTTAGGGTTTGTGACCGTCCTACTAAACCGCGGATTATCCCCCTGTTGCGTTTTGGTTCCTGAAGCCGGGAGATCCTCTGTTAACTTCGCTGGTTGCCCCCCTGTCCAAGCGGCCGGCCGGTGCCTCTGAGCGGGCCAAAACGCAGTTTCTCGGGCAGACAGGCCCAGGCAGACCACAGCAGTACAGATGTGTGGGCCGGTTAGGAAAATGAAGGGAGAACGGCAGGAATCTCCGTGACTATGATGGGGATGGTGCGGTAGTCACAGACAAGGTGATTCCAGTTCATGACGCCTGATGCCTTTGAGGCCGAAGTCCTGCGGCCCTCCTTCGATCAGCCCGTGCTGGTAGACTTTCTGGCCCAATGGTGTGGGCCGTGTCAGTTACTCAAGCCCCTATTGACCCAGTTGGCCGCCGAGTATAGCGTTCCCCTGGTGCTGGTGGATATTGACCAGGCTCCAGCCATCGCCAGCCAGTATGGCGTTCAGGGGGTACCGGATGTGCGCCTGTTCCGAGAGGGACAGGTGGCCGATCGGTTTGTGGGGATGTTGCCGGAGCCTCAGTTGCGCCAATGGTTGTCCCAGTTTGCCGTGTCCCAGGTGGATCGGGGTTTGACTGAGGTGGCAGACGCCCAAGCGGCCGGCCGGCCGGAAGTTGCGGAGGCCCTGTTGGAAGCATTGCGCGCTCAGTTCCCCCGCCATCGCCAAGTCATTCTGACCACCGTGAGCCACTGGGTTCAAGCTCAGCGCTGGACCGAGGCTGAAGCATTCCTCAGTCCGTTGCAAGGGGAAGATCGGGCCTACTACGACCTTGTGCAGGCGCTGCGGGAATTGATGAAACTCCAGCAGGCTGTGGGGGTCTCTAGTCAGCATCCCCTGGATGAGGCTTTTCAGGAGGCGACCCAGGCAGCGTTGGCCGGCCGTTATGCCGAAGCCTTTGAGGGATTCCTGGCCCTTGTGCGTAAGGATCGCAAGTACCGTGAAGACGGTGCTCGCAAGGCGATGATTGCCCTGTTTGCCATCCTGGGGGAGGAGCATCCGCTCACTCGCCAGTATCGTCAGCAGTTGATGATGGCGCTTTATTGATTCACGCAGAACGTTGCCAGTCGAGAAACTGAGCGTGAAACGGGTAAAACCTGACTCCAACGGTCGGCGCGCAGTCTGTTCCCTTTCTGGCAGTTGTGGCTGATCCCTGGCCACCTGAGAAGCCCCTTGTAACGATGCGGGACTTGCGGCGGATGGTCTAAAGTGATTCAGGCTAAACCCTGCGTCACGGAACTGTAATTGAGCCTGAAGGTGTCTACCGTGCAACTCATGGCCGTGCCCTTCAACTGGAGTGCCAGTTTGCCTGCCCTGGTGATCACTCTACGCGAGGGGGTAGAAGCGGCCCTAGTGGTAGGTCTAGTCCTGGCCTTCCTCACCCAAAGTCGTCAGCCGACCCTCAAACCCTATGTCTGGCTAGGGGTTATCGGTGGCTTGGGCCTCAGTCTTGCCCTCGGAGGTGGCCTGTTTACCCTGTTACAGCGGGTCGGTGACCTGGGGACAGCCCGCGGGTCGGCGCTGACTTACACCCTGGAGGCTGGCTTTGAAGTCCTTGCGGTGGGTCTGCTTTCCTGGATGCTGGTCTGGATGACCCGTCAGAGCCGTAGTCTCAAGCGGGCACTGGAGGCCCAGGTACGGGAGGCTGCGGGTGCCTGGAGTCTGGCTGGCCTCGTGCTGACGGCGGTGGCGCGAGAGGGCTTTGAAACGGTGGTGTTTATTGCTGCCCAGTGGGAAGCGGGGTGGGGGCCAGTCCTAGGGGCTGCTCTGGGTCTGCTGCTGGCCATCGGTATTGGGGTGGGCCTATTTGGCTTGGGAATCCGGCTGCCCCTGCGCGGCTTTTTCCTGGGCATGGGTAGCTTTCTGCTGTTCATTGTGGCGGGGTTGGTGGTCAGTGCGCTGCGCCATGGGGCTAAGGCGGCCGGCCTCTGGCAGCAAGTTCCCGGTGCGTGGGTGCCGCCTTGTCTGTTCCCGGGTACGCCTGATACCCCTGCCTGTTACCTGGGGCCACTGGTGTGGAACCTGGCCCCCAATCTGCCGGATAGTGAGTTCCCAGGGGTTCTGTTGAAGACCCTGTTTGGGTATACCGACCATCTCTACACTGTGCAGGCCATCGCCTACCTGGTGTTCCTGAGCCTTGTTGGTGGGCTGTACTACCGCAGTTTGGCCCCGGCCTCTCCCCAACCGGTGCAGTCCTGATGAGTACAGCGACCCTACTCCTGGTTTGTCCCGATCAGCGGGGCCTCGTGGCCAAGGTGGCGGATTGGCTGTATACCCACGCCGGTAACATCGTCCACGCCGACCAGCATACGGACGCCACGGCCGGCCTATTCCTGATGCGGGTGGAGTGGGAGTTAGCGGGATTCACCCTGCCAGCGGAGCAGATTGCACCGACCTTCGCACCCCTGGCTGAAACCATCCAGGCCCGTTGGGAACTGCACTTTTCCCACACCCGACCCCGGATGGCCATCCTGGTCACCAAACAGGATCACTGTCTCTACGACCTAATCCTGCGCCAGCGCGCCGGGGAAATTCGGGCCGAGATTCCGGTAGTGATCAGCAACCATCCCGACCTCGAGGGCGTGGCTCACAATTTTGGCATTAACTTCCACCATGTTCCGGTGACTGCCGCCACCAAACCGGCTGCTGAGGCCCACATGCTGGCCCTGCTCCAGCAATACGAAATTGATCTGGCGGTGCTGGCCAAGTATATGCAGGTGCTCAGCAGTGACTTCCTTGCCCAATTCCCGCGGGTGATTAATATCCACCATTCGTTTCTGCCCGCCTTTCCAGGGGCCAATCCCTACCATCGCGCCTACCAAAGGGGCGTCAAGATCATTGGGGCCACCGCCCACTACGTCACGGAAGACTTAGACGAAGGCCCGATCATTGAACAGGATGTGATGCGGGTTTCCCACCGCGACTCCGTAGCTGATTTGATTCGCAAAGGCAAGGACTTGGAGCGCTTGGTGCTGGCAAGGGCGGTTCGCCTTCACCTCAACAACCGCATTCTGGTCTATGGCAACGCCGGCCGGCCGGGAGTAGGGATTCGCACGGTGATTTTCGATTAGCCCCCCCAAGTAAGCCATCGTTGGCCCCCAGCTTCAGGGGTGAGCGGGCCTAGGGGGTCTGGGCCGTCCCCGCACGAAACACTCGGCCAATCACATCCTCAATCGGTGGATCGGCAATGGTCAGGTCGAGAACTTCCAACTCCGCCAGCAGACGCGCCACCGTCTGGGTGAGGACTTCCCGCCGCACAATCAACCGCACTTCCCGGCCGGCCGCCGCCTCCACCTCCCCGTAACCCTGGAGTCTCTCGGTGCCTTCGGGATAAGTCAACTCCAGCTTGACTTCGCGATAGGGCGCAAACCGATCTAGCAGAGTCTCCAGGCTGCCGTCGTAGATCAGCCGTCCCTGATGGATGAGCAAGACGCGCTCGCAGAGGGCTGTAATGTCCGCCATATAATGGCTCGTCAGCAGAATCGTCGCCCCGTAGCGCTGGTTGTAGGTCTTGAGGAACTCCCGCACACTGGCCTGGGCATTCACATCCAGTCCCAGGGTCGGCTCATCCAGGAACAAAACCTGGGGCCGATGCAACAGCGCCGCCAGCAACTCGGCTTTCATCCGCTCGCCCAGGGAGAGCTTACGCACCGGTTGGGTCAACTGCCGATCCAAATCCAGAAGTTCCGCCAGTTCTGCCACCCGCTGCTGGAACTCCCGCTCCGACAAATCGTAAACCGCCCCGTTGATCCGCAGGGAATCCAAAGCAGGTAAATCCCAGAGCAGTTGCTGTTTTTGGCCCATCACCAGGGTGATCGCCCGCAGAAAATCTGGCTCCCGGTGAAAGGGCACCCGGCCGGCCACCTGTACCTGGCCACTCGAAGGATGAATCAGGCCCGTCAGCATTTTCAGCGTGGTGGTTTTGCCCGCACCGTTGGCCCCCAGAAAACCCACGACCTCCCCTGGCGCAATCCGAAAGCTGACCTGATCCACCGCCACCACGGAGCGGTATTCGCGACGTAGCAAATGGCGAAGGGTTCCCTGCCACCCCGGCTGCTTGATGGCCACGGGATAGACTTTGGTCAAATTTTCTGCCAGAATACTGCCCACTTGGCCCCCCAAATCCGTACCCTAGCCCACGGCCATCCTAGCTAGGATGCATCTATCCCGTCGCTGAAGACCCCGATTGGCGGGTCGCCCCCACTTCCATGCCCCGCATCGCAATTGTTGGCAACGCCGGATCTGGAAAGAGCACCCTGGCTCGCCATCTGGCAGCGTACCACCAGGTACCGACCCTCGATCTGGACACCATTGCTTGGCGGCGGGATCAGCCCACGAAGCGCCGCCCTAGCGGATTGCGAGGCCCAATTACTGGCCTGGATGACCCTGGAAACCGGCTGGGTGATTGAGGGGTGCTACGCCGACCTCTTACGCATTGTTCTGCCCCAGTGCGAGGAATTGATTTTTCTCAATCCCGGTGTAGACACTTGCCTGGCCAACTGTCGCGGCCGGCCGTGGGAACCCCACAAGTACCCTACTCCAGAGGCCCAAGACCAAAACCTAGGCATCCTTCTGGACTGGGTTGCAGATTACCCCAACCGTGCAGATGACTGCTCACTCCAGGCACATCAGCGTTTGTTCAAGACATTCCCTGGGCGGAAAGTGGAGTACACCTCCAATGCAGATGTTCAGACCCGGATGTTCGGATAAGTGGCGGAGAAGATACAGTTCCAGGAGACTGATCCTCGGGAACAAAGAAACTCTGGAAGTGTCTTGGGGGAGACGGCGCGAGCGATACAATGGTCATCCCGAACCTTAGACCCTCTCCAGGGGACAACCATGAACGACAAGAACCTCCTCCTGATTCCTGGCCCTACCCTGGTACCTGAGTCTGTCCTCCTGGCGATGGCCCAACACCCCATTGGTCACCGCAGTGGGGATTTCGCCACCCTCATGGCGGAAGTAACCGAAGGGCTGCGCTGGCTGCACCAAACCCAGGGAGACGTATTGGTTGTGGCAGCGAGTGGCACGGGGGCGATGGAGGCGGGCATTGTCAATGTCCTCAGCCCAGGAGATCGGGTGCTGTGCGGCGTCAATGGCAAGTTTGGGGAGCGCTGGGCCGATCTGTGCGACGCCTTTGGTCTCCAGACGGAGCGCCTGACCACAGAGTGGGGCCAGCCTTTAGATCCAGAAGTCTTCCGGGAACGGCTGGAGCAGGATCGGGAGCGGACGATCAAGGCTGTGATTATCACCCACAGCGAGACCTCGACTGGCGTGATCAATGATCTTGAGACGATCAACCGCCACGTCAAGGCCCATGGGGAGGCTCTCATCATTGTTGATGCGGTGACTAGCTTAGGGGCGACCTCAGTACCTACGGATGATTGGGGTCTGGATGTGGTGGCGGCCGGCTCCCAGAAGGGCTATATGATTCCGCCGGGGTTGGGATTTATCACCCTAAGCCCCAAAGCCTGGGCCGCCTACAAAACAGCCAAACTACCCCGGTTTTACTTTGACTTAGGGGCCTATCGCAAAGCTGCGGCGAAAAACAGCACCCCCTTCACGCCCCCCGTGAATCTGTTCTTTGCCCTCCAGGCGAGTTTGAAGCTGATGCAAGCGGAGGGCTTGGCGGCGATCTTTGCTCGTCACGACCGAGCACGGCGGGTGATGCGCGCCGGGGTGCAGGCGTTGAATCTGCCCCTGTTTGCCGCAGATAGCTGTGCAAGTCCGGCCGTGACGGCGGTGGCCCCGCAGGGGGTGGGGTCTGAGGATATCCGGGCCGTGCTCAAAAAGCGG
>JACYLR010000011.1 GCA_015272465.1 Gloeomargaritaceae cyanobacterium C42_A2020_066
GGGGAGAGTCGGGAAAGCCCAAGAAATGTCTCATTCCCATTCAAATCGGCTATAATCGGCGAAGCTGTCAAAAGGTTACTAGATGGAGTGCGTCAAAAATATGATGCTATCGAGTGGCGGGCAATGGCTGGGATGCGTGATCGATTAATTCACAATTACTTCGGTGTTGACTATGACATTGCTTGGGATTTTGTAGTCAATAAAATCCCTACACTAGATGCCGAAATCAGATTAATTCTTAAGCAGGAATATCCATAGGTCTGGCGTTGAAAGACAATGATAATTGCAGCATCCCAAGTTCCCAATCATCCGCCACAGATAACCTCGAACATTCCAGATAACCTTACAACGGTCGGGTGTACTGGAGTTGTTAGCCATTGTAGCCACCTCAATCAAGTTGAGACATTCGGCCTCACCTTGCCATGCTCACCAGACATTCTCTACAGAAGACTTCTAAGGCAGGTAGGGAGAGTCGAGAAAACCCAAAAAGTGTCTTATTCTCATTCAAAACGGCTATGCCTTGGGCCAACTCGATAGACCTGATCCGCTGGGGCCGGCCGGCCGTAGAGAAAGCCCTGACCATAGCGGCAGCCCCACTCCAGCAACAGTTCCGATTGGCGTTGGGTTTCCACCCCCTCAGCTACAACCGCCATCCCCAACAGTTGAGCCAGCGAAAGGATGACCCGCACAATCTCCTGACTCTCCACATCCGAGGCAACATGCTGAATAAAGGACTTATCGATTTTGAGGCTCGTAATCGGGAACTGGCGCAGCCGGCTCAGGGAAGAGTAACCCGTACCAAAGTCATCAATCGCCAGTTGGACACCCAGATCCCGCAGATCAGCTAACACGCGTGCCGCGGCCTCGTCGTTCTCGGCAATCACCGATTCTGTGATCTCCAACTGGAGACAGGCGGGAGCCAAGCCAGTGTGGGCCAACACCGCCGCCACCCGCTCGGCCAAATCGGGCTGCATGAACTGTTGATTAGAGACATTCACACTCACGTAGGGCGGCCGGCCGGCCGGGTGGGTCTGCTGCCAGGCCACCAGTTGCGTACAGACCGTTTGCAGCATGCAGCCATCGATCTGCGCCATCAAACCCACGTCCTGAGCAAGGGGCAAGAACCGATCCGGAGTCAATAGGCTCAGGCGAGGATGGGGCCAGCGGATCAAGGCTTCGTAGCCCACCACCTGCTGGGAGGCCATGTCCACAATACTCTGGTAATAAACCTGGAACTGGTGCTGCTTAAGGGCTTGGCGCAACTCGGTTTCTAGGTGAAGCGTAGCCACCGCCTGGTGGTGCATCTGGGGCCAAAACACCTGAATGCGGGAGCGTCCCTGCCGCTTTGCCTGGTACATGGCGATGTCCGCATCTCGGATCATCTCCATCCCCTCCCGGTACCGGCGATCACTGTACACAATGCCGATGCTGACCGTGGTGTGAACCTCCTGACCACTGGCGAGCATCACCGGTTGGGCCAGAATCTGCAACAGCCGGCCGGCCGCGGCCTCGGCATCTTCGGGACGGTGGATCGTTTCCAGCAGAATGGCAAACTCATCCCCCCCTAGACGAGCCAGGGTATCCCGCGCCCCCAGATTGTCCAGCAGGCGATGACTGATGTTGATCAGCAACTCATCCCCCGCCGTGTGGCCCAGGCTGTCATTGATGGTCTTGAAGCGGTCGACGTCCAGGAACAGCACCGCGAACAGGTCATCGGGATAGTGCTCCTGCTGGCGGATCACCTGGTCGAGGCGCTCCGTGAAATAGAACCGATTGGGCAGCCCCGTCAGGCTATCGTGGAGCGCGGCATGGAGCAGTTTGGCCTCAGTACGGCGGCGCTGGGTAATGTCCTGGGCAATGCCAATGCTCGACCCATCCGAGAGACGAATCTGTGCCCAGGTGGTGTCCAAACAGCGACCATCCACCGTGAAAACCTGAAAGTCCTTCCAGGACCCATCCGCCTGCTGGATATGGTTCAGAAGTGCCTGATAGTCCTCCAGAGCCGGAAAACTGGTGACTAACCCCTCGCCCTCGGTGTAGTGCTGCCGCTGCCACCCCAGGGTTTCCGCCAGAGATCGGTTTACTTCGGCAATGCGGCCGGCCGGGTCGTGGAAACTAACCATCACCGGCAAATGATCAAAAATAGTCTGGAATAACTCCTTCTGCCGTTGGAGCGTTTCCTCCATCCGCTTGCGCTCGGTGAGGTCGGTGATCACCGCAATCGTGTAGGCCGGTTTGCCATCCCCGTGCCGCACCAGAGATACCGTGGTACTGGCCCACTTGATCTGGCCCTGCTTGTGGCGAAACCGCTTCTCCTGGGTAATGGCCGGCACCTCCCCTGCCAGCAGTTGGTTCCCCAGGGCCAAACTGGCCGCCAAGTCGTCCTCGACGGTCAAATCTTGAAACCGCATCCCCAGCAGTTCCGCTTCGCTGTAGCCACAGAACTGACAGAAGGCCGCATTGACCCGCTGATAGGCGCCCCTTAAATCGGCCTGGACAATACCCACAGCAGCCTGCTCAAACAGGGCGCGGAACCGCGCTTCACTGGCCCGCAGTTCGGCCTCCGCCTGCTTTTGCCGTGTAATATTGATCCCTACGGAAAAGACAGCGACCAGTTGCCCCTGTTCATTGACAATCGGGCGGTTAGACCAGGCAATCCAGACCCGCTCGCCGGTGCGGCAGAGGTTTTCATTTTCGTTGTAGGCAAAATCCTGGGGTGAGCGGCAAATCCCTGCCATGAGAGATTTCAGGTCGCGTCCGGTGGATTCCTGTTCCGGAACAATGGTGCCGATTACTCTGCGGCCAATCAGTTCCTCAGCGGTATACCCCAGCAGTTCCAAACCATAGTCATTCAGAAACTGAATCCGACCCTCCACATCCCATTTGACGATGATGGCATTCACCGTCTGCACTAGGGCGCGGTAGTTGTGCTCACTGAGAGCCAGTGCCGTCTCTGCCAGCCGGACATGGGTGATATCCAGGGTGGTACCCAGCACATAGGCCACCTGTCCCTGGTCATCCAGGAGCGGCAGGTAGCGCACCCAAAAACTGCGTAGGTCACCCGCCGCCGTTTGCAGGGCATATTCAGCCTGGTGCGGCCGGCCGGTGTTCAGGGTCGCTTCCAGAGCAGAGATGTATTGGGCGGTGATCTGCGCTGCGAAGAGATCCTCATCGCGACGACCCAGCAATTCAGCGAGCGGCCGGCCGGCTTGGGCAATCCCCGCTTCATTGACAAAGAGAATCTGCCGTTGGGGACCGTAAAGAACCAGTTGATCGGGGAGCGCGTTAAGCAGTTGGTAAAACGGGTCAACGGGTGTTGCGAGGGGCTGAAACTGAGTCAGAGATTGCCGCGCACCTAGCTCTTGGTAGCCTTGAGAGTGCTGTACCACCACCTCCTGTTCCAGTTGCGGTTCCGGCTGCGCGCCTGGCACGGCCATGTTAATCCTTGGGGGAGCATTGCCACTCAGCCACCAGGATAATCCAAGGTTTCCTAAAACTCGACCTGTCTTCCCGGTCTTTCCATCTACCCCAGAGTATGGATGAGAGCCAGGCACCCAATGGGCGAACTGGGTTGGCTCTTACTTGCGATACCTCTATACCTCTACTTAATGCGATTTTGAGCGAATGTCGAGTCTACTCACCCCAGTACGGAAACAACCCTTGACACCTCTTCCAAGGCGGGCTATCCGATTTGCTACTGTACAGTCAAGTGCTGATGTAACTGTAAGGATTATCCATGGGACTTGTTCTGGAGCGGGAAATGCCCCCCTTGCACGAGGATGCCACCGGGGCTATTCGCGTGGGTGATTCGAGGGTCTTATTGGAAGTGGTTATTCAGGCCTTCCAAGATGGTGCTTCCCCTGAAGCCATTGCCCTAAGCTACTCCACTCTATCCCTCGCAGATGTCTATAACACCATTGGCTATTACTTATGTCACCAAGCCGACGTCGATCACTATCTACGCCAGCGTGAGCAGATGGCGGACGTCATCCAGGCGCATCTGAGCCACATCCAGCCCGACTTAACCTCGATTCGGTCACGACTGCGCGCCCAGCAGGGTGCGTAGATTGACCATGCTGGCTTTCTTGAGCGACGAGAACTGCAACGGGGACTGTGTTCGAGGACTACTGCGACAGGATCCCAACCTCAACCTTCTGCGGGTTCAGGATGTGAATTTGCGCGGTATTGAGAACCCAGAACTTTTAGCTTGGGCTGCTATTCACAAGCGCATCGCGCTCACCCACGACCGCACAACGATGCCCAGCTTTGCCTACGACCGGTTGATCGCTGGGGAGCCACTGGCTGGCCTTTTCGTAATCAGCGACCGTATGCCCCTTAGTCAGATGATTGGCGAACTTCTCCTTCTGAATACTTGCAGTACCCAGATGGAATGGCAGGGCCTTGTCCTCTACTTACCTCTGTAAGTCACGAGGAGAGCCTAGGGCAAACCCTAGAATTTTCCTTACCCCTCCTGTTAGGAAAATTCCTACACTGACTCGCTCAGGACAGGTGGAATTAACCCGCACCTCCCGATCCGGGTACCGCAGGAATGGGCAGGACAGCGCCAATCAGGATGGCCCGATTAAAGATCACTTCCGTCAGGTCAGCGTCAGTAAAGTTGGCGCCGCGCAAATTCGCACTGCTCAGATCGGCCTGGGTGAGATTGGCATGACAAAGCACCGCATCCCGCAGGTTAGCACCATTGAGAATGGCGCTGTAGAGCTTGGCCCCCGTCAGATCGGCCCCCTGAAGAATGGCGCGACTCAAATCCGCACCCCGCAGCATGGCCTCTCGCAAATCCGCACCCCGCAGATTAGCCCGGCTCAGGTCAACCCCCCAGAGGTTTGCCTGCGTGAGGATGCCATCCTCCAAATCCGCGCCACTCAGCAAGGCCCGCGTCACATCCGCTTCCTGGAGATTGGCTGCTGTTAAATCGGTCTGGGTGAGGTTGGCACCGCCCAAATCCGCCTGCACGAGGCTGGCTTTGTAGAGGGTCGCACCGGTCAGTTTGGCAATCACTAGGCTGGAATCATCTAGGATCGCTCCACTCAAATCTGTTTCCCGCAGGACGGACTGATTGAGATTGGCTCCCTTGAGGTTCGCATCCGTGAGGTAGGCCCCGCTCAGTTTGGCTGAGGTTAGATCAATTCCAGCCAAATCGGCACCGGTCAGATCCGCCCCACTCAGGTTGACGCGACTGAAGTCCCGCTCACCCTCGGCATACCGCGCTAGCAGTTCACCCGCATCCATGACACACTTTCCCCTACTTTCTTGTCAGAATACCAGAGCCTCACCAGAGTAGGACGGCCGGCCGCCACCTCGAGTGTTGTAAACTTCTGTAAATGTTACCGATATTACCTGAGGTATTCCCCATCTCTCAGGCCAGAATTGAACTCCAGATTTAGCCTCATCCCCCGCTTGCGTATCTGTGATGGTTCCTGTTCTCGCCCGCTTGGCCGACCGTTTCAGTCAGATTCAACCCTCCGCCACCCTGGTCATTACGGCCAAAGCCAGGGCACTCCAAGCCCAGGGGGTCGATGTTTGTAGTTTTGGGGCTGGGGAGCCAGACTTTGACACCCCCGCTCACATTCGGGATGCGGCCAAACGCGCCCTCGATCAGGGCAAAACCCGCTACGGGCCGGTCGCGGGGGAACCGGCATTGCGGCGGGCGATTGCCCATAAGCTCCACCAAGATAATGGACTGACCTACAATCCAGATCAGATTCTGGTCACCAATGGGGGCAAGCAGGCAATCTACAACCTCACCCAGGTACTGCTCAACCCTGGCGATGAGATGATCATCCCCGCCCCCTACTGGGTAAGTTATCCCGAAATGGCCCGTTTGGCTGGGGCTGTGCCGGTGATTGTTCCCGCTGGAGCTGCCGAAGGCTACAAGCTCACTCCAGACCTACTGCGCGCGGCTCTCACCCCTCGCTCCCGGTTGGTGGCGCTCAACTCCCCCAATAACCCGACGGGGGCGGTGTACAGCCGGGAAGAACTGGCGGCCCTCGCCGAGGTGATTGTGGCGGCCGGCCTCTGGGTGATCTCCGATGAGATTTACGAGAAGTTGATTTACGACGGCAGTGAGCATGTCAGTATTGCCGCCCTGGGGCCAGAGATTTTCGAGCGCACCCTGGTGTGCAGTGGGTTTGCCAAAGCCTACGCCATGACCGGCTGGCGGGTGGGCTTTGTAGCAGGGCCAAAACCCATTATTGACGCAGCCATTACCCTGGAGGGCCACAGTACCTCCAACGTCTGCACCTTCGCCCAGTACGGTGCCCTGGCTGCCCTGGAAGGTCCTCAGGATGAGGTGGAGCAGATGCGCCAGGTTTTTGGCCAGCGGCGGGACGCGATGCTAGAGCACCTGCGCCACATGCCGGGCCTCTACGCCTGCCAGCCCCAGGGTGCCTTCTACGTGTTCATCGACATTCGTGAAACGGGTTTGGACTCCCAGGTCTTCTGCGAGCGGCTTCTCGATGAGTTTAAGGTGGCCGCAGTGCCTGGAGCCGCTTTTGGGGATGACCACCACATCCGCCTATCCTATGCCACCGACTTGGCTACGATTGAGCGGGGGATGAACCGGCTGGCGACCTTTGTCCAGGGCCTCGCTTGAATCCCCGGCCGGCCGCCGCTAGTATCTGAGGCAGACCCGTGGCACACCGGCTAGGGGTTGGCCTGGGGAGGTTGGGTGCATGACCGGATCACGTCGGCTGCGCGAAGGATCGGTGGGGCTGCTGGTGCTGGTGGGCCTGGGGCTGTTGGGTGGCCTACTGCTCTGGATTCGGGGCGTGCGCTGGGGTGCCCAAGGGTATACCCTTCAAGTCAGCTTTCCCCATGCCAGCGGTCTCCAAGTGGGCGGTGCCGTGCGCCTGCGGGGTGTGGAAATTGGACGGGTGACGCGCCTGGATGCCGGCCCCAATGCCATCGTGGCCACCTTGGTGATTGACTCGGCTGAGACACTCATTCCGCGTAAAGCGGTGATCAAGGCCAATCAGTCGGGCTTGGTCAGCGAAACGGTCATCGATATCAATCCAGAAGCGACCCTTAACCTGGAGACCCTGACGGCCGGCCCGCGGGACGAAGCTTGTGATCCCCAGCAAATTGTCTGTCAGGGGGAGGAATTAGCCGGCCGCTCGGGCGCAAGCTTTGATGACCTTGTGGCTGCTGCCACCCAACTGTCCCAGAAGTTAGATGATTCGGGCCTGATCGACAGCCTCAACACCCTGGCCAAGGACTTCTCACGAGTGGCGGATCAAACCCTGGTGGTGGCCAAGGATGCCCAGGGATTGTTGCAACGGTTGGACGGTCAGTTGGATGACCTGACACAGGCAGCAACCTCCGTGACCCTAGCGGCTAATCGGGTGGGAGCTACTGCCACCAAGGTGGGTTCGACTGCGGACGAGGCCACTACCTTACTGCGCAGTAATCGCGCCAAACTGACAACGACCCTGGATCAACTGACCGCTGCCATCACAGACATTCGCACCATCACCGCCGACCTGAAGTCCATCGCCCAGCAGGCCAATACGCCAGAGAACCGTCTGGTTTTGCAGCAAACCCTGGATGCGGCGCGGGCCACCTTCGCCAACACCCAGAAACTGACCACGGATATGAATGACTTGGTGGGCGATCCCCGTACCCGAGAAGACCTGCGGCGGCTGATTCGGGGCCTGAGCCGGCTGATCACGACGGTTGATGCAGTGGATGCCAACACTAAAGCCCCCCGTTCCACCCCCACCGGAACCGGCCGGCCGTGACGCTGACTTCCTTGTCTGGGTTGTCAATGGGCGCCTGGGCGCGGCTTTCCCCCCTGACCCGGGGGCTGTTTGGCGTAGGGCTAGGGATCAGCCTCATCTACGCGCTGCTGGCCCTGCTGGCCCCCCTCTTGTTGGCGTGGGGATGGCTGGCAGACCCGACGGTTTTCCTGGACTATCCGGTTCAAGCGCCCCCCAGCGCCGCCCACATTTTCGGTACGGATCGCCTGGGCTACGACATCCTCAGCCGCACGGTGTTTGCTGCCCGTGCCGCCTGGGGGGTGGTGCTGGCCGCCACGGGTCTGAGTTTGCTGGTGGGCGTGCCCCTGGGTTTAGTGAGTGGCTACCTGGGGGGCCGTCTGGATCGGGGGCTGCTGTTTGTCATGGATACCCTGTATACCCTGCCGGGGCTGTTGCTTTCCCTCAGTGTGGCCTTTGTGGTCGGGCGGGGGGTGGTCAATGCGGCCCTAGCCCTGAGCATTGCCTATATTCCCCAGTACTACCGGTTGGTGCGCAACCAAACCGTCAGCCTCAAGCAGGAGGTATTTGTGGACGCGGTGCGCGCCCTGGGGGCAACCCCGGTCTGGGTTCTCCGCCGCCACTTATTGGGGCATGTGGCCCAGAACCTGCCGGTGCTGTTCAGCCTCAACGCCGCCGATGCCATCCTCACCCTGGCGGGCTTGGGGTTTCTGGGTTTGGGGTTGCCGCCAGACGTACCTGAGTGGGGCTATGACCTGCGCCAAGCTCTGGACGCGCTGCCGGTGGGCATCTGGTGGGCAACCTTCTTCCCGGGTGCAGCCATGACCCTGCTGGTGGTCGGCCTGTCGTTGGTGGGGGAGGGCCTCCAGGAACTGGCCCAAGGTCAGTCCTAACGGACGGAATACTCAGACATGCTCTTGGTCATAGCGAGTGCGACCTGGCAGTGGCTAGGGGTTGAGCTTCGGCGAGGGCGAGGTCGTGGTGTTTGGTTAACAGGGACTGGGTTAGGGTGCCGGTGAGATGCTGCCAAGGCAGGAGATCGCTGCGATCCCAACAGGCATGGACGTAGTGCTCCAGGGGGGGCAATTGGCCGCGTAGTTCTTTGAACGCCCGCCGATAGCTGCCCAAACTGTCGCCGTAGTGGCGGGTCAGCCGCAACAAGGGATTCAGCCGCCGATCTCCCCGGGATAGCAGCGCTTGGATCAGCGAGTCCCGGTAGCTTTCTGGCCGGAACTCCACCCCCAACCGGCCGGCCGGCCGACTCAGGCGCTGGAGGCGTTTCTCGGCCTGAGGATCGACACCCTGCCATTGAAAGGGGGTTTGGGCCTTGGGGACAAAGGTGCTGCATCCAAGGGTGAGGCGGAGACGGGGGGCCAACCGCCGCAGGTCAGTCAGTAACTGAACCGTTGCCTCGATATCGGCTTCGGTTTCCGTCGGCAAGCCCACCATGCCGTAGAGCTTGAGACCCTTCAGCCCCCCGGCTTGGGCCAATTGGGCCGCCTGGTGAATAGCTGCCTGATCGAGCTTCTTGTTGATCACCTGCCGCAGTCGTTCCGAACCGCTCTCCACCGCAATCGTCAAGGAGTGACTGCCCCGCCGGGCCAGGGTTTCGGCCAATTCTAGGGTGACGGTGCTGGCCCGCACCGAGGCCAAACTGAGGCGCACGTGGTCGTAGGCCGGCCGGCCGAGGAGGGCCAGAAGTTCAGGGAATTCGGGATGCTGGGTGACGGAAGCCCCGAGCAGGCCAATGCGATCCGTGACTTCTAAACCGCGCTCAAGGGCAGGGATGAGGCCCTCGCCCAGATCGGCACTGCGAAAGGGTAGGGTCAGGTAGCTGGCCAAGCAGAAGCGGCACATCTCCGGGCAACTGCGCACCACCTCCACCAAATAGATGTTTTCCCAGGCGGCTTGGGGGGTAACCACGGTTGATGTGGCCAGGGTGTTGCCCCGGTACACCTGACGGGCTACGGTGGCCGGTGCACTTCCCAGGGGCTGGATGGCTGCCACCGGCCCGGTGGGATCGGTGTAACTGACGGTATACGCCTGGGGGACGTACAGCCCCGGCACCTGGGCCAGATACTGGAGTTGGCTGTCCCGATCCTGGTCACGCACCATCTGGTAGGCGTCAATGAAGGCCCCCAGCACCACCTCTGCATCCCCCAGCAAGACCACATCAAAAAAGTCGGCGTAGGGTTCTGGGTTGGCACTCAGCACTGGCCCGCCCCCAAACACCAGGGGATGGTGAGCCTGTCGTTCGCTAGCCTGGAGGGGAATATCCAGCCATTCCAACAGGTCGAGGATGTGGACGTAGTCCAATTCCCAGGAGACTGAGAATCCCAGCAACTCCGGCCGGCCGCACCGATCCTCATAGCAGTCGGTGAACAGGCGATGGACGCGCAAATCGGGCCGGGCTAGCAGCAACGCCCAAACCCACTGGTACCCCAGACTGGTGATGCCGACGCTGTAGGTGTTGGGAAAGGCCCAGAGGGTGGGGATCGCGTCGGGGCGAGCGGCCGGCCGGGGAACCAGCCATTGCTCCGCCTGCCAGCGGCCGGCCGGGGCTGGTTGGGGGTGGGGAAATGCGCCTGTCACGTACTACACGAAGGCTTTGCCCTCCTAGGGTAGGATACCCAGCAGGATAATCGGCGTGAGTAGCATGGACAGTCAAAGGCCCCGGCGCTTTCTGATCATCATCGGTGCTGCCAGGGCGGGAAGTACCAGCCTGTTTGACCTGATGGCCTCTCATCCTGCCCTCGGCCGGCCGGTGCGGAAAGAGCTTAACTTCTTTAGCACCGAGGATTTATGGGCGACACATACACCTTCGCTTGCGGACTACCAAGCCCTATGGCCCACCTGGAACACTGATCTGCACAGTTGGGCTTTGGAGGCGTCTGGCCACTACACCCTGGGGCCGCAATCGGTCAAGATCGCTGAACGTGCACGAGAAACCCTGGAAGGTTGCGAGGTACGCCTCGTGTACATACTCCGCCATCCCCTTGAGCGAATTCGCTCCGGCCTTGATTTTGCTGCACCCCGACGGATCGCCAAAGGACGCTCGGCACGCCCCCGTAACCTAGAGGGAATAGCCTGGGCTAGTCGATACGCCTATCACCTAGATAGTTGGACAAGTCAGTTCCCTCGGTCGCCTGTCCTTCTGCTTCGCTTTGAAGACTTGGCACGCCAGCAAGTTCAAATTGCCCAGGCCATTCTTCGCCATTGCGGTCTACCTGACACCTGGGAACCACCACAGTATTTCAAACGTAATGCTTCAGGGGCACGACAGGCCGTCAAGCCTCAGTGGAAGTCTCTTGTCAATATTGTTCCCAGTTCCTACCGGCAGAAGCTTAACTTAAGAGCTTGGGTACCCAAGTCTGTGCAGAGCTTTGTGCAGCGAAAAGCACCTCCCCCAGCGATGTTAACAGATCAAGATCGTGCGAATTGCATTCGCTTCCTCCAGGAAGACTTGAACCGTCTTGAATCGGTCTATGGCTTTGACCTGAAACCATGGAATCTGGATCAAGAACCAGCTTGGAACCCGGCAATCTTACCGTAATCCAAAGTGATTTAGACTTACTCAAGCCGAGTAGATCTAAGGAAAAGGAGTACACGTAAAAAGCATGAATTCGTCATACCCTAATCATTTTCTCATTGTCATCGGTGCCATGAAGGCCGGAACAACCAGCCTCTACGACTTACTCATAGAGCATCCTCAGATTGCTTCCTGTCTCAAGAAGGAACCCAATTTCTTTAAGAAATAACTTCAGTTACCAAAGGAGAAGCCCAGCTTAGAGACCTACCAAGCCCTATGGCCGGCATGGAATCCTGCGCAGCATACTTGGGCAATTGAAGCTTCGACCGCCTATAGCATCTCTCCTCAATCTAGGCAAATAGCAGCACGTGCCAGGCAATTCCTATCAGGATCTGAGGTGCGCCTAGTCTATATGGTTCGCCATCCTCTCGACCGGATCCGTTCCCATTATGAGTTTGGTGCAGCAAGGGGTTGGTACAGCACAGAGAAGGTTTATAAACCAGACCTTGTTCTACAGCGCACCTGCTGGCCGAGCCGCTATGCCTATCATCTGGATTCCTGGCTGGATCACTTTCCTAAAGACAGTCTGTTGCTCCTGAGATTTGAAGATTTTACTCGGAACCCACAAGAAGTGGTTGAGGCTGTGCTCCACCACTGTGGCCTGGACAGCAACTGGCAACTCCCCATGCGTCAAGCCAGCAACTCAACAGATACCGTGAAGCCGTTAAATCCGAAACTCCGTCAAACCCTCAATTGGATACCTGGCTGGCAAAAACTTCGCCTTCGGGAGCGGATACCCAAGGATCTCCAGAAGTGGTTGCGGGTCAAGGGGACTACAAAACTGACACTTTCTCCAACTCAGCGTGCTGCTTTTCTAGAAATGCTCAGGGATGATCTGCATCGCTTGGAGTCAGTCTATGGGTTTGACTTGGGGCCTTGGCACCTGGAGCAGGAACTTGGATGGCACTCCCCGACCCGTCCCTGAACCCTGGCTCCCCAAGCTACGTCTCAAGTCTTTTCAACGCATCGACTCGGTAGCGCCGCTCGCCACAGGTCACCCATTCCGTTGCAGTTAACCACTCAGTGCAATGGGTCGCGTCGGCCGGCCGGCCGCTCTGCATAGCTAACTGCTGTTCCTCCCGCAACTGCTGACGCAGGTCTTGGAGTCGATACACCGCCTCCCGCAGCGTTTGCAGGGTGTACTGGGTCTCTAGCTTCTGCCAGTCATTCAGTTCGGCTAGGAGGTCAGCAAGCGCCTGCTGGCGTTCTGGTTCAGCCATAGGGTCATCCTGGGAAATAGGCTGGTGGTAGCGGGCCTGGATCAGTACGGATAGGCAACCATTATCATTTTGGTTGAGGGCTACAACACTTTTAGACCTCAAGACAACCAGGGTCATGGCAAATACGGGGCCGTTTCTAGAACACTTTGAGGTGATCGTGGTCGGGGCTGGCCATGCCGGCTGTGAAGCGGCCCTGGCGGCGGCTCGCCTCGGCTGTCCTACCCTATTGCTGACCCTGAACCTAGATCGGATCGCCTGGCAGCCCTGTAACCCAGCAGTGGGGGGGCCAGCGAAGTCTCAATTGGTACACGAGGTGGATGCTCTGGGGGGCGAGATTGGTAAACTCACGGATCGCACCTACCTGCAAAAGCGCCTCCTCAACCACTCCCGTGGGCCGGCTGTGTGGGCCTTGCGCGCCCAGACCGACAAGCGGGAATATGCCCGCGTCACCCGTGAGGTCGTCGAAAACCAGCCCAACCTCACCCTGCGCGAGGGCATGGTCACCGATCTGGTGCTGGGGCCGGCCGGTGAAATTCAGGGGGTGGAAACCTACTTTGGCGTGGCGTTTAGCTGTCGCGCCCTGATCCTGGCGACGGGCACCTTCCTGGGGGGCCGGATTTGGGTGGGCAATAAGTCCATGCCGGCCGGCCGGGCTGGGGAATTTGCGGCCGAGGGCCTGACGGAAACCCTGAAGCGGCTGGGCTTTGAAACCGGGCGGCTAAAAACTGGAACACCGGCCCGAGTGGATCGGCGCACCGTGGACTTCACTCGCATGGAACCTCAGCCCCCAGACGAGACCCTCCGCTGGTTCAGCTTCGACCCGCGGGCCTGGGTGGTGCGGGAACAGATGGACTGCCACCTGACCACCACCACCCCCGAAACCCACCGCCTGATCCGGGAGAACCTACACCTGTCACCGGTTTATGGTGGCTGGGTGGACGCCAAGGGGCCGCGCTATTGCCCCAGCATTGAGGACAAGATTGTCCGATTTGCCGACAAGGAACGCCATCAGATTTTCATTGAACCGGAGGGTCGGGATATTCCCGAACTCTACATCCAGGGGTTCTCCACGGGGCTGCCGGAGGCGTTGCAACTGACGCTACTCCGCACCCTACCAGGCTTGGAGCAGTGCCGCATGGTACGGCCGGCCTACGCCGTGGAATACGACTATCTGCCCGCAACCCAGTGCTACCCGACCCTGATGACCAAGCGCGTCGCCGGGCTGTTTTGCGCGGGTCAGATCAATGGAACTACGGGCTATGAGGAGGCTGCTGCCCAGGGCCTTGTGGCCGGGATCAACGCCGCTCGCTATGCCCGGGGTCTCGATGGGGTCGTGTTCCCGCGGGAGCAGAGCTACCTGGGCACCCTGATCGATGACCTGTGCACCAAGGATTTGCGGGAACCCTACCGGATGCTTACCTCCCGTTCGGAGTACCGGTTGCACCTGCGTTCGGACAATGCCGACCAGCGCCTCACCCCCCTGGGGCGGGACTTGGGCCTCGTGGACAATCACCGCTGGCAGCAGTACCAGACCAAGCAGGCGCAGATTGCCGCTGAACAGCAGCGCCTAGAAACTACCCGCCTCAAGCCCCACGACCCGGCCGGCCGGGCCCTGATTGCTGTGGGTCAGCCCCTCAAACAGGCGGTGACCCTGGCGGAACTCCTCTGTCGGCCCGGCTTGCACTACACAAACCTGGTAGCCCTGGATTTGGGAGATGGCACCCTGGGCCGGGACGTGCAGGAGAGCGTGGAAATCACCCTCAAGTATGCAGGCTACCTGGAGCGGCAAGCCCAGCAAATTCAACAGGTGAGTAAGCAAGCTCATCGCCCCCTGCCCCCAGAGTTGGACTACGCCCAAATTGAGACCCTCTCGAAAGAGGCGCGGGAAAAGCTGAGTCAAATCCGGCCCCTGACCGTGGGGCAAGCGGCGCGCCTTGGCGGGGTTAGTCCGGCCGATATTCAGGCGCTGTTAATTCACCTTGATGTGTTGCGGAGGGTACCGGCCTGATGACCGCCCCATCCGACACGCCCCAGCCGGCCGCTGGGGAAATCACCGCCCTGACGGCCCCCAAGTCAGAGTTGGCCCAGACTGCCGACGACCTGCTGGATGAGGTTTTTCACGACTTGGAGCAGCCCACGGTTCCCGAGCCGGTCAGCAGTGAATTGGTGCATCGGCCGGCCGGCCCTCGTCCGGCAGGGTGGGGCTATCCAGAGGGCATGGCCCTGGCTGTGGCCGAGGAACCTGTGCTGACGGCCCTAGTCGTCGATCCCCCGGCCCCCAAGCCCTGGTTGCCCTGGGTGTGGATGCTGATCGGGGGGCTGTGGGGCATGGCCCTAGTGTTGGGGGTGGTTTGGCGTAAGAGTGGCACACCGGCTCCGCTGACGCCCTCCCCCCACCAGGCATTCATCACCTACCTCCAGCAATCCCTAGCAGGGGTTCCCGTCACCCGGCCGGCCGCCCCCGTCGCCGTGAAACCTCCACCCACCCAACCCCTGACCCCGCCGCCCCCTCCCCCTGGGACAGTGGTGCCGCCGCCCCCTCCAGCCCTGCCCACTGCCCCGGTCAGTGCTCCAGAGCCACCCCGGCCGGCCGCCCCCAAACCCCGCTTCACCCTGGTGGGCACCCTGGACATGGGCAGCAACTCCCTGGCCCTGTTTGCCCTAGGGGATGTCACCCAGCAGATCAACCTTGGCAAGGCCATTGGTCAGAGCGGCTGGACGTTGAAGCAGGTCACCGAGGATCAGGCGGTGGTGCAACGGGGAAGCAAAACCCAGTCCCTTTATGTAGGGCAATCCCTCCCGGAGTAGTGCATGGCCTGGTGGGACGACCTGGATCAGTACCTTTCGGCGCGCCTAGACGACTTTTTGCGACAGCATCCCAGTCTGGAATGGCAGGTGAGCATGGATCGGCTCACGGCCCAGGAGGCCCAGACCCTCAAGCTGCTGCAAAGCCTTCAACAGGAATCCCATCAGACCCGGCAGCGTATCCTGGAAACCGCTACTGAAATACAGCGCTGGCATGAGCGGATTGGCCAAGCCCAAGCGGCCGGCCGGCCGGATCTGGCCCATGCGGCCGAAGCCCGCAAGACTGAACTGTTCCAGCAGGGCAACCAGTTGTGGAGCCAGATGGGAGTCCTCAAAACTCGCAGCGAACAGGCCCAGACCTTGTTAGAAACCATCCGCCAGCAGCGGCAAACCACGGCTCAACAGCGGCCGGCCGCCCCTGAGTCTCCGCCGCCTGCATCCGCCGCGGCCGGCCGGCCTGTCTCTCCCAGCGATCCCCTAGAATCTGCCTTTGAGAAGCTGGAAACGGAGCAGGAACTCCAAGCCCTCCGACGTAAGCTGGGGTTGTGAACAGGTCAGTCAGCCAAGGGACTTGACCCAGGTTGCCAGTGGTATGGTCACTTGAGTATCGATTCCCCAAGCGGAATAACGATTAGGTGGTGGTTCATATCGGCTTAGCAAAGGAGTAGCAAACGCGGTCACCGTGATACTCCTCTAGGGCCGCCAAAGCATTGCTCTGATACTCTCGAGACTTGTTCGGCACGTCGATAAATCCAGTGCCCATGATGCCCAGTGGGAACGACTCGCGCTTCTCAAAGCGCACCTTGAATTCCGCGATGCACTGGTCGTACGCCTCGCGCGTGATCATTGAGGGACGCTGAAGCCAGCCCAAGGCCCTCGGCCAAAACTTGAGATGAAGAACTGCGCGCTCCGGCGTGGCAGAGAACGCGACTGTCTCAACGGTTAGTCGGTAGTAGGTGTCTTCAATCTTCCCCATAGCTTTGATCGTCGTGGCGTACGACGACCCACCCGCACTTGCAGATGCAGCAAAAGATGAGGAGATGAGAACAGCGACGAAGCAAATGCGCATCACGCCACCTAACGGTGAAGTTAGCCTGTACCTAGCGATTATAGGGCTGCTCCATTCTTAGCCCTGGTATCACTCGATAATGCTTAGTATTGAAAGTGCAAAGGGTAAAGCCCCGACCTACAGCACAGGCAGCGACTAAAGAATCAAGGGCACCTCTATTTATTCAGTTTGCTAGCATTTATTGACAATAGCGGCCGGTAAACTAGGCACTTTAAGCTGGCTCATTCTCAGTAAGGGGGCGATTCGCCAATTAATAGAGGTGCCCTCAATTAACCCTACCTTGTGAAAGAATCAATTAACCCTACCTTGTGTGACAAGTGATAAGCCGTGAAATCAGACAGAGCACGCATACAGTCAGTTTCAGTAGGCCAAACTACAGGTAGTGGCGCGACAAGTTGCAAAGCTTTACGAATTTGTTGCTTATTTTGTGCATCCTGAATCATCTCCATAACAACAAAACCAGGAATACTTGGCAGTTCTTGAAGAGAAGCAAACCAACCTAAAGCAGGTGTAAAGCCTCTTTGGATATCAATAAGAATATCTGTATCGAGTAAATACATGCAGCTACCTAAAGTTTACTCACGGGTTTCAGCTTCACGTCGTAACTTACGAGCATATTCTTGGCTATCACTAATATCAGGGCGCGAATTGATAATGCCAGCACTTTCCCAATAGCTAATAAGTCCCGCACCTGTCTTTGGAGGATTTTGAAGAAATGGGCGAAATAAAAGGACACGTAAAATGTACTCTGTTAGGGGCAACTTTAGATGAGATGCTTCAAGAGATAGTTCATCCTCTAATTCTGATGGTAGATCCAGAGTGACAATCATTTCAATTCTCCTTTGTCATGAATAAGGAATGCAAACTCTCAAGAAGGGTAAAAACTTCTTCATCGCCGGGTAGTAATAAAGATGTAGTGAAATGACTATTAGATGATCAAGAGCTGTTAG
>JACYLR010000103.1 GCA_015272465.1 Gloeomargaritaceae cyanobacterium C42_A2020_066
CTCCTGGAGGGAGATTACATTGTCAAAACAAGACCTCATTGAAATGGAAGGCACGGTGACCGAGTCCCTGCCCAACGCCATGTTTCGGGTAGATCTCGACAACGGATTTAATGTGCTAGCCCATATTTCCGGTAAGATTCGCCGCAACTATATCAAGATCCTGCCCGGTGACCGAGTCAAGGTGGAACTGACTCCCTACGATCTCACCAAGGGGCGCATTACCTACCGCCTGCGGAAAAAGTAGTCCTCAACTAGGTGCCGCATTGGCTTGACAAGGCCATTCCCAGATCGGTAAAATACTATACTTGCTGTCCAAGTAAAGATTATGAAGGTTCGGGCGTCGGTACGCAGAATGTGTGAGAAATGCCGCGTCATCCGCCGCAAGGGTCGGGTGATGGTCATTTGCGCTAATCCTAAGCACAAACAGCGGCAGGGCTAACCGGTTACAGCCCGTTTCCCCACGACTCAAATTCAGCGAGGCTATTGTGGCAAGAATTTCTGGGGTCGATATTCCCCGCGAGAAGCGGGTAGAAATTGCCCTGACTTACATTTACGGCATTGGCCTGACTCGATCCCAGGAGATTCTGGCGCGTACAGGTATTGATCCCGACGCCCGCGTCAAGAATCTCACGGATGTTGAGGTCTCTGCGCTGCGGGAAGACATTGACACCCACTATCAGGTTGAGGGGGACTTGCGCCGCTTCGAGGCGATGTCCATCAAGCGCTTGATGGATATTGGGTGCTATCGCGGTCGACGACATCGGGCTGGACTGCCCGTACGTGGTCAGCGAACTCGTACCAACGCCCGGACGCGCCGCGGGGGGCGTAAGACGGTGGCAGGCAAGAAGAAGGCCGCCGCCAAGAAATAACATCTTCCTGGGCCGACAGCTCAAGCTCTGTCGGTCTTTACCGTTTATTTTTTCTGTCTCACAGAGAGCCTGGCCATGCCTCCTCAAAAGAAAACGAGTGCCCGCAAGCAAAAGCGGAATGTTCCCAGCGGTGTTGCCCACATCCAATCCACCTTCAACAACACGATTGTGACGATCACCGACCCAAGTGGTGATGTCATTGCCTGGGCCTCAGCAGGGTCTAGCGGTTTCAAGGGGGCTAAAAAGGGAACGCCCTACGCGGCCCAAACGGCTTCAGAGAATGCGGCCCGGCAGGCAGCGGATCAGGGTATGCGCCAAGTTCAGGTTATGGTCTGTGGTCCTGGATCTGGGCGAGAAACTGCGATTCGGGCCTTACAGGCGGCCGGCCTAGAGATCACATTGATCCGGGATGTGACGCCTATTCCCCACAATGGTTGCCGCCCCCCCAAGCGGCGGCGAGTCTAGTCTAGTCGCCCAGGGAGGCAAGCTGAGTGCCATGACCAGTTTTCAGATTGAGTGTGTTGAGTCCCAGATGAGCGATCCCCGCAACCTCTACGGGAAGTTTATTCTGGAACCCCTCGAACCGGGTCAGGGAACCACGGTGGGCAATGCGCTGCGCCGCGTTCTGCTAGCGGATTTGGAGGGAGCCGCAGTAACTTCGGTGCGGATCGCCGGTGTGACCCACGAGTTTTCAACTGTTCCCGGAATGCGGGAGGATGTGCTGGAGCTGCTGCTCAATCTCAAGGAGTTGGCGTTGCGCAGCTACAGCCCCGATCCTCAAGTGGCGCGTTTGCGGGTGCAAGGCCCCTTGCGAGTCACGGCTGGTAACTTGGAATTGCCTGCCGATTTAGAGGTGGTAGATGAAGATCAATACATCGCCACCCTCAGTGCCCAAGGTCTTCTGGAAATGGAGCTGCGGGTTGAGCGAGGCCGAGGTTACCGGATGGTGGATCGAACCCGAGATGATTTAACAACCGTAGACGCTCTCCAGATCGACGCCATTTTTATGCCGGTGCGGCGGGTGAGCTACAGCGTTGATGAGTTGCGCTTGGGAACCCAAGGGCCGCGGGATTCCCTAACCCTAGAGGTCTGGACAAATGGGAGTTACACCCCCCAGGAAAGTGTGAGCCAGGCCGCCGCAACTCTGGTTGATCTGTTCACTCCGTTGCGCTACATCAGCCGCATTGAGCCTGCTGACACGACTAGCGTGACGGAGGATGACAAGGTCAGCCAGGTGCCGATTGAGGAATTGCAGCTCTCGGTGCGGGCCTATAACTGCCTGAAACGCGCCCAAATCCACTCTGTTGCTGATCTGATGGGCTATTCCCAGGAGGATCTGCTCGAGATCAAGAACTTCGGCCAAAAATCGGCGGAAGAGGTGATTGAGGCCCTGCAAAAGCGACTGGGTATCTTCCTACCCAAGGAACGTCCGGGCAAGGTTAGCCCATAACTTGTAAACCCCCTGGTAGACCGGAATTATGCGTCATCGTTGTCGTGTACCCCAGCTCGGCCGGCCGGCCGACCAGCGCAAAGCCCTTTTGCGTGCTCTGACCACTGAGTTATTGCGCCACGGCCAGATTAAAACGACTCTGGTGCGTGCCAAAGCCGTTCGGCCTGAGGTGGACTGGATTATCGGTCTGGCCAAGGATGGTTCCCTGGCAGCTCGTCGTCAAGCCCTCGGCTACGTCTACGACAAGGATCTGGTGCAGGCCCTGTTCAACGAGGTGCCTGAACGGTATGGCCAGCGGGCGGGGGGCTACACCCGCATCCTGCGCACCCTGCCCCGCCGGGGCGACAATGCGCCGATGGCGATCCTGGAACTCGTCTAGCTCAGCGTCACTGATGCCATGACTTCCCCGTTGCCTCATCAGCGCATTGCTCTGCTGCTCCAGTACTGGGGCAGAGACTTTTGCGGCTGGCAGCGGCAACCTAGGCAACGCAGCGTGCAAGAAGTTTTGGAGCAGGCACTCAAAGACGTTATCGGGGCACCGGTAAGCCTCTACGGGGCTGGGAGAACCGATACGGGGGTTCATGCCGCAGGACAGGTGGCCCATTTTGATGCCCCCGCCCACATTCCCGCCGACCGGTGGGCTGCTATCCTCAATCAACGGTTGCCAGGGGATGTGGTGGTACGGGAAAGTGTAGTCGTCCCGGCTGCCTGGCACGCCCGCTTTTCGGCCGTGTGGCGTCGCTACCGTTACACCCTCTACGTGGAGCGGCAGCCCAACCTGTTTGTAGCGCCTTTTACCTGGCACTACTACTATGCTCCTCTGGATGTAGCAGCCATGCAGGCAGCCCTCACGCCCCTCCTGGGACGACATCACTTGGCTGCCTTCCACCGCTCCAACTCCGGTCGGGATCACTCCTGGGTCGAGGTTCAAGGGGCTGAGTGTATTCAAGCTGGGGCATTCGTGCAAATCGAGGTGCAGGCCAATGCCTTCCTCTACGGCATGATGCGCCTACTGGTCGGGATGCTTGTGGAAGTCGGCCGGGGCTGGCGCTCTGGCGAAGATTTCACCGCTCTTTGGCAGCAGGAACGCCGCCAGGATGTGAAATATGCGGCACCCGCTCGGGGGCTTTCGTTAATTCGAGTGGGTTACACCCCCAACCCCTTCCAGTCCCACGGTTGGACGTGGAGTATGCCGACCTGGACGTTGCCCCAGTCTGATGCGTTCACCCACTGTTGCGCGTGATATTCCCATGAACACGACTTACACCCCCTCTGCTGCGGCCCTGACACCAAAATGGTACTTGGTGGATGCCAAGGATCAGTGCCTTGGCCGCCTTGCCACCACGGTGGCTCGCCTGATTCGCGGGAAGGACAAACCCATTTACACCCCCTTTTTAGATACGGGGGATGTGGTGGTGGTGATTAACGCTGAGCACGTTGCCGTTACGGGCAAAAAGCGTAGCCAGAAACTTTACCGCCGCCACTCCGGCCGGCCGGGGGGGATGAAAACCGAGACTTTCGCCCAACTCCAGCAGCGGATTCCTGAACGAATTGTTGAAGAAGCGGTGCGGGGAATGCTCCCTAAGAACCGACTGGGGCGGCAGTTGTTCACCAAGCTGCACGTCTACACGGGGCCAAACCATCCCCATGCTGCCCAACAACCCCAACCTGTGACTCTAGATCCAAAAGCTAACTTGGGAGGACAAGCCTGATGCCCGCCACCACTGATCGCGTCATGTACTGGGGCACGGGCCGCCGTAAAACCTCCGTGGCCCGGGTGCGACTGGTCACGGGCACTGGCAAGGTGCTAATCAACGGCCGGCCGGGGGATGACTACCTCCAGTTCATCCCTGCCTACCTGTTGGCGGTCAAGGCCCCCCTCGATACCTTGGGACTGGAAAACGAGTACGACGTGGTGGTCAACGTCAGTGGCGGCGGACTGACCGGCCAAGCTGAAGCCATTCGCATGGGTGTTGCCCGCGCCCTTTGCCAACTCTCTCCTGACCACCGCTCACCGATCAAGGCCGAGGGGTATCTCACCCGCGATGCCCGCGCCAAAGAGCGCCGTAAGTACGGTCTGAGAAAAGCCCGGAAAGCGCCTCAATTCTCTAAACGGTAGATTGCGTTTACCCCCTAGCTGGAGGTCACTCCCATGCCTAAAGCCGACATTCACCCGAAGTGGTATCCGGACGCCAAGGTCATTTGCAACGGCGAGGTTGTGATGACCGTTGGCTCAACCCGACCTGAGATTCATGTCGATATCTGGTCAGGCAACCATCCTTTCTACACCGGCACCCAGCGAATCGTGGATACCGAAGGTCGGGTAGAACGGTTTATGCGCAAGTACGCGGCCCCCGCCACGGAGATTAAACCGGCTGGTGAGGCCAGTGCTACCCAGGCTACGGCTGTGGCCAAACCCGCCAAATCTGGGAAAAAGAAAAAGTAGATGGGGATTACCTTGTTCCTAGGCTTGCCTCCTGACCTCTGGCACCCACCCACCCATGGCTGAAGCGTTTCTGCTAGAGAAACTGCGGAGCATCGAGGCCACCCATCAAGACCTGACCCGGCGGCTGGCCGATCCCACAATCGCCACCGACCCCCAGGAACTGATGCGGGTGACCCGGGCGCGATCGGAAATGGAGGATATTGTGGCCACCTTTGGCGACTGGAAAGCCGCTCAGGGCGATTTGGAAGCCACCCAAGACCTCCTGGCAGATGCGGATGACCCGGAACTGCGGCAAATGGCCCAGCAGGAAATCAAGGATTTGGAGGCGCGCATCCTCAGTCTGGAGGATCGGTTAAAACTCCTGTTGTTGCCCCGCGATCCCAACGATGACAAGAACATCATGCTGGAGATTCGGGCGGGGGCAGGGGGAGATGAGGCCAGCATCTGGGCGGGAGACTTGGTGCGGATGTACTCCCGCTACGCGGAAACCCTGGGGTGGCGGGTGAAGCTGGTGAGTGAGTCCCTGGCGGATATGGGTGG
This sequence comes from Gloeomargaritaceae cyanobacterium C42_A2020_066, assembly GCA_015272465.1. GTDB lineage: Bacteria > Cyanobacteriota > Cyanobacteriia > Gloeomargaritales > Gloeomargaritaceae > JACYLR01. Next base: position 5,306 of record JACYLR010000103.1, read on the forward strand.
CTTTAAGCAGGCGATCCTGGAGGTTCAAGGCGATCGGGTCTACAGTCGCCTCAAGTTTGAGTCGGGCGTGCATCGGGTGCAGCGGGTACCTCTGACGGAAGCGTCTGGACGAGTTCATACCTCCACGGCCACGGTGGCGATCATGCCCGAGGTGGATGAGGTCACGGTTCGCATCGACCCCGGCGACATTGAGATCACCACGGCCCGTTCCGGGGGCGCGGGTGGCCAGAACGTCAACAAGGTGGAGACGGCGGTGCACCTGTTCCACAAGCCGACGGGGCTGCATGTCCACTGCACCCAGGAGCGCTCTCAGTTGCAGAACAAGGAGCGGGCGATGCAGATTTTGCGGGCCAAGCTCTACGAAATGGAACTGGAGGCCCAACTGAGTCAGGTCAGTTCCCTGCGGCGATCCCAGGTGGGGACGGGGGATCGCTCGGAGAAAATTCGCACCTATAACTACAAGGACAATCGGATTACGGATCACCGACTGGGACGTAACTTTGATCTGTCCTCAGCCCTGGAGGGCAATCTCGAACCTCTGATCCAGGCGTGTATCTACCAGGATCAGCAGGAGCGGCTGGCCGAGTTGGCGGCGAGCGCCACAAGCTGATGGATGCTCAGTCGATGGAGAATGTACCCGGTCTGCCCTTACCCAGCACCGGGGTACGGCTGGAGCGGGATAGTTTGGGGGAAGTGGCCGTCCCGGCCGGCCGCTACTGGGGTGCCCAGACGGCGCGATCCCTGCACTATTTCGCCATTGGCGAGGAGTGCATGCCCTTGGCGGTGGTTCACGCGCTGGCCCAGATCAAGGGGGCGGCTGCTGTCGTCAACCGGGATTTGGGCTTACTCACTCCCGAACAGTGTGCTGCCATGGTTCAGGCTGCGACCGAGGTGGCGGCCGGCCGTTGGGACGACCATTTTCCCCTGCGGGTCTGGCAGACGGGCAGCGGCACCCAGACCAACATGAATGTCAACGAGGTCATTGCCAATCGGGCGATCCACCTGATGGGGGGGGCACTGGGCAGCAAGGAGCCGGTGCATCCCAACGACCACGTCAACCTGGGCCAGTCCTCCAATGATGTATTTCCAGCGGCAATGCACTTGGCGGCCGGCCGGGCCCTTCACCATGAGTTACTCCCGGCGCTGGCTCACCTGCGAGAGGCCTTGGCGGATAAGGCCGTGGCGTTCCAGTCCCTGCTCAAAATTGGCCGCACCCACCTGATGGACGCCGTGCCTCTCACCCTGGGGCAGGAATTTTCGGGCTATGTAGCCCAGTTGGATCAAGCTAGGGTGGCCCTAGAGCACAGCCTACCGGCACTCTATGAGTTGGCCCTGGGGGGGACAGCCGTGGGCACCGGCCTTAATACCCACCCCGACTTTGCCCAGCGGGTCTGCGATCACCTGGCTGAAACCACGGGTTTACCCTGGCGGCCGGCCACCAACCCCTTTGCCGCCCTGGCCAGCCACGAACCCCTGGTGGTGGTGAGCGGTGCCCTGAAGGCCCTGGCTACGGCCCTGATGAAAATTGCCAACGACCTGCGCTGGATGGGGTCGGGGCCGCGCTGTGGGTTGGGGGAGTTGCGCCTGCCGGCCAACGAACCTGGTAGTTCGATCATGCCCGGCAAGGTCAACCCCACCCAGTCGGAAGCCCTGACCATGATCGCTGTGCAGATCCTGGGTAACGATGCCACGGTCGGGTTTGCCGCCTCCCAGGGCAATTTTGAGTTAAATGTGTTCAAACCGGTGATTATCTATGCCTTGCTGCAATCGATCCGACTGCTGAGCGATGGCTGCCGCGCCTTTGCCGATCACTGTGTTCAGGGCCTGGAACCCAACCCCAACCAGTTGCAGCGCCACGTGGATCATTCCCTGATGTTGGTGACGGCCCTCAATCCCCACATTGGCTACGACCGAGCCGCGCTGGTGGCCAAGAAAGCCTACACCGACCACACCAGCCTCAAGCAGGCGGGCTGTGACCTGGGCTTTTTTACCCCTGAGCAGTTCGACCAGTGGGTGCAGCCGGCCGTCATGGCCGGGCTGGCAGATCCGCCTGAGACCCCCCGGCCGGCCTAAGATAGTTCATAGAACTTAATGTGCAACCGGGAATGGACATTCGCACCGTTGTCATGTCACCCCTGGAATGGTCGGGTGACCTCTTGGGCCTAGGCTTCTTCCAGGATCAGACTGAACTGGGGGAGGAACTGACCCTCCTGGATGACCGGCTGGGGGGTGTCCTCCAGGAACTGATCGGTGAGACGGAATTCACCGGCAAACCCGGCAGTAGTAGCGTCACCCGCGTCGGGGGAGACATTCGCAAGTTGGCTCTGGTGGGCTTGGGGCCGGCCGGCCGGGTCACTGCCGACAGCTATCGCCGCGCCGCCGCCGCCCTCGCCAAAACCGCCCGACAACAGAAATGCAAGACCCTGGCTCTGGCTTTACCCGTCGAAGACATCGCCGCCGGGGTGGCGGTGCAAGCCATGGTCGAGGGCATTCTCTTGGCCCTACATCAGGATCAGCGCTTCAAGTCGGAGCCAGAGGACAAGGGGCCAGCCCTAGAGCGGGTCGATATTTTGGGGATCGAGGGCCAGACTGAAGCCATTAGCCAGGCTCAGGCAGTAGCCAGTGGCGTCATTCTGGCGCGGGAGTTGGTGGCGGCCCCCGCCAGCGTCGTTACGCCGGTCACCCTGGCGGAAACGGCAGTTCAGTTGGCCCACACCTACGGCCTAGAGGCGGAGATCCTAGAGCGAGAGGCCTGCGAAGCCCTGGGCATGGGTGCCTTTTTGGGGGTGGCCCAGGCGTCGGATTTGCCCCCCAAGTTTATCCACCTCACCTATCGGCCGGCCGGGACGCCGGTGTGCAAACTGGCCATTGTGGGTAAGGGCCTCACCTTCGACTCCGGGGGGCTGAATATTAAGGCTGGGCCAGGTAGCTCTATCGAGATGATGAAGATGGACATGGGCGGGGCCGCCGCCGCCCTAGGAGCCGCCCAAGTGATTGGCCAACTGCGGCCGGCCGCAGAAGTGCACTTCATCGTTGCTGCTACCGAAAACATGATCAGTGGCCGGGCACTCCACCCCGGGGACATCCTCAAAGCGGCCAATGGTAAAACCATTGAAGTGAATAACACCGATGCCGAGGGCCGTCTCACCCTAGCGGATGCCCTGGTGTTTGCCGAAAAATTGGGCGTGGATGCGATTGTCGATCTGGCCACCCTGACTGGGGCCTGTGTGATCGCCCTCGGAGACGACATGGCCGGCCTGTGGAGCACCGATGACGGTTTGGCGGCCGGCCTCCAGCAGGCGGCTCAGGGGGCTGGAGAAAAGGTCTGGCGCATGCCCCTAGAGGACAAATACTTTGAGGGCCTCAAGTCCGGCATTGCGGATATGAAGAACACCGGCCCCCGCGGTGGCGGCTCGATTACGGCGGCCCTCTTCCTGAAGCAGTACGTAGACAAAACCCCCTGGGCACACTTGGACATTGCTGGCCCCGTCTGGAGTGATAAGGGCGATACCTTTGCTAGCCCAGGGGCCACTGGCTACGGCGTGCGTACCCTAGTTAACTGGATTCTGGCTCAGAAACCAGCGGCGGAGGGTTAGGCCATGCGTCAACTCACCTCAATCCTGACCAGCATTTTGCTGCCCCTTTTGCTCGTGCTGGTCTTTGGCCTGGCCCTGCTGGTCGTCACTGCCCGCACCTTTTTACCGGGGGATATGGCAGCCCCGGCTCCCCTGAGTGTTCTGTTCACCTCCCCTCTCCCTGTATGAGCGCTTCTCCCCAGTTCTCGATTCAGAAAACCGACGCCGAGTGGCGGCAGCAACTCACCCCTGAGCAGTTCCATGTCACCCGCAAAAAGGGCACGGAACGGGCCTTTACCGGCGAGTACTGGAACAACAAGCAACCCGGCGTCTATCACTGTGTCTGCTGCGGTACTGAACTCTTCCACTCGGATGCTAAGTACGATTCCGGGACGGGCTGGCCCAGTTTTTGGCAACCGGCCCAGACGGAGAACCTGCACTACGAGGTGGATCGCAGTCTGTGGATGACTCGCACCGAGGTCTGCTGCAAGACTTGCGGTGCCCATCTGGGCCATGTGTTTGACGATGGCCCGCGCCCCACAGGAAAGCGCTACTGCATGAATTCAGCAGCCCTACAGTTTGCGCCGGCCGGCCCAGACCCAGGTCAGTCCTAGGGACGGGGTTGCGCCATGACAGTAGCCGTTGTGGCCAAAATTGACGCGGTAGGGGAGAAGGGCTAAGCGAGAATGGGGGGGTCTTCCCTGGCAGGCCCGGCATGCGTGACCTCTATCCCCCGATTGAACCCTACCGCCAGGGCTACCTGCGCGTCTCTTCCCTTCACGAGATTTATTTTGAGGAGGCGGGTAATCCCCACGGCCGGCCGGTGGTGTTTTTGCATGGGGGGCCGGGGGGAGGTATTGAGCCCTTTTACCGCCAGTACTTCGATCCAGCCCGGTGGCGAGTCATCCTATTTGACCAACGGGGCTGTGGCCGGAGCCAGCCCTATGCTGAGTTGGAGGAAAATACCACCTGGCATTTGGTCGAAGATATTGAGAAGTTGCGCATTTATCTGGGGATTGACCGCTGGGTGGTACTGGGGGGCAGTTGGGGCAGCACCCTGGCATTGGCCTACAGCGAAACCCACCCCACGGCCTGTCTGGGGTTGATCCTGCGGGGCATTTTCCTGGTGCGGCCCCAGGAAATCCACTGGTTTTACCAGGAAGGTGCCAATTACCTCTACCCCGACGCCTGGGAGGAGTACCTGAAACCCATTCCTCCTGAGGAGCGCCACGACCTGCTCCACGCCTACTATCGCCGTCTGACCAGCCCTGATCCAGACCTACGGTTGGCCGCTGCCCGCGCTTGGGCCGTGTGGGAGGGTAGCACCAGTAAACTTCGCCCCGATCCTGACTTGATGCGCAGCTTTGGCGAAAGTGAGTTTGCCGAAGCCTTTGCGCGGATTGAGTGCCACTATTTTGTCCATCGGGGCTTTTTCCCGACGGATAACTATCTCCTAGAAAAGGTGCACCGGATTCGTCACCTGCCGGGGGTGATCATCCAGGGCCGCTACGATGTGGTCTGCCCGCCGATTTCCGCGTGGGCCTTGCATCGCGCCTGGCCGGAGGCCGCGTTTCACCTCATTGCTGATGCGGGCCACTCGATGACGGAGCCGGGCATTCGCAGCGCACTGGTGGCTGCTACAGATCGGTTTGGCCACCTCGTCTAGGGAGAGATGGCTGCGGCCGCACCTCAGCCTCATCAGGGCCAAGATTCATCCTCCAACCCCGGGGGAACCTCTAGCCACGGACTGAGTAACTGATTGCCCTAGGGTTTGCCGACCGCTGGATACACCCGTCCTTTCCAGGCCCCTCCCCGTCCCTGGTAGTGGCGGCGCGCTGAGTCGAGGGTCATCAGGGTGTATAAAAAGCCTGTCAACGGTAGGGTGACAGCCCACAGGGGAGACAGGCGGTAAAACCGCACCGTGGGTAGGTAGGCCAGGGTCATCAGGCCCCAGGTGACGAGAAAGAGGAGTGCCAGCGCCGGCCGGCCGGCCGCGAGACTGCCCCAGAGACCGGCAGGGGCCAGCAGGTAGAGCCAGGTCATGCCCAGCACCGATCCCACCAACAGCCAGGGGGAATAGGCCAACTGGGTGTAGGCGGTGCGAGCCACCATCCGCCAGACCGAATCTAGGGTGTCGTAGGGTCTCAGGCTGAAGGTCGTCTCCGTCAGACCCAGCCAGATGCGGGGGTTCTGGGCCTTGATTTTCTGGGCCAGGGTGCAGTCATCGATCAAGGCTTCCCGCAGAACAGCCAAGCCCCCGGCCTGCTCCAGGGTGTCGTGGCGCACCAGAATGCAGCCCCCGGCCGCGGCCGCCAGTCGTCGCTGGGGCGTGTTCACCCAGGGAAAGGGATAGAGCTTTTGGAAGAAAAAGACAAAGGCGGGGATCAGCAGTTTTTCCCACTGGCTCTGGCAACGGAGCTTAACCATCAGAGATACAAGGGCCAAATGCTCCCGTTCCGCTTTACTCACCAACTGGCGCAGGTTGTCCGGATCATGGGCAATGTCGGCATCTGTGAGCAGCAAATAGGTGGGGCCGGCCGGCCGGGCACGTACCCAGTTGAGGCCCTGCTCCATCGCCCAGAGTTTGCCAGACCAACCAGCAGGGAGGGGGGTGCCGGGAATCAGTTGGAGTCGATGGGAAGCACCCGCCTGGGCCGCTAGGTCTTGGGCCACGCGGCCGGTGCCATCGGTGCTTTGGTCGTCAACAAGCACGATTTGCAAGGGGCCAGGGTAGGTCTGGGTGAGGAGGGAGGTGAGGCTAGTGGGCAGGACATCAGCCTCATTGCGCGCCGGCACAATCGCCACTACGTCCGGCCAAGTGGCCAGGTCAGGCAGTGTCCCATCCAGGCGTTGATCGCACCGCCAGAATCCCCCCCAGACCAGTAACAGTCCCAGCCAGGCAAGGCCGGCCGTGCCCCCTAGGCCCCAGAGCAGCGCCGTAATGTCCATAGGTATCCTCCCGCTGAGGTCGTTGTGAAAAGGGTATGCAGCTCGTCGATACCAGGCTGTGCTGAAGCGTACTGGAGCCAATCCCAACGCTTCACCTGGCACAGCAGCTTGCGCCAAGGGCTAGCCAAACCTTTGCAGCAATGCCAGGTCACCGACATCAACAGAATTGGACAGCGTCAGAATCCAGTCAATCGTCGCCAGCAAGTCCCTCATGGGAATCGGCGTCTGCTCCGGGAAGCGCCCCTCCTTAATGTCGTCGAGCACCTCAGGGGTTGCCACATTACCGGGGTTCACCACTGTGAATCCAATGCCTTCGGACTGGAGTGCCAGCCGCAGGGCCTGAATAGCACCCCTCAATCCGAACTTACTTGCAGTATTGGCAACTTCTGGCGTCGCCTGGTTATCAAACCCCGACAGTGCCCCAATAAAAATTGCCCGCGGATTGATTGATAGGGTCAAGTTGGGAACCAGGAGCCGAGTTAGCTCAATCGGGGCAATCAGGTTAACGGACAAAACCGCCAGGGTCTCCTCATAGCCGCTCTTCCTGAAGTCATACTGTGCTGTAAATGCGCCGTGCTCCCACGTTCCACCCATGTATAGCAATGCATCAAGGTGCGATGAGCCGAGGCAATCCATGATTCGGCTGCGGCCTGCTGGCGTAGTGACGTCAGCTTTGATCCACTGGCCTGCAACAGCGGGTGAGCGCGACACGCTCCACACAGAATCCCCCCGACCCGCACAATGGGCAGCCACCGCCGCCCCAATCCCGCGACTGGCACCGACCACAACGACATTCATCACCCACCTCTGTAGACAGCGTTCCTTGAAGTCACGACGACGTTTTAGGGGACGTTGTACCCATTAGGGCCGGCCGCTGGCCGCAGGGCTGAGTGCTCCCGGATCGGCCGGCCGCTCCAGAATCAGCCGTGTGCCCAAGAGCGCCTGGATCAGGGGACTCGTGCTCCAATCCTGGGCCAGTAATTCCTGAAGCAGGCGGCCGGCCCGCTGACTGGCGGGAGTCGCTTGCAACCCCAGGTAATAACTGGCACTGTGGTGGCTGTCCCGGTTCACCAGTTGCGCCAAGGTGTCTGCCTGCTGCACTGACCGCCGCAGTTGGGTCTGGAGCGTCGTCCAAAACTCACCCTCCCGCACATCACTAAAGGCTTCAGCAACCGGGTCTTGGCGATCCTGCACCAGGAGCGTGTGGCCCCTCAGGATCGGGGGCAATTCCTCAATCAAAACGGCCGGCCCGTAGCCCAGCACATAAACCCGTTCTGCCCAGGCTGGGAATCCCTGAAACAGGGCATCCAGAATGTGGCCTGCCAACGCCACCAATAGAGTGCCCTGACTGTGGGCCACCAAACGCACCTCATATCCAGCGCGAATGGCTCGTGCCCATTCATAGGCCAACCGCAGGGTGGGGCGCGGGGCACCGGCTGGATAGGCCCCGTAGAGATAGGTGAACAATTCGGTGCCCGCCAACTGGCCGAGGAAGGGCAATTGGTTCAGCAGCCCTAGATCGAGGGAACCGATACCGGGTTTCGCTTCGGGTAGGGCCTTCAGAATATCCTGATCGGGCGGTAGTTCCTGTTCCAGTAGGTGCTGCACGAGGCGGGCGTAGTCTTGGAGGCGCTGCTGCCCCTGACCATTACCTTGGGACGAGGTGTAGCGCCAGAGTTCGCTGCGGGCCAGAAAACATTCCAGGAGATCTGCTTGGAGGTTTTCGGTGCTGTTGTGGATACCCAGCACATCGAAGCCCTGGCTAGTGGCCATCTCCTGCAAGCGGCACACATCCCGCAGTTGTTTGGCCCAGTCACTCGCAACGCCGTTCACATGGAGCACGAGGCGGCCCCGATGGGCCGGCCGGCCGTCGGGCACCTGCACTAACCAGCCGTCCCGGTTCTGTTCACTCACCATTCGGTTTTGAGACTGGCTGCCGATTGGGTCAGTTCCTGGCGCAGAAAATAGCGGTAGAGCATGGGCAACCAGGGCGTCCAGACGTTGGGTTCCAGTCCCTGCCCCAGGCTTGTCCACGTGGAAGACAGGGCCGCCAGCACCGGTTGAATCTCACCAGCCCGCAGATGCGATTCTAAGTCCATATCCCAAGCACTTGGGTCTCGCAACCACGCGTAAACCACCGCATCCTGGTTAACGGGGGTGAAACTGGGGAAACCCTCAACCACCCCGTAGCGCGCCACTTTCTCAGTCCAGGTGGTGCTCAACAGTTGGTAGCGGCCGGCCGCCGTGGTGCAATCGCCGCGATAGGGGCCACTGGCGATGGGTACGCAGTCATCGGGGTGATGGCTGAGATCGGCAATCCGCCGCCGCCCGTAGAGCAAGGAGTAGGGCTGGGGGTCATTGGCCTCACTCGCCGAAATTGTACGCATCAGGGCGCGGATATAGGGATCTCCCCCCGCCATCGCCAAGGGTGGGGAAGCCACTACCCGTGGGAAAATCCACGCGCCCAGGGTATCCACCACGTGATGCCGCCAAGGGGCATAGATCAGGGTGACCAGCAACAGCAAAACGACGGCCGGCCGAAAATCAATCCGGGACGACCGCCGCTTTACCCGCCTGGAACGTCGCACCACAGCCCAGCGTCAGCCCAAACTTTAAGACATTGCCTGGATAATGTAATCGAAGAAAGGCTCGGCGGCCACCCCATCGTCTCCGTCGAGGAGGGCTAGGGCCGCCTTCTTCAGGCAGCGCACCGCATCCGCCATCCCGACAACCGGGACTCCCAGGGAGTTATACATTTCCCGCACGCCGACCAGGCCAATGGACTCAATCGGTTGCTGATCGCCCGCCAGAACCCCATAGGTGACGAGGCGCAGATACCAGCCATAGTCCCGAATGCATTGGCTGCGTTGCCGCTGGCCATAGGCATTGCCTCCGGGTAGGATGTAGTCTGGGTGGAGCTTCCAGAGTTCTTGGCTTGCTTTGTCTACAATCTTTTTTTCATTTTCGGCGAGGGTCTGAGCGATGCGAATCCGCTGCTCCCCGGTTTGTAAAAACGCATGAATCGCCTGCAACTCCCCACTGGTGGGATAGCGCAGTTCATCGTCGGCGCTGAGAATGACCTGGGCCACCAAGCTCATGATAACGTTGCCTCGGATAACTATCGGCCACTAGTAGTTTAGCGGCTTCGGGCAACCGGCAGAACCTCAAATCACCCCGTGGTCTTTTCAACCATGCGTCTACTCTGTTTGAGCAATGGCCACGGAGAGGATCGCATTGCCGCCGCGGTGCTTCAGGCCTTACAGGAAGGATCGGGTCAGATCGGCCTAGAGGCCCTGCCCTTGGTGGGGATGGGGCAAGCTTACCGCAACCTGGGAATCCCCCTCCTTGGGCCAGTACAGGTGATGCCCTCTGGAGGATTTGTCTACATGGATGCCCGCGAACTGACAAAGGATGTGCGGGCGGGTCTCTTGACCCTCAGTTGGCGGCAGTGGCAGGCGATCCGGGCCTGGGTTCACAAAGCCCCTCAACAGAGTTACATCCTGGCGGTGGGAGATATCTGGCCCCTGCTGTTGGCTTGGGGGAGTGGCGCTCCCTATTTGTTTGTGGCTACGGCCCGCTCGGAGTACTACGTCCGAGATGAGGCTGGCCCCCTCGTCCGCCGCCGCTGGTATCAGTGGCTCGAAGGCTATGGTTCATCGGTTTTTCAACCCTGGGAACGATGGCTAATGAGCCGAAAACGGTGTCGGGCGGTGTTTGTCCGGGACAGTCTGACGGCCGGCCGGCTCAATCGGGCTGCCGTTTCTGTTCATGACTGCGGCAACCCGATGATGGATAATCTTGCGCCCCAGGGGGTACTGGACTTAAGTGCCTGCGCTAACAGTCTCAGGATCTTGCTTCTCCCAGGTTCGCGGGAGCCGGAGGTGTATGGCAATTGGGCGCATATCCTGCGCGCGCTGCCCAGTGTCTTGGAAGCTGTGCCCCGCCAGTCGGTGCAGTTTTTGGCGGCACTGGCACCGGGATTGGATGCGGAGGTTTTTGCCGCCGCCGTGCGTGCCCAGGGCTGGCCCCCTCGACCCACATCGCTCGCTGGGGACCCAGGGTTGAGTTTCGGCTATGGGGATGTAACGTTGACGCTGATCTCCCAGGGTTTTAACGATGCCCTCCACGGGGCTGACCTGGGGATAGCCCTGGCTGGCACGGCCACAGAGCAGTTGGTGGGTCTGGGGAAGCCGGTCATTACTTTTCCGGGAGCAGGTCCCCAGTTCACGGCCCGCTTCGCTGAGTCTCAACAGCGACTCCTAGGGCCGTCAGTGCGCCTTGTCGATCGTCCAGAACAGGCCGGCCGAGCGCTGGCAGAGTTGCTGCGGAATCCGGACTTACTTCAGGCCATCGGTCAAAATGGATGCCGGCGGATGGGTACCGCAGGGGCGGCCGGCCGCATTGCTCAGGTGATTGAGACGCTCATCAGTCCTTGAGCCACGGAACTGTCCAGCACCTCTAGTAGGGTCACCAGGATGGTATTGGAATGGAGAAACCCCCAGGGGTCGGTGAGGCGCAGGTGGGTCGCGGCCTGATGTACCCAGCCCTGGTGTTCGTAGGGTCCCAGGGCACGGCAAAGGTGCTGTCGGAGGGCGGGGGCAAGATCGTTAAGATCGACCCCTTCAGCGAGGCGCAACCCCAGAATCAGCCGATCTTTGAGGATTTCTAGGGGTGAGTCGGGTAGGGTGGGCATCAGGAGCCGGCCGGCCGCACGTCCCTGGTTGACCCAGGCGCAGTAGGCATGGAGATGGGGCGGCCGGGCGTAGCGCTGGCGGTGCAGGTAACTGGTGGCCCCCAGACCAAAGGCGTAGTAGGGGCGATTTTCCCAGTAGACCCGATTGTGGCGGCACTGCCAGCCGGGCCGGGCATAGTTCGAGATTTCGTAATGTTCGAAGCCTGCGGTCGTCAGAGTTTCCTGAGCCAAGACATACATTTCACAGGTGGTTGTCTCCAGAGGGAGGGGGAATGCGCCAGCCTGGTAGGTTCGGAAAAAGCGCGTCCCGGGTTCCAGGGTCAGGTCATACACCGAGATATGGGCCGGCCGGCCGGCCAGTGCCTGTTCCAGAGTGTGACTCCAGTGGTCGAGGGTTTGACCCGGAAGGCCCTGGATCAGGTCTAGGTTGAAATTCCCCAGCCCGGCGGTGTGGATGCAGTCCAGGGCTTGGTCAATGTCCCGGAGGGTATGGGTGCGGCCACTGACGTGCAGCAAGGTATTGTCAAAACTCTGGATCCCCAGGCTGACCCGATTGACACCTGCCGCTCGGTAGCCCTGGAGTTGGGCCAAGTCAAAGGTGCCGGGATCGATCTCCATGGAAATCTCAGCGGCGGACGCGAGGCCAAACCGCTGATCGAGGCGGGTAAGCAGGCTCTCGACTTCGGCCAC
>JACYLR010000123.1 GCA_015272465.1 Gloeomargaritaceae cyanobacterium C42_A2020_066
GGTGTAAGGGTCAATGAAGGTTTGGAGGTGCTGGCCTTGAGGGGTTTCAAGGGTGATAACTAGGGCTTGGTCAGGGTTTTTAGGGAACTGAATGCTCTGGATAGATTGACCCGGGTGTGCGGCTTGAGTAGTGGCTATGGCTTGATCGATGGTAGCTGTAGAGGGCTGGGGAGAAACCACCCAGAGGTTGGGGTTTAGAAAGTGGTCAATTTCGTGGTGGAAAACAATCGCAGCGCCTGTGCTACTGATGATGATCAGAAGTAGGCCCGCTAGGATACCGATAGTGGCGTGGAGGGTGAGGGCTGTGTGGCGGAGAGATTTCGCGTTCATAAGATGCTCAGGGCTTTTCTGCCAGAACGATGTAGCTGATCCGAGTTACGTAGAGAAACTATCCAGAGGGCGTGACACTGTGGGCGACACATGAGGGCTATCTATGTCACTCACTTCAGGATAGAAACTCCAAACTCCTTATAAATACCCTCAACGTCCAACCTGTCCACACCTTCCACAATGGCAACTAAATCACCTTCCTTGGTTGAAATTAGGAAGTCTCCATCCACAGACTTAAGTTGATACTGTTCTGGAAAGCCAGCAAGGATGATTGAATCCTTTGATTTGTTAAAGTTTTTTATCCGGGCGTAGTCAGCATCCCCTTTGCCGATATAGAAGGGCTGAGGTTTGGAGTTGACCGATGTAATGAAGCTACCTACCAGAAACTCATCACTGCCCTCAGTCGTGCCTACTAGGATGTCAACTTCCCCCGTACCCAAGCTTTTCGGGCGCAGGGGTAAAGGTCCGTCCTGGCCTGGAACAACTTCAAGATCGACTCCAGAAAAATGAGTGTGCTCACCTTGCCCTATGGCTTTTATAGTGTCATTTCCAGATGTTCCTGTGAAAAAGCTCTCGTAACTTTCTCCATCTGGTTTCTTGGTGGTCAGTCCCACTTTCTCAAAATGCTCAAGGCCAGATTTATATTTACCGGCCTTGATCTGGTCTTTAACCTCAGGATTGGCCAGAAGGTAAATGGGTTCATTAAAGCTGCTTACTTCTTGAGGTGCCGCGCTTACTGTTTGTTCAGAGGATGAAGACTGTTCCGGTTTCAGGCCAGCTACCTGACAAGCAGCTACGGAAGACGCGCAGGCCACAATCAGAGCATAAGACATAGCTCTAGGAAACTTCTGCTTGATCATTGATTTATCTCCATCTGGTTTTGTGAACATCATCGAGGGTTGATCGTGGAACCCATTAACTAGGTTCCGCATTACGTCTGGCAGGGATAAATGGCTGGACGAAAAGATAAATACCACTGACGGCGAGGGTAGCCATCAGAAAAAGGAAAGGGAATTCCAAAATCTGATGAACCCAAGGACTGAGCCAACCAAGTAAACCTTTTTCTTCCAGGAAAATGTCCGAACGAAAGCCATAGCTAACAAGAGTCTCATCACCTGAGTCGATATACCACTCAAGAAAGTTCTGGGTATCCGATAGTCGATATAGACCTTGTTGGGGGAGGTAGGCAATCTGGTCGATCACCTTATCCTCGAAATTGACTGCCAGACTGTTCTCAGTATCTCTCAATACCTGTTCTATGGAGATCATCTGAGAGTTTCCAGAGGAACGGATTTCTGTAGGGGGAGCATTGAGAACCGGCTCACCATGACCAAACAAAGGTGGCAAGATAAATGACTCTGACATATAGATAATCACCAGTGTTGCCATGTAAAGACCGATCCAACGGTGAATAGTCCTTGACCATCGGGCGAAAAACTGCTTAAGGCTCATGATGTTTTAGATGCTATGGATCAGAATTGGTAGAACAGAGACCCAATCACAGTAAATGGTTCTCCGGGATAATTACTTGATGCTGTCCTGGAACCAAGAGCATCAATGTATTGGACATTGGTAAGGTTACGGAAATTGAGACCGACGCTCCACTTGTCTCGACGGTAGGATATAGCGGCATTGAGGATGGCATAACTAGGCACCTCATAACTATTGGGTAGGCCACCTTTTCGATCTCCCACGAAGTTAAAGCCAATTCCGAATCCCAAGCCCTGCAAACTACCCGACTGAATCTCGTAGGTTGTCCACAGGCTGGCACTGTTGAAGGGAACACCTGGCAGTTGTGATCCTACAGCTATGGGGTTGGTATCGTCCGTAACGCGAGCGTTGATGTTTGCATAGGAGGCGATGATCTTCCAGCCTGGTAGTATTTCTCCAGCAATGTCGAACTCGAAACCACTGCTGCGCTGCTCACCAATCGCTTGTGAGAACAGTGGGTTAATGGGGTCGCCCACGGCAACATTCTGCTTAACGATATCGAAGTATGCAAAAGTTAGCAGCAGTTTATCTTTGATGGGTTCTAATTTGGCACCAAACTCGTAACCCTCACCGCGCTCTGGGGGAAGTGGGTTTCCTGAAGCCGTATTTGCGCCAAAATTAGGCACAAAGGACTGGGAGTAGTTGGCGTAAAGTGAAAGCATCTCTATAGGCTTGTATAGGATGCCTACTCGCGGCGTAAATGCCTCGTCTTCTTGAGTAATATCGACTCCCGTTGGAGAGAAAAAGAGGCCGGCCGGGCTAAAGTTATTCTGCCGGATAGTGTCGTAGCGAATGCCAGCCAGGAGGGTTAGGTCTTTAAGCAAGTACGTTTGATTCTCGACAAAAATACCAAGTCTTTGTGAAGTAGTTGCTGAAGACTGTGCGAGAGGAAGACTGCTTCTGGACGGCTTAGGCGCATAAACTGGATCGAAGATATTCAAGGGACTTGCAGACGGGAAGCTGAAGTTACCAACCGCTTCAATTAACTCATCGGTGCGATTCATATCAAATCCGGCGACAAGTGTATGTCTGACGGGGCCGGTGGTTAGTTCCCCAGTGAGGGTGGTCAATAGAGAGTAGTACTGAGCATTGCCATCTTGAGCCGCAAAGAAGCGAAAAAGTGTACCCGTGTCTGGAATAAAAACTACGGGCAGAGCGACAACACTATAGCTATAGTCGTAACGGATATTGCGGAATGCATTATTCAATTTCCATCTGGAGCTGATCTGGTGCTCCAGGTTATAGCCAATGCTAACGAATTGCTTGTCGAGAGTATCCGAAGGGTCGGTTGTGACCCGGCCAAAGGGAATATCTGGGATGGTTCCCCCAGGATTTGCTGGCAAACCAAAGTCTGCTGGGCCTGTGTCATTAATGTACTCCATGAGGAAATCGACTTGGGTGCGGTCGCTGATTTTCCATCGAAGTACAGGAGCCAGTGCATAACGCTGGTAGGGATTATCAAAGTCCCTGAAACTATCCTGATTGGAGTAGACCCCCGGAATCCGATAGAGGAGGTCACCATTTTTAGTAATGGGACTATTGATATCAAAACTGGGCCTGATGAGATTTCGATTGCCAATCCCCAGGTTGAGTCTGTAGAAGGCGTCGGGTTCTGGTTTCTTGAGGATAAGGTTGATCAATCCCCCTGGCTGGATCTGCCCATACAGCGTCGAAGATGGCCCTTTGAGAACCTCAATGCGCTCTAGGTTGGAGACTTCTGGATCACCTTGGAAGGTGCCATAGAGTCGGAATCCATCTCGTAGTACCGGGGCTTCACTAAAACCGCGAATAGAAAATAGGGAGTCCCGTCCGCCGCCCGACCCGTCATAGCGGACGCCACTGACGTTGGTAAGCGCCTGCTGGAGGTTAAGAACCTGCTGATCCCTGAGAACCTGCTGTGGAACTACTTGGATAGAAAGGGGTGTCTCCGTAATCGGCGTGTTCGTGCGCGTTGCAGTACTGGCATTGGGGACAAAGTAACCCCGGCTTCCCTCGTCCGTCACGACGATTTCGATGTCATCGTCTTGCCTTTCGGCGGTCTGAGGACTGCCTGGTGTAACCGTTTCGGTTTGGGGTGCCACAACTATTTCTGTGGTCGGCGTCAGTGCCAATCTTAATTGGCCCTCCTGTTGCAGAAACTGCACCTGGGGAGCACCTGCTGCACCGATGATCCTGATCTGAATGCTGTTTCTCTCCTCTGCTTGGACGGTCAATCTGGCAATGTCTGGGGTCGGGTTATCTTGCTGGAAGTCCGGAGCGTTGGCCAGTCGTAACTGGGCGTTCTGTATCGTTGCCGTGAGCGTGTTGCCCTCACGGTCGGTAAGCACCTGTAGATTGCCACCGCTGGGTACCGTCAGGATGAGGTTGAGGCCGGCCGGGGTCTGCTCTACTTTGACCTCGGTTACTGTGCCTGGTGCTGCGTCGCTCTGGGCCAAGCAGGTTTGGTCTCGTAGCGCCGGTGAAGAACTTATGCATCCCCAACGCCCGGTAGATTCGCGGCCCCGCTCTGGTGCCTCCGGTAGCGCTCCACCTGGGTTTGCCAGGCCCACCTCCGCCGCGGCGACAACACTAGCCAGCCCCGAAACCAGTCCCACTGCGACCCCCTGCCAAGACTTGAGCATACCCATCCTTAACCTCACACCTTTATGAGATTTATTCTTGATAGCAATCCTGAAACTAGGGTGTTATGCCGGGGGGCGTCAACTCCAAAACGGACTCAGTCTCGCGAAACGGTCATTTACCCCGGATGCATTCCTGAGGCGTAATGCCGTAGAAACGCTTGAAGGCAGCTCCGAAGTGCGAGGGATTGGCGTAGCCCACAAGATTGGCTACCTCTGCCACGGAGGTCAACCGGCCGTGCAATAGGCACCGGGCCTTCTCCATCCGTTTTTGCGTTAAGTAGCCAAAGACTGTGTTGCCGTAGAGTTGCTGGAAGCCCCGTTGCAGTGTCCGTTCACTTAAGCCAACCTGCTTAGCCAGGACTGTGATCGTAGGTGGGTCTTCCAAGTTTCCGTCGAGCACTTGTCGCGCCTGATCCAACTTCGCTGCTGTAGGGGGCTTGGGACAGGCTTCATCTCTAACCTTTGACTGCTTCCCCAAGATCGTCGCCAGCATCAGGGCAATCAATTCCTGGGATTTGGCCTGTAGGTATAGCCGCCGGGTGATGCCCTGGAAGGGACAGTTCAAGATTGCCTGGGCTATGGCGCGAATCCCCGCAGTCATCTTGGGGAAGCAGAGAGTCTGCCAGTCATCCTGCTTGACCAACAGACGCACTTCCTGGGGAGGCTCTGGATGTTCCTGGGTAAAGAGCCGGATGAAGTCCTCTGGGGAGGACTCTATAGTGATGCCTAGGCAAGGGACTTCACCTTGAAACCGCAGTGTAATGTCCCTTTGAATCCCTCCCCCGGAGATGAGGGCGTTGCCATTGCCGACAATGTCCCCCTGATCGGTTGCAATTTGACCCGATAGGAGCACTGTAAACTCTACCGGATGGAGCCATTCGGGTTGGCTAACCAGGATGTCCTGTAAGTACCTGAGGTTGTAAAGCCGGATCCAACTGCCGGAGCCAAACTTCAAGTCATAGGCATAGCCCTCTCCCAATTCTGGGGGCATCGTGTAGAGGATCGCCCCATCAGCCAGAGGGCCTGTCGGGTTCGCGACGTCCCACAGCCTCAGGAATTCATCCGTGGTCAGGTGCAGGGTCATTCAGGGGGGGCGAGCAACTATCTCAACTCAAAGCGCACGGAAACTGCTAACCCCTGCCGGCCTTGGGCACTGCGAGTAAACGTCCAGTTGCGTACAGCCTGAATCGCCGCTTCGTCAAACTCTGGATAACCACTGGACTGGCGAACACTGACCGCGATGACACTGCCTTGGGGATTGACGTCAACACTTAACCCCACTCTCCCTTCAACATTTTGCTGTCGCATCGTCGCTGGATAGGTTGGCTTCGGGCAACTACTACACGCCACTTTGCCTCCCTCATCCCGTTTAGGGGGGGGAGCCGGGGGTGCAACCGGAGTCGGGAGAGCGGCTTGAACTGGAGCCGCGGCAACAGGCTGCGGAGGATCAGGCGGACTGTCTGTAGGGGAAGCCACTTGAGCCGCAATAGGAACAAATTGGGCTTCTGTGCGCGCTGGTAAGGACTGGGCCGGCGCAGAGGCTGGGGGTGAGACAGGCGTTAACTCTGACCAGCGGGGCTGCGTTGCGGCCGGCCGGCGGGGTTCAGGTGCAGCCGCTTGGCGCTCCACCTTGGGCGGGGGGTCTGGCTCGACCCTTTTGCGTGGGGGTGGCTCGACCGGCTGCGGAGTTTCTGGCGGGTCGGGTAGCACAATGACCTTGGCAAGGGGCACGTCTGGAGGCCGGCGAACATACCAGGCATCTATCCCCAGAACAAGGGTGGTGTTGATCGCCGCTGACACTCCAAAGCACAAAGCCCACAGGCCATAGCGCGGGTTACTGGAAACCAGTGGCTCACTCTTACTGGTCATAGTTGCAACAAATAACATGAGAATTATAAGCGAAAAGGGACATCAGAACCTGGCAACAACCAGACTATCGTAGCGTGAGTGGACTGAGAAACTGAGTAGGCTTGCGGTGAAATCGGTGGCCGGCCGGCTTTTCAGCCGTCTAGCAGCTCCACTGAGGTCAAGCCCTAGCATTCCAGCGGACTCGAATGGGATCAGTAAAAGCTTAATCTATTGACACTCATTATCGCTAGCTGTAGACTACTCAATGCGTCATGGAGTGCTTTGCTATGCAGCTTGGTGAATTCTTCGCCGCTAGCGGAATTGTGGCCTACCCCCTACTTGGGTTTTCTATCCTGACCCTGGCGCTCAGTGGTGAACGACTGATCTTCTGGTCACGGATCAATCGCGCCCAAGCCAGAGTGATTACCCAGGTACTCAACGAATATCAGTCCAACCCTGAGCGCGCCCTCAAAACCCTGCGTCAGCATTGCGATCTACCGATATGCAGGATCTTTCTCCATGCACTGACGGCGGCCAAGCGGGGGTTAAAGCCTTTAAGTCCAGTGCGATTTCGCGTTGCCCTAGAAAGCTCTGCTCAGCGAGAACTGCCTGGATTGCGTCGCTTCAGTAGCGTGTTTGACACCATCGTGACGACATCACCCCTGTTAGGGCTACTCGGCACTGTCTTGGGGCTGATTCGGGCGTTTGCCTCCCTGTCGCTGGGAAACCTGGGTAGCGCGGAAACCCTTGGCGTGACCGGTGGTGTGAGCGAAGCCCTCATTTCAACTGTCATGGGGTTAGTCGTTGCCATTGTCACGCTTGTCCTCGCCAATCTCTTTCGCAGTTTTTATCGAAGACAAGTTGCATTCGTCCAGGAGTCAATGGGCCAGCTCGAACTCTTTTACGCCGAACAGCTAGAGCATTTTGAGGGGCAGTATGTACCAACTTGATAACGATAGCGAGTCTGCAGGCGAGATCAATCTCGTTCCCATGATTGATGTTGTGTTTTCAATCCTTGCCTTTTTTATCATTGCATCTCTTTTTCTCACCCGTGCCGAAGGCATTGATGTCAAGCTGCCCAAGGCAACAACAACTCAAACTCAGACTCAACGACCGGTTTCTGTAGGTATTGATCGCCAGGGCAATGTCTTTGTTGATAATGAGGCTGTTCCGATTGTCAAACTGCGTCAGCAACTCGAAGTTTTTAGAAAATCTCAGGCTCCGCTCGTCGTTATTGTCAGGGCAGATACCAAGGTGGAACATGGCTTGGTTGTAGCGGTCATGGATGAGCTAAGACAAATACCCAACTCACAATTGGCGATCGCTACGCAAAAGCCTCAGCGTTAGTTCCTCGGCCCCTGAGCTTTCTCACCACAATCCATTCTGAAGATTTTTGGATTTACTCATGAACAAACTGTACACTAACTGGTTCGCCCTTGGATTGGCAGCCTGCTTACTTGTGGTTGGTTGTGCATCTGTGCAATCCCCATCCGCTACTACCCAGGAGTCTACGCCGTCTGCTGCGGTTGCTCCGGCCAAGGATCAATATACTGAGCAGGTTGCTGCTGGCGTAGCCTATTTCCAGAAACGAGCCAAGGATCAGATGCCTCTTGTTGAGAACTTGCTGGTGGCCCTCAAAAGTGGGGATATTGACCGGGCCAAGCAAGCCTATATTGATGCCCGTCCGCCCTACGAAGAGATTGAGGTCTATGCTCTTTCTTTTGAGCAGGAGGATGCTGATATTGATGCGCGTCCCTATGCCTTTCCAGGAGGTGAAACAGACCCTGACTATCGTAGCATCCACAAGATTGAGTCTCTCATTTTCAGGGACTCCGATTTGGCTGCCGCAGTTCCCTACGGTGAGCAGTTAATTGAGAGTGTGAAATCTCTCACGACCAAGCTGAATGAACCTGCCAACTTCAATTCATCACTCAACTACCAGGGGATGCTCAACCTTGCCAATGAAGTGCCCTCTAAGAAAATCTCAAGCGAAGAAGAGACCTGGTCTGACCAGAGCCTGCTGATTTTCAAGCATAACTGGATTGGCATCCAGAGTCAGTTTGATCCCTATAAGAAGCTTCTGCCAACCAATTTGGTCTCGGAAGTCGATCAAGCCTACAAAGCCTGTCTGGCAACCGTTGAACCGTTCTTTACCCCTGGCCAAGTTGCGAGCAAATCCTACAGCAGTTTGGATGAAAAGCAGCGGGGTGCAATTGTGGCAGCTAGCTATCGCTATCGGGATGCCCTAGTTAAGGCCCGCGATGCCTTGAAGATTCCTGAACCCCCTGCGGAAGGCGAGGGTTAGCTCGGACAGGGACATCAAGTCCACCCGACTTGAGATAAAGCGGGAGAGGGGTCAGGGGTTTGCTTGCCGACGGGTTCCTCGCCGCTCGGCTAAGACCTGGTAAACCTGGCGCAGGTTAACACCTTGGTAGGCAAGAGCTACCAAAAGGTGATAAATCACATCAGCAGCCTCACTGGCAATTCCCTGGGCATCGTCGTCTTTGCACGCCATGATGAACTCGGCGGTTTCTTCACCCACCTTCTTGAGGATTTTGTTAGTGCCCCCCTTGAACAGTTGATTGGTATAGGAACCAGGCTGAGGCTGATCTCGGCGACTGAGGATTACACGGAAGACCTGGCTTAGGGTGTCTCCTGGGGTGCCTTGAGGTGGATTTGTCTCAGCTCCTAGCCGGTGAAAACAACTGCGCTCGCCAGTGTGGCAGGCAATATCACCCACCTGTTCCACGCCGATCAGCAAGGCATCACTATCGCAGTCGTAGCGCATCCATTGAACCTGCTGGACGTGGCCAGATGTCGCGCCTTTGGGCCAGAGTTCTTGACGCGACCGACTCCAGAACCAAGTCTGGCCCGTTTCGAGGGTTTTCGTTAGGGACTCGGCATTCATCCAGGCCATCATGAGAACTGCGCCATCCAGGTAGTCTTGAATAATGGCAGGGACAAGTCCCTGATCGTTGTAGCGAATGGCATTGACAGGAATCGCAGGTGTATCTGACATGAGTTCTTGAGGGGGGCCGCCATTCAGGGTTTTGAGAGGATTTCTTCGAAAGCTCTCTGTAGGGTAGTCTGTCCCTCCAAAAGATCGGCTTGATGCCATAGCTGCTGCTCACCACTCGTCAGCCACTTGGCTTGCACGGTGCCCTCCTGAGCCTCCGCTTCTCCTAGGATCAGCGTCAAAGGCGCGCCGCTGCGATCGGCCCGCTTGAGTTGCTTGCTGAAAGCACTACCACTCAAGTCGAGTTCAATTCGCCAGCCCTGCTGCCGTAGGACTTGGGCAAGAACAAGGGCTTGGCGTTCGGCTGTTGGCCCCCGCGAGGCCATATAGATGTCCAAGCTACGGCCGGCCGGCCGGCCCTGCTTTTGGGTGAGCAAGACAAGGCGTTCCAGACCCAAGGCCCACCCCACAGCCGGAGTGTGAGGACCGCCGAGCTGTGCCACAAGCCCATCATACCGACCCCCGCCGCACACTGTGGCCTGAGCACCGAGGTGCTCCGACTGAATCTCAAAGGCGGTGTGGGTGTAGTAATCCAGACCTCGCACCAAACGGGGGTTAAGGGTATAAGGAATCCCTAGGTCACTCAGACCTTGCTGGACCCGCTCAAGGTGCTGGTGCGCCATCGGACTCAGATAGGCTAATAGGCTGGGGGCATTGGCAACAATTGCCTGGGTGCGCGGGTCTTTACTATCCAAAACGCGGAGGGGGTTTTGAGTCAGGCGCTTCTGAGAGTCCGTATCCAAACTATCCCGATGGGGTTCCAGATAGGCTACTAACGCTTCTCGATAGTGCTGCCGATCGACTCCTTCGCCAACGGAGTTCACCTCCAGCTTCAAGTCAGTCAATCCTAGGCGGGTCAGCAGCCGGATAGCTAAGGCAATCACCTCCACATCGGCCCGGGGGTCAGCACTGCCTAGGACTTCAATACCTAACTGGTGGAACTGGCGCTGGCGGCCGGTCTGAGGGCGCTCGTAGCGAAACATAGGCCCCAAGTACCAGAGACGCTGTACGCCACCCTGGGCCGCCAACCCATGCTCAATGTAGGCCCGTACCACCCCCGCCGTGCCCTCTGGACGGAGGGTGAGACTGCGCTCGCCCCGATCCAGAAAGGTGTACATTTCCTTGCTGACAATGTCCGTGCCTTCACCGATGCCGCGAGCGAACAATTCCGTCTGCTCAAATAGGGGCGTGCGAATTTCTTGGAAAGCCGCCTGCTGGAGCAGAAGCCGGGCTTCCGCTTCAACTGCCTGCCAAGTCTGAACTTCCGGCGGCAAAATGTCCCGCGTGCCGCGACTGGCCTGAAGGCTTGCCATTCCTGTTAACTGTTAGCGCGTCTTGTACTGGTGGTTATAGAAGTCCAGAATAGCGTTCACCCGAGCAGCGGTAGCGGGTGGACAGGTCATCACTAGGCCCCTCACTTGGCTCTGGGTGTAGTCGAAAGCCCCCGGCTCAGGTTCCATGAGTTGGCAGGTGACATTCTCGAGGGACTCTAGATGCGCTTGGATTTCCCGGTAGACCCCCAAGGGAAGTTGGGGGCATTCCCACTGGCGATCTTCCAAAGGCTGATATATAGCTTCCACGGCCGGCCTCCTAAGGTACCCATTCTGCGGGTGACTGACCCTGGCCCAGTTCCGGTTCCGGGAGAGTACAGCAATTCACGCCATCCAGGCAGACTTTGCCCCACTTGAGCGCCCAGCGCACCAAAGCCACCCGATTATCCGTAGCGGTTTTATTCAGAATGTTACTGATATGGTTGTCCACCGTGCGCTTGCTGATGTCTAAGTGCTCAGCAATAGCTTGGTTTGTCAGGCCGGCCGCAACCAACTCAACGATCTCCATTTCCCGATCAGAGAGAGGTTGGGGGGAATGGGAGGCATCGCCAGGCATGAATCAGCCGAGTCCTATGGAGCCGACAGGGGCAGTAGGTACTTATTTTAGGCTAAACGCCTCCCATTTCCTATTGATCCCCGGCCCGTTTTTTACCATGGACTTCCCACCAGCGCGAATCCTGACCAGTAGTAAGGATGGTTCAGGCTGCGGTCGGACTGATCTGCCAGTTCGGTGGGCAGAGGAATGCCACCGCGTTCTCCCACACCCCGTACCTGGCCCTCCTTAAGAGTGACCTGCCCCCGCAAGAGGGCAAGTTGGGCATTGCGTAGCGCCTCAGCCTTGATAGGGCCATCCTTTAGAAATTCATAGAAACTGGCCATTAAGCCCAGGGTGGCCTCATCACTGACGTACCAGAGGCTGGCCAACGCTGACTTCACCCCCGCCGCCACCGCCAGTCCGGCAAAGCCTAGCTCGGCGCTTTCGTTCCCCACTGCCGTTTTACAGGCACTGAGCACCAGCAACTCTACAGGTGGGTTCCGAAACGGCAAGTTCCTCAGTTGATCTAAGGGCAGGCGACTATTCCAAAATTCGATGTAGGAATTGCCGACCGTACCGGGGAGGAAGTCAGCATGGGTAGCCAGGTGAACAATTGTGAAAGGTGTTTGCTGACGTTCACTACGTAGCCGATCCACTGTGAACTGCTGGTTCAGGAAGAATTCCCCAGGCCAGAGCGTGGTGATGGTTTTTAACTCCACCGGGACAGAAGGCAAAGGAGACTGATCCCTGAATTCGGAAGCTCCCATGGCAAGGACGGGCAACTGGCCCCCCTTGAGAGAGCGGAACGTGGGATCAACCAAGTTAATGCTGGGGATGAGACCCAGGCTGTACTTCTCGATCAGGAAGCCTTGACCGTCGTGGAGAGCCGCTAGGGGCAAAAGACGCAAGCCGTTATCCAACGAGAAAACCAGCGTATCAATGCCTTGGCTTTTGAGTTCCTCTTCTAGGGGAGCGACTAACCACTTGTAGAGGGTTTGGGCTGATTCCAGGTAGGCTGTTGTGTTGCGCTGCCGCGGATCCTTGATGTCATTCAAGAGCTTGCGCACTGTTGCTAAAGTCGCCTCCCGGGTTGCTTCGGGAACGCTGCGGAAAATGGGCTTAGTGAGTTGAGCAGGTGTTGCAGCGAGAGTGCCCTTGAGATCTGTGCTGGCCACCAGGGTTTCCGGTTTACCCTCCCCCTCAGCCAGATTACGGGTGGCCGGGGGTACCATCACTAGACCCACGGTTGGGTCGAGGGTGACATAAATCAAGGCTGGCTTGCGACCCGTCTGCTCCCATTTCTCGGCGAGGAATTCTCTAATGACACTCAGGGAGTTGAGATCGTTGGCCGAACCGGTACCCAGAAAATCAGTGAACTGGTCGGTATTTTGCTGCTCAAAGCTCTGGATGGCTAGGTCAAGCTCTCCCAGACTCAGTAAGTTGGCGATGGGATTGAGTACTGGGCGAGTGACAAGGTCAAATATTGGGGAGTTGGGGCCAGGGAGGGGAGGCGGTGTGGAGTCGAGCAGGTCAGTATTGGCCTGTTGTTGCTGCTCGGGTGTAAGTCCGCTGGATGGGGGACTGGGTACAAAGGGCGTTCCCCCCACTTCGTTGAAGCCAAAGATAAAGGTGCCTGGCTGGCCGGTGACTGGGCCTTGGTTGGGATTTTTGGTGGAGAAGTTAGCCTGCCCCAGGGAGAAGACCTCGGCTTTAACGGCTTGGAGAGCACTCAAAGCAGTCGTTTCGCTGGTTGTTGCCCCATAGAAGACATTGAAGGTCTTCCCCCCTGTTTCACCCGTCGTGCTGCCACCGGGAGCTAGATCACCAAAGCTGAAATCAAACAGGGCACCTTGATCCGCCGGCCCACTATCTACAAAGTCGGTGTTAACGGTTCCGGGAACGATGCCGACGCCAGTTTGATTGGTGAGGGGGTTAACGGATGAGAACCCATCATCACTGGAGTAGACGACATTACTGGCAGTGGTGCGGCCCTGGATGGTGACAAATTCTCTGAACTCAGTGGGAGGAATATCCCAGTCCATGGCTCGGGCGTAAAGCAGGTTGGTGAGCGGGGTTTCTCCTAGATTCCTGAACGTCACCTCACCTTGGAATAGGGCCGTGGCCGCGCCTTCGGCCGGCCGGTAGGTGTGGGTAACCTCCAGTTGGGGGAGAGAGGTGACCTGAGTAACTGAGCGAACGGTAGCCGTTTCGGGATTGAAGGTGAACTGCTTGAGGGTCAGATTACCAGGGGAGGGATTATCGAGACTTGCGCCCGCAGCGATGCCATTGGCAGCAACCCCCCAACCCTCACAGTCGCAGCCGGGGCTAATGCCATCCCCCACCCCTTGCAAAAAGATGCCAACCTGTCCTGATGCATCGCGAATCGTGGCCTCCGGCTTGACGTCAACAATTAGGTTGCCGAGGGCATTAACCCCTAAACTCACAGACCCTGAGGTGATGACGGCTCCCAGTCCGGTCACGTTAACAGCCCCATTCTGGCTCCTGACATCAATGGCACCAGGGGTTCCACTTCCGGGTGAGAGATTACCCGTGTTGATACCAGCAGCGGTGAAGTTACCACCTGCATTGACGGTGACCTTACCGCCCGCAATTCCAGCTCTGTAGGTGATTAAAGCATCTGTGGTCACTGCTCCCGGTGTCAGGATGGTGATGTCTCCCCCAGACCCTGTAGGGGGTGGTTCAACACCTTCATTCCCACCGCCGCCATGCAGAATTTCGGGAGTGGTGTCAATCACACCGGTGGAGATCGCGCTACTGCTGGTGCCGTTATCTTGGCTATCGAGGAGAACATCACCTCCATTAGTGCGAATATCTTGTGTGGTGATATCTGCCGCTGCTATATCCACGCTCGCTAGGCGTATGGAGCTTCCCACATCCCCCTGAAGCTCAACTGTCTCAGCATTGAGACTGAAATCTGCGGCCCCATTGACAGCGCCCGTGATCTCAATCCGGCCGGCCGACCCGCCAGTACTCAGGGCGACCGAACTTACCCCTAGAATCACACTGTCATCAATCGTGATATCCGTGCCGCTGGTAGTAATTCCGGCATTGAGAACAGTGGTGCTCCCCGAACCCTTGAGTTCAATGGAGGCATTATCGGTACCTGTAATCTGACCGAGGACGTTAAGCGTACCGCCATTAGGACTTTGAATCAGGATTGGGTCACTGAAGGACACCGTATTGATGGTGACGCCACCTTGACTACTGTCACCACCGATGGTGATCTGACTGAATCCATCACTCAGGGCAGCCAGGTCAGTGGTGGTCAAGTCTAGGGCACCGGCCCCGCTATCCGAGGCACCCGCTACCACAATCGGCTGCGTATTACTGAGGGCTTGCAGCTTGAGAGTTCCACCCGCAACAGAGTTACTGCCGCCTGTGAGATTAATCTCGTCGCCCGTGAGGGTCAAATCTCCCTTGGACGTTGTACCCGATGCTGCAATGGTTCCCGCCGTGACACTGCTGCCTTTGAGGGTAACATCGCCCGCGGTAGTGGGATCAAGGGTGATGCCATCAGGGAAGTCGGGGGGAATCGGTGGTGTCACAAAACGGCCTGTGAGAATTGCCCCGGTGGTCACAGGGCCGGCCGCATCAATAGTCACATCCCCGGCGATGCCATTGGATGCCGTGATCAGGTTGAAAGGCAACGGCCCCACACCCCTGGGATTGATAGGCTGGCCAGCGGTAGTGTTCACCGAGCCTGATTGGCTGCGAATCTCGATCTTCCCACCCTGGCCAGGTGTGCTGGGTTCCGTGGAGCGGCCGGCCGTCAAAATACCACCAGTCAGGATGTCACCCTCAGCTTCAAGGGTGACGTTTCCTCCTTGACCCTGCTGGAACGAGCCTGTAACCACCGCATCTTGAAGGTCAATGCTGTTGGCATCGACCGATACAGCGCCCCCTTTATTACCCCCTGCTGTGTTGATAGCGGATGAGACAAACACATTATCTGGAGCACCAGTTATAACCACAGCCTGACCAGCGCTGACTGTGATGCCACCACCACTACCACTCAAAGCGCCTGAAAATAGGGCAGCAGCCGTGATATCCGCCGAAGCAGTCAGTGTGATGTCGCCCCCGTCACCACTGAAGGATGTGGTGTTAATGACCCCCAGGTTGAGATTGGCACCACTGATCGTGATGTCTCGCCCTGGAGCAAAGATGCTGTCGCTGGCATTCATCGTAAAGTTGCCGATGCCATTACTGTCAGCATCTGCTCTAAATTCAACACTGCCAGTCCCCGGTTGGAAGGCTAGGGTATTGCCCGTCATCGGTTCGACGGTGATGTTATTCGTCGCTTCTAGGATGACGTTGGTGGAGCCGGGCAATCCCTGCAACTCCGACTGGAAGATGGTGACTGGCGAGGTGTCACTAGCCGTTACCTGGCCAATGGTGTTGGAGGGCAAGCCCCGAAAACTACTGCTGCTCCCATTGCCATCCCCATCCCCAGAACCCGCCACGATCGTGATGTCCGTCGGATCAAGGAGGAGCGTGCCGGTTTGGCCCTGAGGGGCGCGGGTATCCACTTGACCCCGGAAAATCAGGGTTTCCTTGCCTGAAACCTCGACGAACCCGCCATCACCTCCCTGGGCACCGCCGCGGGCGCTGATCGCACCAGAAAACGCAGTGGTACCGTCTGCCCAGGCAATCACCTTGCCGCCATTCCCCCGCTCTAGAGCGTCAGCGCGCAACTGACTATCCGTGCTGATCAGGGTAGTTTGGGCTGTGGGGGTTGTGCCTTGGCCGCGGAAGTCTCCGCCCACCAGGATCGTCCCACCCCCCTGCTTCCCGGAGGCATCAAGGGTGGCACTGACAATTCCCACAGTTTCCCCCAGCACCTGAATTGTCCCGCCGGTTTGCTCGGAACGGGTGTCAATCCGGCCGGCCGCCACCACCGTGCCGGGCTGCTCAGCAATTCGGGTACCCGTGGCAGTCAACAACACCGTGCCATCAGGATTCACGGTCAACCCCGTGGCTCCCTGGATACTGCCCCCGGTCAACAACTGGGGTAGCGTCGCTGCGGTAATCCCATCTTCGGTAAAGCCCCCTGGCAAGGGCTGCAACTCCAAGCTCATCACAAACCCCGGTTGGCTGAGGCGCACCAGGTTCTGGCCCGGTACCGCTGCCAGGGTTACCCCACCCCCGGCGGCCGTCAGCGTCCCCGTATTCACCACCTGACCACCCACCAGGTTGAGGCTCTGGCCCGGATTCACCGCCAGATTCCCCGCATTGACGATCGACCCAGGATTGGCACTGCTGAACGCCAGGCGGTTGGGGTCGCCGACTAAGTTGGCCACATCCGCTGGGCCACTGCCCCCAAACCAACCATTGGCAAACCCAATGCCATTGGCTGTTGTGGCTGTAAAGGCGGCAGGCACATTCAAACTGGCTGTGGGGCCGAAGATCACCCCGGCGGGATTGAGCAGGAACAGGTTGGGACTCCCGCCTGTAACCTGAATCAGGCCGCGGATCACCGAGGGGTCACCGCCCGTGACTCGACTGATGATGTTGCGGAGGCTGGGATTGGCCAGGAAGTTGGCAATCTGACCCTCATTGAGGCCAAATTTCTGAAAGCTATGGAAGAGGTTGCGGCCGGCCTTGGTACCGCCTGTGATGTCAAAGCGGGGGCCGTTGGGGGTGACGACGGTGCCGGTACCCTGGGCACCTGTGTCAGGGACGATGGGATTCGCCAGGGCCGGGGCCGCTCCGAGAAGACTGAGACTGCTCAGCAAAAGGCCCAGTTGGGTTTTAAATGGTGCCATGACTCCCTCGTCAACCTTGAGTTGTGATTCGGTAAAGGAACTCGCCTTCCAGCCTGTCCCCTAGACTAAGCAACGTACCCCCAGCGACCTGAGTTCGGTACGAATAGTGTGTAAGCGTTATGGAGCGACGCCTGCCCCCGGTGAGTCAATGGCCCCACGGGTGGACGATCTAGCCTGGCTGGAGAGCCTTTCACGGTTTTTGGCGGCCGAAATTGGCCCAGAGGCTCCAGC
>JACYLR010000180.1 GCA_015272465.1 Gloeomargaritaceae cyanobacterium C42_A2020_066
CGATGCCCCCCGGCCGGCCGGCCGAGTTGGGGGATGCGACAGAACTGATTGCCTCGGAGTTGGCTACGGGGTTGGGGTTGTAGTGCTTAGCAGTCATGGGGCACCGAATATAGCTATTTCAAGTGAGTCAGAAACACTCGGAATCACCTTCCCATGTCCGCCAGACACCGTCCACATAAGACTTCTAGAGCAGATAAGGAAGGTCGAAGAAATGTCTCATTCCCATTCAAAACGGCTGTATTTACTCCAATCTTCATCCCTTGAGCTGAAGCCGCCGGTAAATCTCCACCAGGCCGGCCGGCCCCCCCACATTTCCAGGAAAAACCCCCACAGGTAGGTTGGGCAGCCGGGGATGATCCGCATCCGTACACAGCAGGTTGACCCCAGGGAGAATTTGCCCCAGGAGCCGCACCGCCCGCAGACCCAGCCCCTGACTGAGGACATCATTGGACGTGATGCCGCCCTTACTAATCAGATAGCCCGCCGCGGTCGGTAGGTGCTGCACCACTCCAGCGGTGAGGGCCGAAACCTGTTGCCCAAAGCGCAGGCGGGTTTCCGGGTCAGGAAACGTGAGTTCCCCCCGTGTCGTATAAACCACTGCCGTGCGGCCGGCCGCAAACACTGTGTTCACCTGGGCCAC
Organism: Gloeomargaritaceae cyanobacterium C42_A2020_066; assembly: GCA_015272465.1. GTDB lineage: Bacteria > Cyanobacteriota > Cyanobacteriia > Gloeomargaritales > Gloeomargaritaceae > JACYLR01. The sequence continues at coordinate 641 of JACYLR010000180.1, forward strand.
CACCGGATCAAGCAGTTCAGTCACCGACGCGCCGGCTAGCAGCTTGGCCACAGGAATTTCAACCCCCTCCGTACCCGCCTCGGCCAGGAGTTGGGTCAATTGCTGGGTGGAGGTGGGCACATGGGAACCCACAATAAACACCCCCGGCCGGCCGTGACGCACATACTGGGCCATCGCGTCGGGGGGAACGGGTTGGGGGGGTAGGTCAGCCAGGGCACTCACCAAACCCGCCGCACTACGAAACAGGAAGCGCTTGCCTTGAGCCTGGGCCGCCCAAACAGCCATGGCAAAAGCCCGCAAATCGGCCTGGGTTTCCGCATCGACTACGGCACAGCTATTGTTCTGAAGTGCCAGGAGTTGAAGTGTCACACCCTGACGAATTGTCGCCAGGTCGAGACGCACTACCGACTCAGCAGGTATGCGTCCCCCTGTTTTCTCTGCCACATAATCGGGCAGATAGCTGTGATGGAAGCCAAACACACTGTCCTGGGCAAATTCAGTTTCGTGAACCGGCACCGGCCGGCCGGCCACCTGCAAGTAGTGAATGCTGTCACGGGTAATCCGCCCCCCCTCAATAAACGCAGGCACCAGGAAGTGGGCATCAAAGGGGCCAAGCTCCGCCGCAATCACATCGGTTTCCAGGGGGTAATGGCCCCGCAGCGTCGAATCGGAGCGGCTGACCACCATCCAGTCGAGGACACTCTCTAGGTCGAGGGCTTGGCGCAGATTCTGACAAATCTCCCGGGTTACTGCCGCAGCCTCTGCGGCCGGCCGGGCGCGAGTATTTCCCAGGATAAACAACAGCGGTGAAGCGTCCCGTAGCCCAGCGCGCAGGGTCTCCACATCCCACGCCAAAAGCAGCAGACACCCATGCACCGTCTGAGAACCAGTCGGATCGTCATCCAGGGCAATAATTTTGGCAGACCGGTTCATGAATGGGGAGTCTCCAGGGGCTATCTCCCAAACTTTAGAGCAGTTTCTGGTGCGCAACCAAGCGCCCCCACCCCCAAGCCCTAGGTCACTCTAGGCCTACCACCACCAACCTTAGAGGGTCTTTAGGAAAGTTTACACAATCCCTTATTTCTACCCCACAATGGGAGTGTGTGCCCCTGCCCTGCCGGTCTGGCAATGCTTCCTTCCCCCGCCGAGTCTCCTGTTTTGTTGCCCAAGTCCCGCCCACCCACGCTCCAAACCGGTCCCGACAGCTTCATCCTGTTGCTTTCCGCCGCCATTGGGGTTGGTACGGGTCTGACCATCGTCCTTTTCCGCTACCTGATCCGAGGCATCCACTACCTGGCCTTCGAGCAGGCTATGGGTTGGATCATTGCCTGGGGGCCGTGGACCCTCGCCTGTGTGCCGATCCTGGGCGGGTTACTGGTGGGGGTAGTTCGGATACTACGGCCGGCCGGCCAGTCCCTGCATCCCTTACAAACCCTCCTCGGTGCCGCCCTTTCCCTAGGGAGTGGCGCGTCCCTTGGCCCAGAAGGCCCCAGTGTGGAACTGGGAGGGCGCTGGGGCAACTGGTTGGCCAAGCACCTCCGGGTTTCCCAGGAGCGGCAACAGGTTCTCCAAGCCGCCGGGGTGGCAGCCGGTCTCGCTGCCGGGTTTAATGCCCCCATTTCTGGCGCGTTTCTAGCCTTTGAACTGCTCCTCGGTGCCACCTTTACCGGTGGAGCCATCCCAATGATCCTACTGGCGGCGGTGATTGCGGCCCTCATCGCCCAGGTCGGACTGGGCAGTCAGCCTGCCTTCGGTCTGCCCCCCTACGAAATGCGTAGTGCCTGGGAACTACCGCTCTACATGGGCTTGGGCCTCGTCGCCTGTGTCATTGCCCTAGGCTTTACGGCAGCAGTACAACAGGCTGAGAAACTGGCCGACTTCCTGCCGCGCCGCTTCGCCCTGCTCTTCCCTGCCCTGGGGGGCGTCGTGATTGGTCTGGTTGCCCTCCGCTGGCCCCAAGCCCTCGGCGTGGGCTACGAAACCATCGAGGCCATGCTCCAGGATGTCCACTTCCCTCTGCCCCTCTTGGTAACCCTGCTCCTGGTCAAGTTGGGGTTGACGGTCACAAGCTTAGGGACAGGGTGGATGGGTGGCATCTTTGCCCCAGCCATGTTCTTGGGAGCAACCCTCGGCCTCGCCTACGGTAAACTGACAGCTCTCTTGCTCGGCACCTGGATTCCAATTGCGGCACCGCCGGCCTACGCCATGGTAGGCATGGCCGCTTTCCTAGCAGCCTGTGTCCGCACACCCCTGACCGCCATTCTGTTGCTCTTTGAATTGACCCGCAACTCCTGGATCATCCTGCCTCTGATGGCAGCGGTAGGCATTAGCATCTGGCTTGCCGAGTTCCTCCAACCCCAGGGGGGGTGGTCACCCCTTGCCCACCTGCAAGCACCACAGTCCACGTCATCTCTAGACACGCTGACGGTCAAAGACGTCATGGGGCCAGTACCGCCCCAAGTTGACGAGGCCCAGTCCCTGGAGGCTGTGGCCCGCTACATGACCCAGCATCACCTGGGGCAAGTGTTAATCACCAGTGCGGCCGGCCGGTTGGTGGGGATTCTGACGCCCCAGGATCTCAACCGCTGGCTTGCGGAGTCCCAGGGATTACCCTGGTCTCATATTCCCGTGAGCCAGGTATGCACCTCTGATGTCCTGACAGCCTACGACGACGAGAGTCTCGCCCAGGTCATGAAACACATGTACAGTCGTGGCCTACACCAACTTCCCGTGCTCAGTCACACAACCCATAGTCGAGTGATCGGCCTGCTGCGCTGGGAAGATATTGACCTCGCCCGTAAACTAGCCCAAGCTCGTCTCGCCCTCAACGACGGCCGGCCGGCCACACCACCGGTTCAACCCCTATCACTCAGCAACACCCTGGTCTCGGAGTAACAAACCCGCATCAAGTGGGCAGTTTCACCTCAATATCAACCCCGGCGGGCAAATCTAGTTTCATCAGTGCATCAATCGTTTTAGAGGAGGGTTGATAGATATCGATGATGCGGTGATGGGTACGGGTCTCAAAATGCTCACGGGAATCCTTGTCCACGTGAGGCGAGCGTAAGACACAGTAAATCCGCCGACGCGTAGGTAACGGGATTGGGCCAACAGCCATCGCATTGGTGCGGTTAGCCGTCTCCATAATTTTGTCGCAAGAGGTATCCAGCAGCCGGTGGTCATAGCCCTTCAAGCGAATCCGAATTTTCTGTTGTCCAATAGCCATCGAAATGCTCCCAGTTCAAGACGTTCAGTAGACCCAGACAGAAAAAGCAGAGCGGTTACCCACCCTGCTCCTTCGATTGATCGTGTAGGGGCTTAGGTGAGAATCTTAGACACCACACCTGCGCCGATCGTGCGGCCCCCTTCCCGAATGGCGAACCGCATCCCCTGCTCAATCGCAATGGGGTGAATCAACTCCACCGTCATTTTGATCCGGTCGCCGGGCATCACCATTTCCACATTCGTACCATCGTCAGCCGTGTAGGCTTTAATGGTGCCCGTCACATCCGTAGTACGCACATAGAATTGAGGCCGATAGCCCGAGAAAAAGGGTGTATGGCGGCCGCCTTCTTCAGACTTGAGTACGTAAACTTCAGACTCAAACTCTGTGTGGGGCTTGATTGAACCCGGTTTAGCCAACACCATCCCACGCTCAATTTCAGTCTTCTGGATACCCCGCAGCAGGAGACCCACATTATCCCCAGCCATCCCCTCTTCCAGGGTCTTTTGGAACATTTCCAAGCCAGTGACCGTAATGCTCCGGGTGTCCTTAAGGCCCACCAGCTCCACCACTTCACCAACCTTCACCTTGCCCCGCTCAATCCGACCCGTAGCCACCGTACCTCGACCCGTGATCGAGAATACGTCTTCCACCGCCATCAAGAAGGGCTTATCAATCTCCCGTTCTGGTGTAGGCACGTAGTCATCCACCGCATCCATCAGCTTGAGAATCTTGTCAACCCAGGGATTGTCACCCCGCTTAATCGTAGGGGTCGCCGTCAGGGCTTGAACCGCCTCATAGGCAGAACCCGTCACAAAGGGAATGTCATCTCCGGGGAAGTCATACTTGCTCAGGAGTTCACGAACCTCCAGCTCCACCAACTCTAGGAGTTCAGCATCATCCACCATGTCTTCCTTATTCAGGAAAACAACGATGTTGGGCACACCCACTTGACGGGCCAGCAGGATATGCTCACGGGTCTGGGGCATCGGCCCGTCGGCGGCAGAGACCACGAGGATGGCACCATCCATCTGAGCAGCCCCCGTGATCATGTTCTTCACGTAGTCAGCGTGTCCTGGGCAGTCCACGTGGGCGTAGTGACGGTTGTCCGTCTCATATTCCACGTGGGCCGTGTTGATCGTAATCCCACGAGCCTTCTCTTCAGGAGCAGCATCAATCTCGTCGTATTTACGAGCCTTTGCTTTCCCCTGGGCTGCTAGGGTCATGGTGATAGCAGCCGTCAGGGTTGTCTTACCGTGGTCAACGTGGCCAATCGTACCAATGTTGACGTGGGGCTTATTCCGCTCGAACTTTGCGCGTGCCATGAATGTGTTCCCTTAACTAGGCGTTCCCTTTACTTTTGGCGATGATGGTTTCAGCAACGTTGCGAGGAACCTCGTCGTAGTGACTGAACTCCATGGAGAAGATACCCCGGCCCTGAGTCATGGACCGGATGTCCGTGGCATAACCAAACATCTCAGCCAGGGGTACCTTGGCCGTGACCTTGGCTAAGCCACTCTCGGTGGCCATTCCTTCAATCTGACCCCGACGGGAGTTGAGATTACCCATCACATCCCCAAGGAAGTTCTCGGGCACTTCAACCTCCACTTTCATCATCGGTTCCAGGAGGACTGGCGCTGCCTTGAGGACACCCTCTTTGATTGCCATAGAACCGGCAATCTTAAAAGCCATTTCTGACGAGTCCACGTCATGGTATGACCCATCTGTCAGGGTGACCTTCAAGTCAATGACCGGATAGCCCGCCAGAATTCCCGATTCACAGGCTTCCTTGATACCTTGCTCGACGGCAGGAATATATTCTCGGGGAATAACACCGCCTACAATCTTGGAGACAAACTCAAAGCCTGTACCCGGCTCGCCAGGTGTGACTTCAATGACCACATGGCCGTACTGTCCCTTACCCCCACTTTGGCGGATAAACTTCCCTTCCTGGGAGACGGGTTTACGGACAGTCTCGCGGTAAGCCACTTGGGGTTGCCCAACATTGGCCTCCACCTTAAACTCCCGCAGCATCCGATCCACCAAGATTTCCAGGTGCAGTTCGCCCATCCCAGAAATGACAGTCTGATTAGTTTCTGAATCGACACTAACCCGGAAGGTGGGATCTTCCTCCGACAAGGACTGAAGCGCCTTGGAGAGCTTATCCATATCATTCTTGGTCTTCGGTTCAACGGCCACCGAAATGACAGGTTCTGGAATGTAGAGGGACTCCAGAATGATTGGCTTCGCTTCATCACAGAGCGTATCACCCGTGAAGGTGTCTTTAAGACCGAGCACAGCCCCCAAGCTACCTGCGCGGATTTCGTCAACCTCAATCCGGTCATCTGCCTTAAGAATGATCAAACGCGAGATACGCTCCTTCTTGTCTTTGGTCGAGTTATAGGCATAGGTACCCTTCTGGAGAACACCCGAATAGACCCGCACAAAGGTGAGGCGTCCATAGGGATCAGCCATGATCTTGAAGGCAAGCGCAGCCAGTGGCTCTGTATCTTCGGAACGCCGCTCGACCGTAGAGCCATCGGGTAAGGTGCCTTGGATGGCCGGAACGTCGATGGGGGAGGGAAGGTAGTCTACAACCGCATCAAGGAGCTTCTGAACACCCTTATTCTTAAAGGCGGAACCACAGAGCATCGGCACCATCTTGCCTGCAATCGTACCTTGGCGAATACCCTGACGAATTTCTTCCTTGGTAAACTCTTCTCCCTCCAGGTACTTTTCCATTAGGGTGTCGTCAGTATCGGCGACAGCTTCCACCAGTTTGGTACGGTACTCCTCTGCCTGGGCCACCATGTCTTCAGGAATAGCCTCCCGGCGGATATCTTTGCCCAAGTCATCGTAGTAGACGTAGGCAGCCATCTCTACGAGGTCGATAACACCTTTGAACTTGTCCTCGGAACCAATCGGCAGTTGGATTGGAACTGCGTTGGCTCGCACACGATCGCGAACTTGGCCGTAGACCTTATAAAAGTTGGCACCGGTGCGATCCATTTTGTTGACGAAAGCAATGCGCGGCACCTTGTAGCGATCCGCCTGCCGCCATACGGTTTCCGACTGAGGCTGAACACCGCCCACGGAGCAGAAGACCACAATCACCCCATCTAAGACCCGCATCGAGCGTTCAACTTCGATGGTGAAGTCAACGTGGCCAGGCGTATCAATGATGTTGATCTGATGCTCTAAGGCACCCTCTTGGGGGTCGCTGGGCTTTTCAGGATCACGATGAGTCCAGGCACTGCTGATGGCGGCGGCCGTGATGGTAATTCCCCGCTCTCGCTCCTGCTCCATCCAGTCAGTGACCGCCGAGCCTTCGTGAACCTCTCCCATCTTGTGAACCACCCCAGAGTAGAACAAAATCCGCTCCGTCGTGGTGGTCTTGCCCGCGTCAATATGGGCTGCAATGCCTATATTACGCACTCGTTCGATGGGGATGGTCCGAGCCACAATGACCTCCTTAAACTGCTTTGCCCAGTATGCCAGTGATAAGTCTGTTAAGATTCTAGAACTTTCCGCAAACCTAGTAGCGGTAGTGGGCGAAGGCCTTATTGGCTTCGGCCATCCGGTGTGTCTCCTCCCGCTTGCGAATGGAGCCACCCGTTTCATTGGCCGCATCCATCAGCTCGTTAGCCAGCTTCAGGGCAAAGCTTTTACCAGACCGCTGTCGGGCATAATTGGTCAGCCAACGCATAGCCAGAGTGGCTCCTCGTTCGGGACGGACTTCCATGGGCACCTGGTAGGTAGCCCCCCCCACCCGGCGGGCCTTCACTTCAACCACAGGAGTGACGTTGCGAACAGCCCGTTCCAGGGTCTCGATCGGGTCAGTCCCAGTCCGCTCACCAATGGTAGTGAGTGCCTGATAGACCAGCCGGTAAGCGAGAGCTTTCTTGCCACTCATGAGGATGTGGCTGACCAGCATATTGACAACCCGATTGTTATAGACAGGATCGGGCTGGACAACCCGCCGTTTAACGCGTCGACGACGTGACATGGCTGTGCGGAACCTAAGGGAATGGGGGTGGGGTGAGCCTACTTTTTCTTGCCGGGAGTGCCCTTGCCCGCAGGCGCAGCCTGACCAGGCTTAGGTCGTTTGGCGCCGTACTTGGAGCGCCCCTGCTTGCGATCCTTCACCCCAGAAGCATCCAGGGTGCCGCGGATGATGTGGTAGCGAACGCCGGGCAAATCCTTGACCCGACCCCCCCGAATGAGAACAACAGAATGCTCTTGGAGGTTGTGGCCAATGCCAGGAATGTAGGCGGTCACCTCAAACCCCGACGTCAGGCGCACCCGTGCCACCTTACGCAGGGCTGAGTTCGGCTTTTTGGGGGTGGTGGTGTAGACCCGGGTACAAACCCCCCGCCGCTGCGGGCAGGCTTTGAGTGCGGGCGATTTTGTTTTCCGCTTGATGCTCTGCCGCTCTTGGCGGACAAGCTGTTGGATAGTGGGCATAGGGCCGGTGCGCTCGGTTCCCGTATCGGGATCGGGTTGACACTAGAGTTGCAGTCTTTGATTATCCCCAACTCCTGTGGGTTATGTCAAACATTCTTTTGGGGATACTGGGCGTCCTTAAGATAAGGGGGGTTTCAGGAGTTAGGGTATGGCCTTACAGGTAGGAGACTTGGCGCCAGATTTTAGCCTTCTGGACAGTGATGACCAGCGGGTCTCGCTTCAGGATCTGCGGGGTGGGTGGGTGGTGCTCTACTTCTATCCCAAGGATTTGACCCCAGGGTGTACGAAGGAGGCCTGTGGGTTTCGGGATCGCTACAGCGACTTCACGGGGCGCAAGGGGGAAATTTTGGGGATCAGTCCAGACTCGCCGGAAACCCATCGCCGCTTTCGGGCTAAGCACGGGCTGCCTTTCCGGCTGCTCTCGGACGCAGATAGCCAGGTGGCCATGGCTTATGGCAGCTATGGCCCTAAACAGTTTATGGGTAAGTCCTACGTGGGGGTCTACCGCCAGACGTTTGTTATTGATCCGGATGGCCGGATTGGGCGCATCTACCGCAAGGTGAAGCCGGAAGGTCATGCCCTAGAGGTACTGACGGATTGGGCGGACTTGGTGCAAGGCTAGTCCTCTCCTCGCATTGGGGTGTCCGCCGCTGCATGGGGAACAGCCGGCCTCCTGCAAGATAATGAAGGTAATCTAGACGCCGGCTGGAGTCGCAGCACTGTATGGGGAATGACGTTTGGCCAGTGGAGGTAGACAAAGGTATGGCCCTGAAACCGGGGCCGACTGCTCCCCTACCTACCTTTGAGGGCTATGGCCAGGGACGGCGGCGCAAGGCGGCTCTGGTGTTGGTTTTGGTGTGGGGGGGAACCCTGGCACTGCATCTAATCTCCTGGGGAATCTGGGTGGTGTTGGGTCTAACGACCTTGATGGGCTGGCATGCAGTGCGGCTCCTGTGGGTGCGGCGTACCCCAGGGAAGGATGGGACAAGCGCTGAACTTGGCCTGATCGATTGGCCCTCGGTGACCCTGTTGGTGGCGGCGAAGAACGAAGAAGCTGTCATTGGTCGGGTGGTCGAGTCGCTCTGCCAGTTGGACTATCCGCGGGATGCCTACGAGCTCTGGGTGGTGGACGACAATAGCAGTGACCGGACGGGAACCATTCTGACTGAACTGACCCAGCGGTACCCCCAATTGCGGGTCTGGCAGCGGCCGGCCGGGGCGACGGGCGGTAAGTCGGGGGCACTCAACGAGATTTTGGCCCACACCGTGGGAGACATTATTGGGGTCTTTGATGCGGACGCCCAAGCCCCCCCAGAACTGCTCCGCCAGGCGGTTGCCCAGTTTACCCAACCCCGTGTGGGGGCGGTTCAAGTGCGGAAGGCCATTGCTCCCGGCCCGGCCAACCTGTGGCTGCGGGGGCAGCGGGTGGAAATGGTGTTGGACGCGTTTCTGTTACAGCAGCAGCGCCACCAGGTGGGGGGCGTGGTGGAATTGCGGGGCAATGGTCAGTTTGTCCGTCGGTCGGCACTGGTTCAAGCGGGTGGCTGGAATGAGGAGACGATTACCGACGACCTTGACCTGAGTTTCCGCCTTCACCTAGACGGCTGGGATATTGCCTTTCTCTACGAGCCGCCCGTGCTGGAAGAGGGGGTGACAACAGCAGTTTCCCTCTGGCACCAACGCAACCGCTGGGCGGAGGGGGGGTATCAGCGTTACCTGGACTATTGGTGGCCTCTGCTGCACTGGCCCTGGGGATTCTGGAAACGATTTGATTTATGCCTATTCTGCCTAACACAGTATCTGTTGCCCGTGGCGCTGCTGCCGGATTGGTTGTTCGCCACCGTGCGCGGCCGGCCGCCTGTGCTGTGGCCAGTCACCAGTGTGACGGTGCTGATGTCCCTGGCGGGGTTGTGGCTGGGCCTGCGCCAACTGCGACCGCGGCGGCCGGCCTGGCAAGACCTGGGGGATGCCCTGTTTGGAACGGTCTACATGCTCCACTGGCTGCCGGTGATGATTTCGATGACCCTGCGCGTGGCGGTGCGACCCAAACGGCTGCGGTGGGTGAAGACCATCCACCACGGTAGCTTGAGTCAGGGGCCGAGTCCTTCAGCAGAGACTCCCTCGGCGTAGTTTCTGAGCCTAACCCAGGTGGGGAGCAACTTAGAACTGTTGGAGGAAGCGCAGATCGCTGGTGTAGAGCCGCCGAATATCATCCAGCCCGTAGAGGTGCATGGCTAGGCGCTCCACCCCCAGGCCGGCTGCAAAGCCTGTATAGACCTCCGGGTCGTAGCCCACGGCCTTTAGCACATTGGGATCGACCATGCCACAGCCCAAGACCTCGAGCCACCGGCCCCGCCAGGACAAGTCCACTTCGGCGGAGGGTTCGGTAAAGGGGAAGTAGCTGGCTCGGAACCGCAAATCCACATCCCCGTAGAGTTCCCTCAAAAAAGCCTTGATAGTGCCCTTCAGATCTGTGAAGGTAATCCCCCTAGCCACAGTGAGGATTTCCACTTGGTGAAACACGGCCGAGTGGGTGGCGTCCACGGTGTCACGACGATAGACCCGGCCAGGCACCACGATCCGTACGGGCGGCTGGTGGGTTTCCATATAGCGCACTTGAACCGTGGAGGTGTGGGTGCGCAGCAGTTGACCTGTGGGAAGGTAGAGGGTGTCCTGCATATCCCGTGCCGGGTGGTCGGGCAGGAAGTTGAGGGCCTCAAAGTTGTAGTAGTCGGTCTCGATTTCGGGGCCGCGCACCACCGTGTAGCCAAGACCAACAAAAATGTCCAGAATCCGATCCTGAGTGCTGGTAATGGGATGGGCACGGCCGGCCGGCCAGTAGCTGCCGGGCATGGTGACGTCCAGGGTTTCGGAGGCTAACTGGGCGGCGAGGGCTGCATTTTTGAGTTCTGTCTGGCGCTGTTCCAGGAAACCCTGGAGTTGATCCTTGACCTCATTGGCCAGATTGCCCACGGCCGGCCGATCTGCCGCCGACAATCTACCCATTCCTCGCAGAATTTGGGAGAGTTGGCCCTTCTTCCCCAGATATTCAATGCGTAGCTGCTCCAGTTGTTCCAGACTCGGGGCTGCTGCAATGGCCGATTGCCCAGATTGCTGGAGCTGATGAAGCTGATCTTGGAGCGCAGTGATTTCGGCGTTCATAGTCGGACAGGATTCAGAGGTTTCAGCATCTCTCATTCAAGTGCGGGCCAACAATCATGGATTCAGGAGTCTAAAAGTCCACACCGCGCTTCAGGTCTACCCCCCGCTCAGCATAGTGCTTATGACAGACCATTTCCGAGTGAATACTGGCCAAGTTGAAGTAATCCGGCAGATGCTTGCACCGTCCGGTGATAATCACCTCTGTATGTTTAGGCTTCCGCAGCAAGGTCTCGACAATCGGCTCTTGGGGCAGCAACTCTAGGTCAACTGTAGGGTTTAGTTCGTCTAGGATCACGGTTTTGTATAACCCCGACAGGATCGCCGCTTGGGCCAATTCCCAACCCCGTTCTGCCTCCACGTAGTCCAACTCCTGCCGATCATTCCACCAGACAATGGCATTGCGGCCGCAACGCTGATGATCCACCAGACTGGGGTAGCTGTGCTGGAGGGCCTGAATCGCCCCATCCTCGGTGTATCCTGAACCGCCCTTCAGCCACTGGAGAATCAGCACTCGGTGGGAAAGATCAAGGCGAATTCCCCGTCCGATGGCTTGGAGCGCCTTGCCTAGTGCGCTTGTGGACTTCCCCTTCCCTGATCCGGTGTAGATTTCAATGCCGGTGATCCCATACTCCAGAGCCTTGGGATGGTGGTGGGGCTTCATCTCCGAGTGGAGGTCAGCGATGTCCAGTAACTCAGGGGGGGCAGCCCGACCGGTGGCGATCACCTCTAGGTGGTCGGGCTTGTTGGCCAGCACCTGCACCACTTCCTTGACCGGTAGCAACCCCAAGTCGAGAACGGGATTCAGTTCGTCCAAAACCACCATGGAATAGAGACCTGAAGCAATAGCGCCGCGGGCGATAATCCAGCCCCGTTCCGCTTCTGCCCGATCAAAGGCGGTGATCTGGCCAGGGCCAAAGAACTCAGCGCGACCGGTACGCACTTGGTCGATCAGGTGAGGGAAGGCTTGCTCTAGCGCTTCGATCGCCGCATCCTCGTCGTAAACCCGACCGGGGCCTTTGAGAAAACGCAGTAACAGGACTCGGTTTTGCTTCCCCGTATTGATCCCCAGTCCCATAGACCGCAAAACGACCCCCAGAGCAGCCTGGGACTTACCCTTGCCGGCTCCGTCGTAAACATGAATTTGTCCCACGGCCCGTTCACTGCGGTGCTGGGCGGTGACGATGCCGAGTCCTGTACGGGTCATGCGTGGCAATCTCTGACCGGATATCGCTCCGATTCTACCGGATGTCTACCCCGACGCTGGGAGCCTGGTAAGGTGGGGGTGATCGTCAGGGAAGTCGTGGGATGAACCCGATTCGCATCTGGGCAATGGCTCGCCATGGGTTTCTGGAACTGCTGCGGGAGCGCTTGCTTTACCTAGCTGGTTTGTTTGGCGTGCTGCTGATTGCTGGGGCAGCGCTGATTCGCCAGTTTACGGCGGTGGCGGAGGTGAAGATTCTCCTGGACTTTGGCATGGGGGCAATTAGTCTGATTAGCTTGGTGATTGTCCTGTTCACGGCTCCAGGGCTGGTGGGGAGGGAGATTGACAAGCGCACCATCCACATCCTGGTGGCCAAGCCGATCAGCCGCGCCGAATTTATCGTGGCCAAGCTCCTGGGATTGATGGCGGCCCTCACCCTGCTGGTGGGGGTGATGGCGGGCTTGTTTATGGGCTTTCTAACAATTGCTCGCTTCCCTTTCCCGGCCGGCCCGCTGCTGGTATCGTGGGGCTTCCTGATGTTGGAACTGGCGCTACTGACGGCGGCCGCTCTGCTGTTCAGTGTGTTCACCAGTCCCCTGATTGCCACCTTCCTGACCCTGGCGACTTTCTTGATCGGGCACTTAAGTTCCGATATTGTCACCCTGGGGCGGTTGGTGCGTAATGAGCAAGTGGTACAGTTCCTCCGTAACTTGTACCTGGTGGTGCCTGACCTATCTCGCTTGGATTTGAAGAACCAGGCAGTGTATGGGGTTCTCCCAGACGGGATGACGCTGGCCAGCAATGCTCTCTATGGCAGCCTCTACACACTCCTGCTCCTCAGCCTCACCCTGATGGTCTTTGCCCGGCGGGAGTTTTAGGGACAGCCGCCTCCAGGAAAGAGGCCGATCCACAGCCGGGCGGCCGGCCGGTGATAATAAGACCACCCTTCCCCTACGGGCATGTCTGCGACTCCCTGTTCGATTGCCATCATCTTGGGCACGCGCCCAGAAGCGATTAAGCTGGCCCCGGTGATCCAGGTCTTTCGCCAGGATCCGGCTTTTCAGACCTGGGTGGTGACGACGGGTCAGCACCGGGAAATGGTGGATCAGGTGATGGGCTGGTTTGACCTGGCAGTGGATCACGACCTGTCAATCATGCAGGCGGGGCAGACTCTGGGGGACATTACCTGCCGCACCCTCCAGGGACTAGATCCGTGGTTACAGGCTCATCGTCCCCAGGTGGTGCTCGTGCAGGGAGATACAACAACTGCGTTTGCGGCGGCCTTGGCAGCGTTCTACCAGCAGATTCCTATCGGTCATGTGGAGGCTGGCCTACGCACTGACAACCTGTTCAGTCCCTACCCGGAGGAGGCCAACCGCCGGTTGATCTCCCAACTGGCCCAGTTTCACTTTGCTCCCACCTCCCTTGCTGTCGAGAATCTCAGGGCTTCTGATGTGACGGGGGCGATCCACCTGACGGGCAATACGGTGATTGATGCCCTGCTCCAGGTGGCCCAAGCGCCAGTGCCCTGCCCTGTTCCCGGTTTGGACTGGCAGCAGCATCGGGTTTTGCTGGCGACAGTGCATCGGCGGGAAAACTGGGGGCAGCCCTTGGGCCAGATTGCGGCGGCATTCCTGCAAGTGCTCGACAGGTTCCCCGACACGGCCTTGGTGCTGCCGCTCCACAGAAATCCGACGGTGCGCCAAGTCTTTCAGGAGAAACTGGCCGGTCATTCGCGGGTCTACCTGACAGAGCCACTGGACTATCCAGACCTAGTGGCGGTGCTGCGCCAGTGCACCCTGGTGCTCAGCGACTCGGGCGGCATCCAAGAGGAGGCTCCCAGTTTGGGGAAGCCAGTGCTCGTCCTGCGGGATACCACTGAACGTCCCGAAGCGATTCAGGCGGGGACGGCCCGACTGGTGGGGACAGACACGGCTACGATTGTCCAGGCGGCTACGGAGTTACTGAGCAACTCGGAGGCTTATCAGCACATGGCCCAGGCTGCGAATCCCTTCGGAGATGGCCAAGCGGCCCAGCGCATCCACCAGATTGTGCGGACTGCGCTAGAGGTCTAGGCCGCCAAGGCAGATGGATGATGAGTCGGTTGTGATGCTCGAACCCGTTTTTCAGCCAGCCGTTCTGGCGGATCTCGAAACGCTGATGCCCTTGATGCAGGAACTCTATGCCCACGAGGGTCTGCCCTTCGATGCGTCTGCCGGCCGGCCGCGCATCACGAGATTCTCAGCCATGACCACTATGGTTGGGTTTACCTCATCCAGGTTGCTGAGGTAACGGTTGGCTATCTGGTGATCACCTTTGGCTTCAGTCTGGAGTATGGCGGCCGCGATGCCTTCCTTGATGAGATTTATATTCGGGCAAGCGAACGGGGGCGGGGGTTGGGCCAAAGCAGTCTGGCGTTTGCGGAAGCTCTGTGTCGCACCCAGGGAATCCGAGCCTTACACCTTGAGGTTGAGCGGTGTAACGCCCATGCCCAAACGGTTTACCGCAAGGCCGGTTTTGTGGATCACGATCGCTATTTGTTGGGCGACATGCCTAGGACAAGGCGAATTCCCCGGCGTGGGTGTCTGCACGCATTGGCAACCCCGGCCGTCCCTGACTACCGGCCCGACCAGACCCCGTCCGCCTAGTGGTTCCCTCCCAGGTGAGGCCGACATACTGAGAACCGCCCCTAGTCCCTCACAGGCTCTATGCCACCGTGCTGATCAGTGAGCCGAGACCCGTAAGGCCAACCCGCACCTGATCCCCCGCAGTCAGTGGCCCAATACCGGCCGGCGTACCGGTCAGCACCACATCCCCCGGTAACAATGTCATCACCTGGCTGATGTAGCTCACCAGAACCGGGGGCGAAAACACCATCTGATCCAGGCCGGCCGATTGGACGATTCGACCGTTGAGTTCGGTGGTTAACTGAGCGCCAGGTTCCAGCATCGGCACTACCCACGGCCCCAGGGGACAGAAGGTGTCAAAGCCCTTGGCCCGCGTCCATTGGCCGTCGCTCTTTTGCAGATCCCGCGCCGTCACATCGTTGGCTAAGGTGTAGCCCCAGATACAGGTTTGGGCTACGTCGGGGGCTGCGCGTCGACACGGCCGGCCGATCACCAAGGCCAGTTCTCCCTCATAGTCAACCCGCCGGGATTCTGGGGGGCAGCGAATTGTCTCACCCGGCCCAATGACCGTGGTGGGAGGCTTGAGAAACAGGAGGGGTTCCTGCGGTACCTCAGCCCCCATTTCAGCGGCATGGTCTCGATAGTTGCGACCCACCGCCACGATTTTGCTGGGTTCACAGGGCGCTAACAACCGATAGCCATCGGCGGGGATACACCCAGCGGCCGGCCGGCCGCCCAGCCAGGGTGCCTGAGTCCAGGGCTGTACTGTGCCATCGGCTTGGAGAACCCCATAAACTGGATACTCCGTTTGCACCCGCACCACACGCATGGCCCACTCCCATCGCAACATCCGCCCATTGTAGGGGTTGAAAGAATCACGTTTACTCAGCACTCGGCCGGCCGGGGCTTGACTAACGTAGAAACAAGACACTCCCTTCCCTTGGACTGCCGGTTATGCCAGAAACCCGCCCAATCTACCTGGACTGTCATGCCACCACGCCCGTGGATGAGCGGGTGTTGGCGGCCATGCTGCCCTACTTCCAAACCCGTTTCGGCAACCCGGCCAGTGGCCATACCTACGGCTGGGAAGCTCAAGGCGCTGTAGAACAGGCCCGCCGGGAGGTGGCGACCGCCATCGGAGCCAGTCCTGAGGACATTGTGTTTACCAGTGGGGCCACGGAAGCCAATAACCTGGCGATCAAGGGTGTGGCTGAAGCACGCCACCACCGCGGCCGCCACCTGATTACCGTTGCTACAGAGCACCGCGCCGTACTCGATCCCTGTCGCTACCTGGAGTCCATCGGGTTTGAGATCACCGTCCTACCGGTGCAAGCCGACGGCCTTGTGGATATCACCTTACTGAAACAAGCTCTCCGCCCTGAAACGATCCTGGTGTCGGTGATGGCGGCCAATAATGAAATCGGTGTGCTCCAACCTCTAGCAGACATTGGTGCCCTCTGCCGCAATCATGGGGTGCTGTTCCACACGGACGCGGCTCAAGCCATCGGCAAAATACCCCTCCAAGTTGATGCTCTCCAGGTTGACCTACTCTCTCTCACGGCCCATAAACTCTACGGCCCCAAGGGTATTGGCGCCCTCTACCGTCGCCACCGGCCGGCCGTGCCCCTAGCTCCCCAACTGCATGGCGGCGGTCAGGAAGCAGGATTGCGAGCCGGTACCCTCGCCACACCGCTGATCGTTGGCTTAGCCCAAGCAGTCAGCCTAGCCTTAGCCGAATTGACCGAGGAACAAACCCGGCTGCGACAGTTGCGAGAT
>JACYLR010000196.1 GCA_015272465.1 Gloeomargaritaceae cyanobacterium C42_A2020_066
CCAATTAAAAAATGAAGGGCCTGTCGATTGATTGGACTCCAGTCAATTGAGCCAGAAGACATAGCTAGATCTTAAAGTAAGTCAATTAGTATTCCTATCCTTTACTTCAGGCTGGACAGCGGCCGGCCGAGGTCGATCTGCTCGGTAATCTCTTCGATCAGGGTGAGAATTTTGGGTCTTACCTCCACGCCCGGGGGTGTATCCGCCAACAACAAGCCCTCCAGTTCCTGAGCCAGATGGGAGGCGTGCACCAACCCAAAGGTGCCCAAACTGCCCGCCAGCGCATGAGCGACCTGAATAGCCTTGAGGTGTAACGTGGCATCCCAGGGATCGGACGATGGGGCAGTCAGGGCCTGAACCATTCCTTGGAGGATGTCTAATCGCGCCTGCATCCGCTCCTGTTGTCCAGCCCACACCTGAGCAATCGCCACCAGGCCGGCCGGGTCCGTACCCTCAAGAACAGACTCCACCTGGGAGAGAACGAGGTCGGGGTTGCGCACGGGTACAAAGGCGGCTACACCCCAAGCGGCTATGCTTTGGCGCTGGGTCGGGGAGGTTAGATAGGCGAGGATCGGCAGGCGAATCTGGTTGCGGACATCGCGGATTTGGCGCACCACTTCCACAGGGCCAGGTTGACTGACCATAGCCCCTAGAACCACCACATCCGCAGGCCGCATCAGGCTCTCCAGCACCTGCCTGCCCTGGCGACACCACACCCATTCAATCGGCCGGCCGGCCGTCTGCCACCGCTCCCGCCAGGCCTCTGGCATACCCGCCACCACCACCCGCTGGGGTTGGGAACTGGGTCGATCCAGCACCGCTGCCCGCAGCCGATAACCCAAACCGTAGACCGTTTCCACCAAATCTTCGGGTGCGCCGGCTGCTCTGAGTTTCTGCCGGAGCCGCTTGACATGCACCCGAATTGTCTCCTCCCCCGCCACTTCATCCGCCGGCCACACCTGGGCCAGCAGAAAGTCCCGGTTCAAGACCCGCTGGCGATGACGCAGGAATAGCTCCAGAAACTGATACTCCTTGGGCGTCAAGGCCAAAGGGTTTCCGGCGTAGGTGGCCATGCACAGGGACAAGTCCAGTTGGAGCGGCCCCCAAGACAAGACGGGCGGAGCCGAATCCCCCTCCCGGCGGGCCAAGGCGCGCAACCGGGCCAGCAGTTCCGCCAGATTGAAGGGCTTGACCACGTAGTCATCCGCCCCCGTATCCAGCCCCAAAATTCGCTCTCGATCACTCCCCTGGGCTGTCAGCATCAGAATGGACTGGCGATAGCCCTCTTGGCGCAGCCGACGGCAGAGGCTGATGCCATCCAGTCCCGGCAGCATCACATCCAAAATCAGTAGGTCGTAGGCATAGGCTTGCACCATCTCCCAGGCGTCCTGACCGTTGGCGCAGACATCGACCACGTAGTGTTGGGCTTCCAGGGCCGGCCGCAGCAGGTCAACCAGGCTCGCATCATCCTCCACCAGCAGCAGTTTCATCTACCCTTCCTCAGCGTCCCTCTTCCAGCTTGACACCTGGGTTGCCCCGGATTGCGCCGCACTAGAGGTCAAAGGGTTGCAAACACATAAAAAGGCCCTCCCCAACCAGAGAGGGCCAATCGGGTTCCCTAGCGAGAGACCTAGCGGCGGCTGCGGCGGCGGCGCTGCCCCTTGCGCCACCCGTGCCAGGCTACACCCCCAGCGGTCAGGGTCAGTAGCCAGGGCATTCCATTCCAGCTTTGGCTTTCCATTGTAGCGTTTGGCCCGGCTATCGCATCTGCTGGAGTGGCATAGAGGGCCGTCAGAATGGGCACCAGTCCCACCCCAATCAACAGCCCGATAGCGGTGGGTGGTACCCGGTTCGCCCCATTCATCATCTTGGGGGCACAGGTAAACAAGAGGAAGTAGAGAAACAACAGCACCGAAATCCCCAGGAGCGCCATGATGATGCTGGGGTTGTTGGCAAAGGCATAAATCCCCCCCTCAGCGCCACTGAACTCGGCATAGGTCTTAAACGGACTCGTCATAATCAGGCTCCACCAGCAACTAGGGTTGACTGCGCAAATCAGGCCGCATGGTCAGTGAATACTCGGGGTAGGCTGTTTCCACACCTAAATCAGAGAGATCCAGACCCTGAATCTCCTCTTCATCGGGAATCCGCAACAGGCCCAATTGCTTGAGCACCAGGCTGACGCCATAGCCCGGCAAGAAGCCCAGGAAAATGATCATGATCAAAAGCGGTACCAGTTGTCCGATAAAACTTGTGGCGGGTACGCCATCCGCCTGAATGTAACCTGTGGCGAATAGGCCCACGGCCACAGTGCCCACAACCCCGCAATACCCATGCACGGCAAAGGCGCCAACCGCATCATCGATCTTGAGCTTCTCAATGAAGTTGGCGACGTAGGGAAACGTGAAGGCGGCGAAGAAGGCAATGGGAATAACCAACACTGGGTGGTAGAGATCCATGCCGGCACTGACACTGATAATCCCCGCCAGGCCGCCAGAAATGGTGTAGAAGGGGTCGGCCTTGGTAGAAATATAAGCCCCCATTAAACCCGTAGCGAGGGCAATGGTCGTGTTGACGCCGATGGAAGCCAAGGTCATTGGGGAACCATAGATCGAGGTGATCCCTTGGTAGCCCGGCAAGAAAATGACACAGGCTGCCAGGAAGGCGTAGAAACCGACAAAGATCAGCATCAACCCCACCATGGTCAGGGGCAGGTTATGGGGCAAAATAGCCCTCGGCCGGCCGTTTTCGTCAAATTTTCCGATCCGGGGCCCCAGATTGATCAAAACCCCCAGCGTAAAGAAACCGGAAATCGCATGGACAACTGCGGAACAGCCAAAGTCGTGGTAACCAAACTGGGTCAGGAACCAGCCAAAGGCATTCCAGCCCCAAGCAGCCCCCACCACCCAAGTGAAGCTTCCCAGAATAATTGACAGAATGAAATAGCCCCCCAGCTTTACACGCTCGATCAATGCCCCGGAGAGAATGGACGCCGTGGTCATCGCAAATAAAGCAAAGGCAAACCAGAAAACTCCAGTCAGGCTATCCGCCGTGTTGGGGCCGAGGTTAGGAGACCAGGGATAGGCCGTCTCGACGTAGGCAAAGGCCGCCTTGATGGCCTCGGTTGGAGTCGTCCACGGTCCCATAATTGGCCCATTCACTGGCCATAGTGGGAAGGCATTGTACACCCACCACCCGAAGAAGAAAAAGGTTAGCCCTACAGTTGCCAAAGTGATCAGATTTTTGACCATGGTGGCGAGGACATTTTTGGCTCGCGAAACACCGCCTTCGTAGGCCAGAAAGCCCACATGAATAATCAACATGAACACTGAGGCGTAGTAGTAGAAAGACTCAGACACAAATGTACCCAGGGCACTCACAGTGCCTTGTAGCTCCTGCACTTCCGGTGGCATATCAGTTCAATCTCTCCAGGTTTACAGGGAACCGCCAGATGATATGACAAGTTTGGGCCTAGGGTAGGGAAAATTATGTCAAGCCTGCTACTAAATCACCCGAACTCAGGGTTGATAAGTGAAATTTTCGGTATAGCTAACTACAGAAAACCCATGAGCGGCTAGCGTTACCTGGAGGGTGTCCAGTCTCGGTCATGACAGTATTCCTTTTCAATCAAAGCAGGAGGTACGCGGGTGGTCTCTGTCCTGGGTGAGTCGCGTAGCCTGGCCGATCTGGCGCAGGAGTATGACCTAGAGTTCTTCCTGGTGTCCTATGTGGATTTGCTGGGGGGGATGCGAGCCAAGCTGGTGCCAGCTTCCCAGGCGGCTGGCCTCGCCCGCAATGGAGCCTGTTTTGCGCCCTTTGCCTCCAACCTGGGTCTGGGGCCGGATGTGCCGGATATTGTGGCCATTCCCGACCCCGACTCGCTGATCATTCTGCCTTGGCGGCCGGCCGTAGCCTGGGTGGCGAGCGATGTGTACTACTGCGGCAAACCCTTTGCCGCTGCCCCCCGGACAATCCTAAAAAAGGCGCTCCAGCAGGCGGCCGGCCGGGGGTACACCCTCAAAACTGGGGTAGAGGCCGAGTTCTTTCTGCTTAAGGAAGAGGCGGGCAGTTACCAGGTGGCCGATGCGCGGGACACGGCCGGCCGGCCCTGCTACGACCAGGGCAATTTGATGCGCCAGTTCGACCTGATTTCCACCCTAGTCAAGGCCATGGAGAATCTGGGCTGGGGTCCCTACCAATGTGACCACGAAGATGCCAATGGCCAGTTCGAGATCAACTGGACCTACAGCGATGCCCTGACCACCGCCGACCGCCACGCCTTTTTCAAGTACATGGTCAAGACCCTGGCAGAGCAGCAGGGCCTCACCGCCACCTTCATGCCCAAGCCCTTTGGCCATCTGACGGGCAACGGTGCCCACCTCCACATCAGTCTCTGGGACGGTGAGCAGAATCTGTTTGACGACCCCCAGGGAGAACTGGGCCTATCGGCAGCAGGCTATGCCTTCCTGGCGGGGGTGATGGCCCACGCGCGTGGCCTTGCGGCTCTGTGCAACCCCACGGTCAACTCCTACAAACGGTTGCAGGCCAGCAGCACCACCTCTGGTGCCACCTGGAGTCCTCGCTATGTGTCCTATGGGGCGAATAACCGCACCCACCTGATCCGCATTCCTGAGGGTGGGCGATTTGAGTGCCGGATGATAGATGGGGCCGCAAATCTCTACCTGGCGGAGGCGGGGCTAGTGGCGGCCGGCCTGGCAGGTATGGATGGGGGCCTCCACCCTGGTCAGCGGCTGGATGAAAATATGTTCACCCGTGGCCTAGAGTTCCCTGGGTTAACCCCGCTACCAGCCACCCTATTGGAGGCACTCCACGCCTTGACCGAGGATGATCTCCTGATGGCAACCCTGGGGGATCTGGGGGCCAAAATCTATCTGGACTTGAAGTACCAGGAATGGGATGCCTACAAGGCCCAAGTCAGTGCCTGGGAACTGACCCAGTACGTCAACTGCTAGGAGCTGACTCTTTTTTATCTACCCCTTGTATACCCCTTGGTAACGATCTTGGCGTGGCGCAATCGTAAGGCATTGGCCACCACTGACAGGGAACTGAGGGCCATCGCAGCGCCGGCGAGGGCTGGGTTGAGAAGCCAGCCGGTGAAGGGGTAGAGTACACCTGCGGCCACCGGCAGACCCACCAGGTTGTAGCCAAAGGCGAAGGCCAAGTTCTGGCGAATAGCGCGGCGGGTGAGGCGGCTCAGGTGAATGGCTTGGACAACCCCCATCAAATCCCCGCTGATCAGGGTTACGTCGCTGGTGGCTATGGCTAGATCGGTACCAGTGCCTAGGGCGATGCCCACATCCGCCTGGGCCAGGGCTGGGGCGTCATTGAGGCCATCCCCCACCATGGCCACCCGCCGGCCGGCCGCCTGGAGTTGGGCAATGGCGGCAGCCTTCTGGTCTGGGCGCACTCCAGCGATCACCCGCGCAATGCCCGCCTGTTGGGCGATGACCGCCGCGACCTGGGGGTTGTCGCCCGTAAGCATCACTACCTCCAGCCCCAAGGAAGCGAGGTCGTGGACAGCCTGTGCTGAGGTGGGCTTGAGGCCATCTGCCAGGGCCATGAAACCCAGCACCGCGTCACTGACCGCCAGATACACCACAGTCTGGCCAGCCGCTTCCCAAGCCTCGGCCTGGGTCGGCCAGGTTCCCACCTCACAGCCCAGCGTCTGGAGCCAGTCTGCCGTCCCCACCCACACCGGCCGGCCGGCCACTTGGCCCCGTACCCCTCGCCCTGGCTCGGCCACAAAATCCGTCACCTCCAGTTCTGGGTCAACCGCGCCCTGATCGGTGGCAAAGGCCACAATCGCCTGGGCTAGGGGATGTTCCGAGTGGCGCTCTAGGGCAGCGACCCACGCCAACAGTTGGCGCGTTGGGAGATCCCCCTGACTGACAAACTGGGTCACGGCCGGCCGGCCCCAGGTCAGGGTTCCCGTCTTATCGAGCACCACCGTGTGTATCCTGCCGGCCTCCTCCAGGCTGGCAGCGGTTTTGAACAGCAGACCCAGGGTAGCCCCACGCCCCATGGCCACCGTGATCGCGGCGGGGGTGGCCAGCCCCAAGGCACAGGGACAGGCGAGGATCAGCACACTCACCGCCGTCACCAGCGCCAGGGACAGATTACCCGTCAGTCCCAACCACAGACCGAAGGTGACGAGGGCCAGCCCCAGCACAGCCGGCACAAATCTCCCAGTGATCCGGTCAGCCAGGTGCTGAATGGGGGCCTTGGACGCTTGGGCACGCTGCACCCAGGCAATCATCTGAGCCAGAAACGTCGCTTCCCTCACCCGGCTTACTCGAATCTGCAAATGGCCCAACTGGTTCAGGGTTGCGCCGACCACTCCATCCCCCACTTGCTTCAGTACCGGCTGGCTTTCCCCCGTCACCAGCGCCTCGTCCACCGTCGAAGTGCCGGCGATCACCGTGCCATCGACCGGAATGCGCTCCCCCGGACGGATTACAGCCACATCTCCTACTTGAACCGTATCAAGGGGAACGACCTGCTCCTGACCTGCATCCAGGACGCGCACCGTCTGGGCTTCCAGGCGCATGAGGGCGCGTAAGGCGGCTGAGGTCTCCCCCCGTGCCCGCTGCTCCAAACCACGGCCGAGCAGAGTCAGGGTAATGATCATCGCTGCCGCTTCGAAATAGACTTCTGGGTGTACTCCCTGGATGTGCAAAGCCTCTGGTATCAAAATCACCCCCAGGGAGTAGGCGTAGGCGGTCGTGGTACCCAGGACAATCAAAGTATTCATATCGGTGTAACCCTGGCGCAGCGCCCGCCAAGCGCCCTGATAGAAGGGCCAGCCCCCCCACACTTGAATGGGTGTTGCCAACGCCCCCTGCACCCACGGATTGGCCAGCATCGGGAATAGACCGTGGCCCGGCGCACTGTGGAGATGCCCAACCATCAGGAGAGCTGACCCCAACAAACTCAGGCCGAGGCGGAGAGACAGCAACGGGTTTCCCTGGGTCGGCCGGCCGGCCGGTTCGGCTGGATACCCCGCCTGTCCTAGGGCCTGACTCATTTCACCCACCGTTAACTGAGCCGGGTCATAGACCACCGACGCCTCGTGGGTCGCCAGACTGACACTACACGACTGGATGCCCGGCAACCGCTCCAGGGCTGCCTCGACACGCTGACCACAACTGGCACAGTGCATGCCCTGAATCTGCAGATTTACCTGAGCCATACCCCACGCTTGAACAGTATCGAGACTATCCTCTTGCCTCTCGTCCACCAGAGAGTCAAGTCCACTTGGCAAACCCCAACCTACCCATGTAGCCCCTCATGGCGAACACTCAGAACTCTCAAATGCTGAGATTCGGAGACGCTCTGACAACGTGATTGCCCTAGGGCAGAACGTCACGACTCTCGACTTGGCAAGCAGTCAATTTACCTACGTCTAACTGGTCGCTTGAGCATTGGTCTGTAGCTTCCCGTTCGGGTCTTGGCAACAGGATCGAGGGTTCGGGCGCATAAACTGAAGGGAGAATATCCCTCTTTTTTGTTGTCTTTCAACACGCTGCGTGAAACTCGACCAAGTCATCATTGTCTACAAAGCCGGTGACTCCACCAGCCGCAGGTGGGCGCAACGCTGCGACCAAGAACTTAAGGCCCTCGGCTGCCGGGTGCTTATGGGCCCCAGTGGATCTAAGGACAACCCCTACCCCGTTTTCCTGGCCTCGGCCGGCCGGCCGATTGACCTAGCCATCGTCCTTGGTGGAGATGGCACCACCCTGGGCGCTGCCCGCCATCTAGCGCCAGAGGGCATCCCCATCTTGGCGGTCAACATCGGAGGGCATTTAGGGTTCCTCACTGAGTCCCTGGACGTGTTTCGGGACACGGAGCAAGTATGGCAGCGGCTGCTGAACGACCGGTTTGCGGTGCAACAACGGATGATGCTCCAAGCCCAGGTTTTTGAGGGGAACCCAGATACGCGCGAACCCATCAGTGACATTTTTCATGCCCTCAATGAGATGTGTATCAAGCCCGCCTCCGCAGAGCGGCTGGCCACCTCTTTCCTAGAAATGGCGATTGACGGCGAAATTGTCGATCAGTACCAAGGAGATGGACTGGTGGTCGCCACCCCTACGGGTTCTACCTCCTACACCCTATCGGCCCAAGGCCCGATTCTGCACCCCGGCATGGATGCCATCGCCGTCACACCCATTTGCCCCCAAAGTCTCTCTAGCCGGCCGATTGTCCTGCCACCGGGGTTTGTGGTCAGTGTCTGGCCCCTCAAGGACGTGGATTTGAGTACCAAACTGTGGATGGATGGGGTTTTAGCGACGTCGATCTGGCCGGGCCAGCGGGTCGATGTCTCTCGCTCAGCAGCCTACGCCCAGTTCATCATCCTCCAGGAAAACTATTCCTACTACCGAACCCTCAGGGATAAACTCCAATGGGCAGGTGCCCTGATCGCCGTAGACAGCCCCAACCATCATGGGGGTACCCTGGAGTTATAACGTCATAGGCAACCCCGATGAGTTCGTCGCGCAAGCACCTCTGTGCGTCGTCATCACCGACCATCGTTAGTAACGCCTAGTCCTCAGGATGCACCTGAACACCTGGGGATCTTTCACCCAGACATTGGGCAATCTGGATCGGCGGATGCAAGGGCCTCAATCCTTCACAGGCGCGCCCCACTAGCACCCATCAGGTGGCGGAAGGTGTTCCTCAAGCCCCCTAACCAGCGGTTGGCGCGTAGAGGCGTGAACCTAATCCTTGAGCGGTTGGGTCAGGGCGAGGCGCTGACTGATCAGGGCGAGCGCCAGAGAGAATCCCAGGATTAAGCTCACCGTGGCATTGATGGCCGGCGTCATGCCAAAGCGCAACCTGGCCCAGATTTCCATCGGCAGGGTATTATCCTCGCCAGTCAGGAAGAGAGTGACAATAATTTCATCAAAGCTGAGGGTAAAGGCCAGCAGGCCCCCGGCGGTCAGGGCTGAACGCAGGTTGGGAAACACCACCTGCCAAAAGGTTTGCCAGGGGGTTGCACCCAAATCTGCGGCGGCTTCCTCTAGGGATTGGGGGAGTCGTGCCACCCGCGCCGCCACCGTGTTCAGGACGACGGGCAAGCCAATGGTGACATGGCCTGCGATTACTGTGGTCAATCCCAGGGGAATGTCCAAGGCGGCAAAGCCACTGAGCATGGCCACCCCGGTGAGGATACCGGGCAGAATAATGGGCAGCACCACTAGTGTGCGCAAGGCCGGCCGGCCGGGAATCGTGTAGCGTTGGAGGGCAAAAGCTCCCAGACTGCCCAACACCAAGGCAAGTCCTGTGGCTGCCGCCGCCACCTCCAGGCTGGTGAGCAAGCCACTGCGCAGACGATCATCGCTGAGGGCTTGGCGGTACCAATCCAGGGTCCAGCCTCGAATCGGCAGGGCCAGCACCCGCCCTTGACTGAAGCTGAACAGGACAATCACCCCAATGGGCAAATAGAGAAACAGGTAGACCAAGCCAGTCCACAGGGCTAGTAGCGCGTTCACAGGTTCTCCAAGACGCCGCGCCGGGCCAGGA
This sequence comes from Gloeomargaritaceae cyanobacterium C42_A2020_066, assembly GCA_015272465.1. Taxonomy (GTDB): domain Bacteria; phylum Cyanobacteriota; class Cyanobacteriia; order Gloeomargaritales; family Gloeomargaritaceae; genus JACYLR01. The sequence continues at coordinate 9,544 of JACYLR010000196.1, forward strand.
AAACCATCAGCGTAAATAACAGACCCAGCATCAGCACTGCGAAAGCTGACCCCAGGGGCCAATTGGCAGCCACGCCGAACTGACTGGCAACCAGATTACCCACCAGAATATCCCCCGAACCACCGATCAGGGTGGGGGTAATGTAGTCCCCCAGGGTGAGGCTGAACACCGACAGACAACCGGCCAGTAGCCCCGGTAGCACGAGGGGTAGGGTCACCTGACGAAACCCCTGCCAGGGGGCAGCCCCCAGATCGGCGGCCGCTTCTAGCAGACGGCGGGGCAGCCGTTCCAAAGCAGTCACCAGAGGCAAAACCATGAAGGGCAGCCAGACATAGCACAGGGTCACGGTCATGGAAAACAGGTTGTACAAGAACCAGGGCGAGGGCTGCTCCAGCACCCCCAGGGTCACCAGGAGGCTGTTGAGGATGCCATTGGTTCCCAGGATGATCCGCCACGCGAACACCCGCACTAGGTAGCTCGACCACAGGGGTAGCAGGATCAGCAGGGAGAGTAGCCCCTTGAACCGGCCGGCCTGGAATGCCAGGCAGTAGGCAGCGGGAAAGGCCAGGATTAGGTCAATCAGGGTGACGAGGCTGGCCACGCCCACGGTTCGCAGCAGCGTATGGCGATAGCCCACCCCCTGGGCGATCTGATGAAAGTTATCCCAGGTGAACTCTGGCAGGATAGTGACGTATTCATGGCGCAAAAAGGCATAGCTGAGCAGCACCCCTAGGGGCACTAGGTAAAACCCGCTCAACCACAGGAACGGTGGTAAGAACGTCCCCCAAAAGCCCCAAGTGCGGCCGGCCGGCCGGCTCCCCCGCTTGCCCAGCATCCCCTACTGTCCCCGGAAGTCATTCCAGAGGGCTACCCACTCGTCGTAATTGGGTACGGTCTCCCAAAAGTGGATATTGCTGTAGTAGTCCTGAAGATCATCGAGGTGCCAGTCCCGCCGTTGCGCCGCGCTCAACAGGGGCAGGATTTGCTGCGAGACCGGCCAGTAGCCAGTCACTTCCGTCATTTGCTTCTGGGCTGGCCCCGTGAGCATGTAGTTCATCCAGCGGTAGGCCGTGTCTGCCTGTTTCGAGCCTTTGATCAGCATCCAGGAGTCGCTCCAGCCGGTTGTGCCCTCCTGGGGAATGGTGGCCCCCACCGGGAAATCAGCCCGCTTCAGTTCCTCCAGAGTCACTGGCCAGCCCCAGGCGGCAGTAATTTCCTTGTTCAAGAACAGTTGGGCTAATTCCCCCTGACTACTCCAGAACTTGCGAACCTGGGGGCGCAGGGGAAAAAGGTGGTCGCGGATCGGCCCTTGGAGGGCGGCATCATCCAGATCGTAAATATCAGGCGTGCCCTGCCAGAGGGCAATGTCGGCCGTGAAAATCGGGTAGTCCGGCAACGAAACCTTACCGCGCAACTCGGGTTGGTAGAGTACCTTCCAGGAGGTCGGTGTTTGCTCAAAGGCGGTGGTGTCGTAGATCAAGAAGTCTGGCCCCCAGGCAATGGACACCCCATAGGGCCGGCCGGCAAAGGTGTTGTAGGGCGGTTTGTCAAACAGAGGAAACAGATCCTGAACATGGGGGACACGGCTCAGATTCAGGGGTTCCACAAGGCCAGAATCGTAGAGGCGCTTGGTCAGATCTCCGGAGGCGGTCACCAAGTCATAGGTCTTCCCCTTACCGGCCCGGATTTTGGCGTACATCTCATCGGAAGAGCCGGCATAGGTAGCGATCACCTTGCAACCGGTTTCCTGCTCAAACGGTTGAACAAACGAACGATCCATGTACCCCTCCCACCCCAGGATCCTCAGGGTGCAGGTGTCTGCCAAAGCCGGCCGGCCGCCCAGGCCCCAGAGGAACAAGGCAATCCCGATGACAAGGGCCAGTCCGACTGCCCCCCTTTGTTTACTGCTCATCACCGCTACTCCCAACATGTTCCTCGTAGGTCTTGGGTTGAGCATAGAGCCGACCAGGGGTATGTCCCTAGGACTGTCCAGGAAGGTTCAGAATTGGCGGGCAAACCCGGCGGGCTAGAGTAGGGAAGCGGTTGACCCTTCGCTTTTTCGCAACCTGAGAGATGACCGTTTGCGCTCCTAAAGTGACCCTGCGCCAGGAAATGCGGGCCTTTTTAGGGCTGGCCATCCCCTTGGCCTTGGCCCAAGTGGCCCAAGCTTCCACAGGTTTGGTTGACACGGTGATGATGGGCTGGTTAGGGGCCGCAACCCTGGCGAGCGGCGGCTTGGCCTCCATGACTTTTTTTGCCCTGCTGGCAACGGCGATGGGTGGGGTGGCGGGGGTTTCCCCCCTGGTCTCCGAAGCCCTGGGGGCCGGCCGGCCGAAGGCGGTGGGCATCCTGATCCGCCAGGGACTGTGGTTGACCCTGCTGATTGCCCTACCGACAAGCCTGGTTCTCAGCCGCAGCGAACTCTTTTTGTCCCACCTGGGTCAAGCGCCGACCACGGTTGCCCTGGCGAAACAGTACCTGGATGTGTTGGCTTGGGGGTTTGCACCGGGTCTAGGGTTTGCGGTGCTGCGGGGTGCCATGGCCAGTTTGGCGGACACTGGGCCCGTGATGGCGATTGTCCTGGGGGCAACCCTGTTTAACATCCTGGGGAACTACGTCCTGGGCTTTGGACACTGGGGCTTCCCGCGGCTGGAACTCACCGGCCTCGCCCTCGCCAGTCTGATGGCCCAGTGGGGCATGTTTCTCAGCTTGGCACTCTACATGGCCGGCCGGCCGGCCTTCCAGCCCTACCGCATTTTTAGAGAACTCCACCGCCTCGATTTACCCAAGCTGGGTGCCTTGGTGAACCTGGGGATTCCGACTGGTCTCTCCTCCGCCCTCGAGATTGGCCTGTTTCTGGTGGTCTCCTACCTGATGGGGGTTTTGGGGGTGGCGGTGTTGGCTGCCCACCAGATTGTGTTTCAAAGCCTGTTTGTGATTTTTATGGTTCCCCTAGGCATGTCGTTTGCCGCCACCGCTCGGGTGGGCTTCTGGCTGGGTCAAGGGGACTTGAGCGCGGCTCGCCAGGCCGGCCGGGTCGCCATTGGCTTAGGCGTGGGATTCATGACGGTGGCCGCGATTCTGTTGTTGGCTTTTCCCCGTGCCTTGGTGGGTTTCTTCCTCGACCTGTCCCACCCCGAAAGCCAGGAAGTTCTGCGGCTTGCCCTTCCTATTCTGGTCGTGGCTGCCCTGTCCCAGGTACTCGACGGTGCCCAAAAAACTGCTTCCGGTGCCCTCTTGGGCCTGAAAGATACTCGTATCCCGGTTTTACTGAGCTTTGTGGCCTTTTGGGGCATTGGCTTGGCCAGTGGCGTGGCCCTAGGATTCCCGCTGCAATTGCAGGGCACGGGCCTCTGGTTGGGCCAATCCCTGGGTGTTGCCGTCTCGGCCGGCCTATTTGTCTGGCGCTTCCACCACTTGACCGGCCCCGGCCTCCCCTAGCCCACCTGTGGCAGAATGCCTGCCAGGTCTTCACCGTGGTTCACAATGCGTCCCATGACCTATCGTCCCACCTGGTCTACCCGCTGGCAGATCACCTGGCAGCCCTGGAAGGACATTGATCTTTGGCTGCTGGGGGCCACCCTTGCCCTCGCCCTGTTGGGTACCCTGGCAATCTACAGCACCGGCCTAACTCGCGACAGCAGTGACTGGCTTCAGCACAGCCTGATGATTGGCCTAGGCGTCGCCCTCACCTTTGGCTTGGCCCGTTGGCACTATGAAATCCTGCTCCAGTGGCATTGGGTGATCTACGCCGCCGCCAACGCCCTGCTGGTGCTGGTGATGTTTGTGGGGACAACGGCCCTGGGGGCTGAACGCTGGCTGTCGATTGGTGGTTTTCACCTGCAACCTTCGGAGTTGGCCAAGCTGAGTTTGATCCTCTCCCTGGCCGCACTCCTGCAAAAACCCCGGCCGGCCGGCCTGGATACCATCCTCCAAGCTGCGGGTGTGATTGCCCTACCGTGGATCCTCATTTTCCTCCAGCCCAACTTGGGCACCGCTCTCGTCTTTGTGGCCATTGCCCTGGGGATGCTCTACTGGGCTAACATTCGCCTTTCCTGGATCACCCTCCTGCTGTCACCTTTGGTGGCTGCTATCCTATTCAACGTCTCCCTGGTAGCCTGGGGGCTTTGGGTACTGGGCATGGCCCTGACAGCCTGGTTGACCCTGCCCTGGCCCCGCCTAGCAGCCTTCGGTGCCCTGATCATCAACCTGGTGTCTGGCCAGTTGGGGTATATCCTCTGGGGCCTCCTGAAGGACTATCAGAAGGATCGGCTAATCCTGTTTCTCGATCCCGATAAGGATCCCCTAGGGGGCGGCTACCACTTGATTCAATCCCGGATTGCTATTGGTTCTGGAGAGTTTTGGGGCCGCGGCCTCTTCCAGGGTACCCAGACCCAATTGAGCTTTATTCCAGAGCAGAACACCGACTTTATCTTCTCGGCCATCGGCGAGGAATTGGGGTTCGTCGGGGCCATGACCGTGCTCATCCTGTTCTGGGTGATCTGCCTGCGCCTGATTCTGATCGCCCGCAGTGCCAAGGACGGATTTGGGTCTTTGGTGGTGATTGGCGTCCTGTCGATGATCATTTTCCAAACCCTGGTCAACATCGGCATGACCATTGGCCTCGCCCCGATCACGGGGATTCCCTTGCCCTGGCTGAGCTACGGTCGCTCGGCGCTGCTCACCAACTTCCTGGCCCTGGGCCTCGTGCAATCCGTGGCCAACCACCGCCGCAGTCTACGCTTCTGACCCGGCCGGCCGGTGCATAGCCCTCCCCGTTGCCAGAGGTGAGCGCTATGCTTTTAGATGCTGTCCTTGCTGCCTAGAACTATGGACTTGACCATCTTCTACCCAGGCGCCTCGGTGCGGGTTAAAAATCCGGGGGATGTGTACTACGGTTTCCGGGGCCAGATTCAACGGATGGCTGATGGCCGAGCCGCCGTGCTGTTTGAAGGGGGCAACTGGGACAAGCTGGTCACCTTCCGACCTGAAGACCTGGAACCTGCCGACGCGGCCGACCTATAGGGATTCGCTAACCCAGCCGTGGGGAAAGCCGGTTCGCCCACTTGACCCAAGACCGATAGACTGAGTTCTGGCCCCCTGCCACAGGATGCATCGGATGTCTAAACCCAGTTTTTTCCTCCTAGTCACGGCGGCAACGGTCAATGCGGGCCTTGCGGCAGCCCAGCCTGCGCCTCCCCCACCCGGCCCGCCCCCAATCGTGAACCTGGTTGCCAACAAGGTGATCGAGAAGTACCAGAACAGTTCTTGTCAGCAACTCGCCCAGGAAAAGAGTCAACCCCCCAGCGGGGCAAAGCGGGAAATGGAGCAGCGAGCCATTCAGTTTCTCCAATCCGACCCCCAACTGCGCACCGCGTTTATCAATCAGGTGGCCGCACCCATTGCCAATAAGCTCTTTGAGTGCGGGTTGATTCCCTAGCGGTGCCTGTGCAGTCTCTTGACCCTGATGACTTCAATAGAATGAGCGGCAGTGGTGGGGCGGCGGCTGCACCAGAGTGGCTGGAGATTGGGCGGATTCTCGGTGCCCAGGGCCTTAAAGGCGAGGTGCGGGTTCAGTCCCTCTCAGATTTCCCAGAGCGTTTTCTGGAACCTGGCCGCCGCTGGCTCTCTGACCCCGGCCGGCCGGAGCCACAACCGGTCGAGTTGCTGGCCGGCCGCTGGATTCCAGGCAAAAACACCTACGTCCTCAAGCTGGAGGGGATCACGAACCGCACCCAAGCTGAACAGTTGCGGGGTTGCCAACTTTGGGTACCGGCCTCGGAGCGCCCCCATTTGGAACCCGGGGAGTTTCATATCCCTGACCTAATCGGACTGGCGATCGTGGATGCCACCACAACCGAAACCCTGGGCGTTGTCCGGGCGGTGATTCCGGCAGGCAACGATTTACTCGAGGTGCAGGGAACAGATGGCCGCACCTTCTGGGTACCCTTTGTGGAGGACATCGTGCCGGTGGTCAACCTCGCCCAAGGGTGGATTGGGGTGAGTCTCCCCCCTGGATTGGTGGAACTCGGCCGGCCGGCACGTCCTGAGCAGCCTACAGTTGGGGAAGATGGGGAAGACACAGTTCAGTCCTAAGGTATGCACCTGTTAATCCCAGCGGCCGGCCGGGGCCAGCGGATGGGCAGTGACCGGAATAAGTTGCTCTTGCCCCTACTCGGCCGGCCGATCTTGGCGTGGACGTTGTTGCGAGCCGCAGCGGCTCCCTCAATCACCTGGATTGGGGTGCTCTGCCAGTCCCAGGATCGGCCGGACTTAGAGGCGATCTTGGCCGACCTGAAGTTGCCCCTGCCTGTCCATCTCATTCCTGGCGGCACTACCCGCCAAGCCTCGGTCTACAACGGTCTCCAGGCCCTGCCTACGAGTGCCCAAGGCGTGCTCATCCACGACGGTGCTCGCTGCCTGGCCACCCCCAATCTATTCGAGCGCTGTGCGGCCGGCCTGCACGACTGCCCCGGTCTGATCGCCGCCGTGCCCGTGAAGGACACCATCAAGGTCGTTCAGGAGGGCCTGATCACTGCCACCCCACCCCGTGCCGATCTGTGGGCAGCCCAGACCCCCCAGGGCTTCACGGTCGATGTGCTTAAAGACTGCCACCAGAAGGCTCGCGCCCAAGGGTGGGAGGTGACGGACGATGCGGCCCTGTTTGAGCGCTGCCGCCAGCCCGTACAGGTGGTGATGGGCGAGGAAACAAACCTGAAAATCACCACACCGGAGGATTTAATCCTGGCGGAGGCCATTCTGACCCGAGGTCAATGCCTACACCCAACCCATCTCCCGGTCGATGGGGAAGCCAACGAGGAGGAGGCATGAGTGGAGGCGTGCGGCCGGCCGAGGTTGTACCCACAGCTTGGCCGGGACAGGCTAACCCTCAACGGTGATTTTGCCCACCATGCCTGCACCCCGGTGTGGCGCACAGTAGTAGGTGTAGGTTCCCGCCGGTAACTCAGGACTGAAGGTCACCTCAACCGCTTCACCAGGACTGAACAGCATCCCCTGATGAGAAAGCTCGGTGGCCACGGCCTGATCCCCACCAGGAATCCCCGACGGCTCAAAAACGATGTTGTGAGGGGGCAGTTTGTTATTCACCCACTTCACCGTGTCCCCTGGCTTGATGCTCACCTGGGCCGGTTGAAAACTGAGCAGGCCATTGTCCGTGCCCATTTTGATTTCCACCGTGGCGGCCGCGGCCGGCCGGCCGGCAACCAGGACACCCATCCAGAGAATCATCAGCCCGAACAACAGGCGCTGAAAACTACGACGACACGTTGTCCATACCGTCATGACTGGCTCCTTTCCCGAATGATCAGGTTTCCTAAAGAACCATTAGGAAATGTTAAACACTCCTCCAGTGTAGCCAGTCCTCACCCTAGAAGG
>JACYLR010000235.1 GCA_015272465.1 Gloeomargaritaceae cyanobacterium C42_A2020_066
GCGCACTTCCTTCACACGGAAGGGGTCACTGGTTCGAATCCAGTATCGCCCATAGCTCGAATTACCCCTCAAACTAACTTTCCAGGCGAACTCGATAAGGTAGCGTGCCTAGCTGTTCCATCCAATTACAGAGTTGTGTCCAATCGATTGGGAGATCATTCCCCAGGGCTACTTATCTGACCCATTCACGTTAAACAGCAGCGGCAGCCCAGCCCCTTCCTTACCCAACACCAAGACCTGCGGCACCTGGGCACCCCCCGATTTCCAGGCTTCAATAGCTTCTTTTTGCAGGACAAGTTCACCCCCCTGAGCCTTCAGCGTTTCAGCAAGTAGCCGTTGAGCCTCTGCCTTCCCCTTGGCGCGATTGATCTCCGCCTGGGCTTCCTGTTCAGCCGATTGAGCCACATAAACAGCCCGCTGCGCTTGCTGCTCAGCAATTTGTTTCTCCTCGACAGCACGGGCAAACTCTTGCGAGAAATTGAGATCCACCACACTGGTGTCTAGGACGAGAATGCTGTACTTCTCTAACCGCTGACTGAGGGCGCGATCAAAGTCTTCCTTAAGTTCGTTTCGCCGGGTGATCACTTCCTCGGCGGTGCGTTGTGCCGCTGCAATCTTAAAGGACTCCTGGGTTTGGGGGGCAATGATTTTAGCGACAATGGTTTCCAGGCTACCCTGGGTGCGCCGCACCTCGACAACTCGCTCGGCGTCCAGTCGAAAGTTAATGGCAAATCGACCTGTTAAATCCTGGAGATCGCGGGTGGCGCTCTGCGCCGGAACCTCAAATTTCTGAACAGTCACATCATAGACATCAACCTGAGAAATGAGCGGGGGTTTGAAATGGAAACCCTCAAGCAAGGGGCCATCTTGGGCCTTACCTAAAATACTGAGAACACCCGCTTCTCCAGGGTTGATGATGATGAAGCAGTTGAGGGCCAGTAAGGCAGCAACCGCCAGCAGACCTATGAAAACACTCACAGGCCAAGAATCATACTTGATCATGAAACCTCGGGGGACTTGGGGTAACCTACCGGAACATACTACTGACGGAACTATCTTCGTGTACTCGCCAAATCGCCTCCCCCAGCACACCAGCCACGGACAGAATTCTCAATTGCGGAAAATGCTGATCAAGAGGAACAGGAATGGTATTGGCGACTACCACCTCTTCAAATAGCCCACTTGCTAGGCGTTCTAGAGACTTATGGGAAAAGACCGCGTGACTGGCGCAAGCAAACACCGCCTTCGCACCTTCCCTGCGGAGTAGTCGGGCGCCTTCGGAAATAGTGCCAGCCGTATCAATCATGTCATCCACTAAAACGGCTGTTTTGCCCCGCACATCACCAATAATGTGCATCACCTCAGCTTCATTGTGAGCCTGGCGGCGCTTGTCGATGATGGCGAGGGGGGCATCGTTGAGTTTTTTGGCAAAGGATCGTGCCCGCGCCACCCCTCCCACATCCGGGGAGACAATGACGAGATCCGCGAGTTGCTTACTAGCGATGTAGTCCTGAAGGACTTGACCGGCGTAAACGTGGTCGAAGGGAATATCAAAGTAAGCCTGGATTTGGGCAGCGTGTAAATCCATGGCCAGCACCCGGTTTGCTCCTGCTTGGGTGATGAGGTTAGCTGCCAACTTTGCACTAATGGCTTCTCGTCCGGCGGTCTTGCGGTCGGCGCGGGCATAGCCGTAGTAGGGCATCACAGCCGTAATTTGTCGGGCCGAGGCTCGACGACACGCATCAATCATGATCAACAACTCCATAAGGTGGTCGTTGACCGGCCGGCAGGTGGGCTGAATCAGGTAAACATCACAGCCGCGGATCGATTCCTGAATCTGAACGTAGAGTTCACCATCGGCAAACTGCTTCCGCACCATTGGCCCCAGATCCATCCCCAGGTGCCTAGCGATCTCTTGCGCGAGGGCTGGGTTAGCGGAGCCGGAAAAGAGTCGCAGTCGATGGTGGTCGCTGATGTGCAGCGGGGTGGTGGCTACCGGCAGGGAGGTGGTGCGATACACATGAACCCCCGAAGGACAGTCTTAGCGATTTTAGCACCCGTGCTACCGAGCACCCATGGGGAATTTGGCCTAGCTTCAGGATTAACGCCGGGGTCGTCGCCGCTTGAGAAAGTCGGGCAGCTCAATATCCGCGTTGGGGACATCCGAAACGGGCGGGGGGGGGGCCTCCACGTCAAGGGATCTCGGTTTAGGCGGTGGAGGAGTCGGGGGTGCAGTAACAGGGGTTGACGTACGACTGGGCAGGACGGCCGGCCGTTCACCGGAGAAGCCCGTTGCAATCACCGTGATTCGCATTTCCCCCTGGAGCCGTTCGTCAATCACCGCCCCAAAAATGATGTTGGCATTGGGGTCAACACCCTTGTAGATGATCTCAGCAGCACCATTGACCTCATGCAGGGTCATGTCGCTACTGCCAGTGATGTTGAATAGGACACCCTTGGCGCCTTCAATCGACGACTCCAGCAAGGGAGAGGAAATTGCTGTGGTGGCAGCCTCCGTGGCCCGTGACTTGCCAGTGCCAACGCCAATGCCCATCAGTGCAGAACCGGCATCCGCCATCACAGCCCGAACATCAGCGAAATCGACATTGACCAAACCCGGGACTGTGATGATGTCAGCGATCCCCTGCACCCCTTGGCGCAGGACATCATCGGCCAGCCGGAAGGCTTCCTGGAGGGGGGTTTGCTCCTGAGTCGCCAGGAGTAAGCGCTCATTGGGAATGACAATCAGGGTATCTACCTGGGTTTGGAGCGCACCAATGCCCTCCTCAGCTTGAGTGGCGCGCTTGCGGCCCTCAAAAATGAAGGGGCGGGTGACAATGGCAACTGTCAAGGCTCCCTGCTCTTTGGCAACCTCTGCAACAACGGGTGCAGCACCAGTACCCGTCCCGCCGCCCATACCCGCAGTGATAAAAACCAGGTCTGCGCCAGCGATGGCGGCAGCAATTTCCTCCCTGGACTCTTCGGCTGCTTTTTGACCAATACCTGGATTTCCCCCAGCCCCTAGGCCGCGCGTTAACTTCTGACCGATAGCGAGGCGCTTGGCCGCCGCCGATTGAACCAAGGCTTGGGCATCCGTATTAATAGTCCAAAACTCAATGCCGGCTAGGTCGCTAGCAATCATCCGATTGACGGCGTTACCTCCACCGCCCCCAACCCCAATCACCTTGATTCGGGCTACGTTGGCAGCAGGCATCCCTTCGTCTTTATCCTTTTCTTTAGGGGTCACAGCAGTGGTCGGGTTGGCCGGGGATGGGGTAGACCAGGGAAAGTCCAGATCATCCAAACTTAAGCCTTGGGGATCTTGGGTTGGTTTGGACTCTGAGCCTGTAGCCATAGCATAAGGGGCAGGGGTGGAAGTTTCGCCATCAATTTCATCAATAGCCATTTCGTCTACAGGGTTGCGTAGTGCTCCAGCTTAACGGGTGCTTTCGCTTCCGATCGTAATCGGACTAACAAAAAGGTCACAGGGCTGTAGTGGTACGGGTCAGACATGACAGCACGCTAACCTGGTTAAAGTGAACCACGGTTGGCCTAAGGGGAACAAGCCTACCCCTCCTGAATATCTATAAATAAAACCTATAGATAGCGCAGCTAAAACGAGGAATCTTTATGGATTGGTCTGAAAGTGTAGGCATGGCGGTGCGGACGCTCTCAGCGAATCGCCTGCGGAGCGTTTTAACCGTGCTAGGGATCATCATCGGCAATGGCGCTGTTATTGCCATGGTGGGCGTCGGGGAAGGGGCAAGGCGATATGCCACGGATCAGCTACAGTCCCTCGGCACGAATCTCCTGTTTGTGGTGCCCGGCCAGGAAAACGCGCGGCGGCGCGGTGTTGAGGCCCCCAACACTCTGACCTTTGAGGATGCCGAAGCAATCCTGCGTCAAGTGCCGACTGTCGATCAGGTCGCGCCCCAAATTACCGATAGTCAACTGGCCTCCTATCGCGCCCGCACGACCCGCACCACGCTGATTGGTACCACCGCAAGCTATGCACCCGTACAAAACTTTGCGGTGGCGGCCGGCCGGTTTTTCACTGATCTGGATGTGGAGCGCAACAGTCGGGTTGCGGTGCTAGGAGCCGACCTCGCTGAAAAACTCTTCGGTACGAAATCTCCTCTGGGAGAACGGGTGCGCTTTGGATCCGTGAGTTTCCAGGTGATCGGTGTCATGGAAGCTAAGGGCGCCTTTCTGGGGAGTAACCGCGACGATGCGGCATTTATTCCCATCAGCACCATGTCTAATCTGATTGCCGGCCGCCGCTCCCCCTACGGCCTTTCCGTGGGGTTTATCTCCGTTTCCGCCCGGGACGAGGAGAGTATTGAGGCCGCTGCCTTCCAAATCACCAATCTGCTCCGGCGCCGCCATAAGATCACCCTGGATGATGACTTTTACATTCGTACACAAAAGGATGCGGTAGCCATCGCCAGCAATGTGGCCAGTGCCTTAACCATTGTCCTTGCCGCAACAGCAGCCATTTCTCTTTTAGTAGGCGGCATCGGCATCATGAATATCATGCTGGTATCCGTCACAGAGCGCACCCAAGAAATTGGCCTGCGTAAGGCGATTGGAGCTGACCCGGCGGATATCCTTACCCAATTCCTCATTGAGGCGGTGATCCTGGCCGTTGTTGGGGGTCTCCTAGGCACGGCTTTAGGCGGGGCGACAGTCATTTTGATCGGAATCTACACCCCCCTAGAAACTGTAGTTTCCCTGGGGTCCGTCTTGCTGGCGGTCAGTGTTTCCGGGGGAATTGGCCTGATTTTTGGGGTGGTTCCGGCCCGCCGAGCGGCAGCCCTCGATCCTATTGTGGCGCTGCGGAGTGCCTGAGATGACCACCGTTATTCGCCTAGAAGCGGTGAGCAAGGTTTACGGTCAGGGTGAGGCGGAAATCCACGCCCTGAGGGCGATCAACCTGGTGGTGGCTGCGGGTGAATACTGCGCCATCATGGGAGCCTCTGGTTCAGGGAAGTCCACGGCCATGAATATTATTGGCTGTCTGGATCGTCCCTCCTCCGGCGCTTATTACCTGGATGGAGAAAATGTGGCGGGTCTGTCCGAGACCCAGTTGGCCCACATTCGCAACCGGAAAATCGGCTTCGTTTTTCAACAGTTTCATCTGCTCCCCCAATTGACTGCCCTAGAAAATGTAACCTTGCCCCTGGTTTACGCTGGCGTGGCCGGCCGGGAGCGCCTCGAGCGGGCGAAGCAGGTTCTAGATCAAGTGGGTCTCAGTCATCGACTTGACAATCGCCCTAATCAACTGTCGGGCGGCCAACAGCAGAGGGTCGCGATTGCGCGAGCGATGGTCAATCAGCCCCTGCTCTTGCTGGCGGATGAACCAACGGGGGCACTAGATTCCCGTACCAGTCATGAGGTCATGGATCTGTTTGCCCAACTCCATAGCCAAGGCATCACGATTGTGATGGTCACCCATGAACCCGATATTGCTCGCTGTAGCCAACGGGTCATTTGGTTTCGGGACGGCCAAGTCATTCACGACCACTTACCCCCGGAAGAGGTGGGTCAAGTCTTGTTCGCGCTATAGGGTTGACTTGGAAACAAGAGGGGACTGCAGCGTCCCATGACATCCGTACCCGTTGGCACTGGGGCAAGACGCAAGGGAACTTGAGTCATCACTACCGTATCCCTGGTCAGTTGCGGCTTCCCTGTCCCCCTGGCATAGATTCGCGCCCCCCTCGTCCCATTAGCCTGGTTGAGGAGCACCATAACTGGAGGCAATGATCATCAGGTGTGTAGCAATAAACACCAAATCCCTACGGACAGGGTCGTTTAGCCCTGTTTGTCGCCTCGCCATGGACTATCAGGATTCCTAATTGATTTCAGGGACTCTTTGGGATTAAGCGATGCTAATCAAAGCTGTGAAAGGCTGCAAACTCCATCAGGGCCGGCGTTGACATGGTTCAGGTTGTCCTCGTCCATCCCCAAATCCCCCCCAACACCGGCAATGTTGCCCGAACCTGCGCGGCGACGGACACCCCTCTGCATCTCGTCGCTCCCCTTGGCTTTGAACTCTCCGATCGATATCTGAAGCGGGCAGGTTTAGACTATTGGCCCTACGTGGATTTGACGGTTCACGCGTCCTGGCAGGACTTTCTGGCCCACGTCCAGACCACGGCCGGCCGCTGCCTCGGCTTTGCGCCGCGGGCGACGGATGACTACCTCCAGATCGCCTACCAAAGCGGGGATTGGCTCCTATTTGGGAGCGAGACTGAGGGGCTATCTGCGACACAGCTCCAAGCCTGTCAAGCTACCGTCCGGATTCCTATGCGCCAGCCGAGAGTACGCAGCTTGAATCTGTCAGTGAGTGTTGCGATTGCTCTCTTCGAGTCTCAGCGCCAATTAGGACTGCTCGGTGACTAGCATGAGTTGTAAGTTCAGTCTGTTCATTGACGAACATATAAACATTTTTTAGAAAAGCGACGGCCTATGTCCCCAGACTGCCGATTATTTTTCGTCATCTGGGGTTTACTTCACCTCTGGGGTGGGGGCTTAATACGGGGGACTGCGTTGCACCCGGTTCGTGTGGTGGCTGGGAGCAGTGCGGTGTAGCCAGGGGCCATGCGTCCCTGTGTCCTCACACCTAAAGCGAAGCAGGAGGATTGAACGTGAGACGGACACCTGCGTACTCCGAGATGCCCGCCCCCGTTAACCCCATTCATAGTGCTGAACGTTTACTTGAACGTTGTGCCCTACGTCCGGTACCTGCCCTCATGGCAGGGCTTGCTGCCTCCCTAGGCACTGGCTTAAGTCCTGAACCCGTCCAAGCCCAAGTGGCCCCTTCCACGGCGACAGCCTGGGTGACCGACGGAGTATCACCTGAAACTCCAAGTCCTACTGTTCTTGAACATCGAGTGCTGCCGGGACAGTCCCTTTGGCAGCTCGCCCAACTGTACCGGGTTGAAGTGGCTGACATTGCCACGGCCAATAAGATCCAACCTGACGAAGTTTTGCAGATCGGTCGGGTTCTCCAGATTCCTCTCCCTGCCGTTGCCCTTGCTGCCAATGAACCCGGTTTGTCGGAGTGGAGCGGCCCAGCGGCCCGGCAGTCCTTGGAGGAGAAACTGCAAGAGATTCGCGCCCGTGCCCTGGGCCTCCCAGGCCAGTCGGTTCCCATTGCCAAGCCCAGTGTTGATACGGCCGCTTTAATCGAGGCCCCAATCTTGGTGGAGCCGGAGTTGTTGACTCCCCAAGCGCCTTCTGAAGCTGGCTATCGGGTGCAGCGAGGCGATACCCTCACAGCGATTGCCCGCCGCTACCAGGTCAGCATGCAGGCTCTGATTCGTGCCAACCGCCTCGCCAATCCGAACAGTCTTGAGGTAGGCCAGCAATTGATGATTCCCGGCCAGTCCCAAGCTACGGCCGGCCGCTTGCCCAGCGTTTTAGATTCCCTGCGGAGTCGTCAGGCCCTCGCTAGGGCTGGGGCATCAACGTCTGGCATGACTCCCCAACCCTTGGCCGGCCGGCCGGTGGCCCCCACCCCAGTATTGCCCAACCTCTTCCAAGGCACAGATGCCCTGGCAACCCCTACCCTGGACGGCAACGGCACCCTCAACGCAGAACGCCAAGTGACCCAGGCTCTGCGCCAGCCCCTCCAGCCCCTTGCGGCAGTGCTGCCCAAACTCTATCCGCCCCTGAGTGACACCTTCCAGGACTCGCTAAATCGAGAAGCCCTCACCCTGCCCTCCTTGGGTGATCCGGGTCGGTTCCTGCCCCAAGATCCCAGCTTCTTCCGGGGCTATGCGTGGCCAGCCCGTGGCGTTCTGACCTCCGGTTTTGGACGCCGCTGGGGCCGAATGCACCAGGGTATTGACATAGCCGGCCCCGTAGGCACCCCCATCCTAGCTGCGGCGGATGGAGAGGTAATCTCCTCCGGCTGGAATAGCGGTGGCTACGGCAACTTGGTCAAGATATGGCACCCCAACGGCACCACCACCCTCTACGCCCACAACAGTCGTCTTCTAGTGCGGGTGGGCCAGCAGGTTCGTCAGGGTCAGCAGATTGCTGAGATGGGGAGTACGGGCTTCAGCACCGGCCCCCACCTCCACTTCGAGATTCGGCCCCGCAATCAGGGCGCGGTCAATCCGATTGCCCTCCTCCCCAACCAGCGCTAGGTCTAAGGGATTAGCTTGACCGTGTCATCTCCACCCGGAAGCGCCCCTTCTGGGTGGTTTTGATTTCGCCTATGGCGACCCGGCCCCGGCCCCGAATGGCAATCAAATCCCCTGACTTGATCGGATGGCTGGGCTGCTGAACGGGTTGCCAGTTGACCCGCACATCCCCCTGCTTGATCCAATCCACCATCTTGCTTCGGGAGACACCAAACCCGGCCGAGGCCAACGCGTCCAAACGCAGGGAAGCCTCCACGGTCTGGAGGGCGCGCACTCGCGGCGGTGGGACTCGCAGGTTGTCCCAGGGAATCCCTTGGGTGGTCACTGGTACAGTGCGCACCTGCACCAGGCTCTGCTCCAGGTAGGCCACAAGGTCGGGATGGACAATGGCCTGGGCACCCCGCTCATCGAGAACTAGGATATCCCCCAGTTTTTCCCGAACCAGTCCCGTGCCGAGGATGGCTCCCAAAAAGTCTCGGTGGCCGGCCGGGTCAAAAAGAAAATTGCCGCGAATCTCAATCAGCGCTAGGGGAATGTCCGCAGGAGTCAGTGGGGTTTCCGGGCGCGCCAGGCCCACCCGTTGGCGCTCGGCCTGGGGGTAACCGCCCCAGGCCACCACCTGAAGTTCGGCCAGGGCACCCAGACGTTGCTCCGCCTCCGCCCATTCCGGTGGCGTGAGAAAGTCACTGACGGCGATCTGCCAGGTTTTGAGGGCTTGCTCCGCCCGATCCAGTAAGCGGCTGAGGGTTTCCGGGTGTTCCGCGCCCTTGAGCAGATCTTGACGGGCCAGCATCACTTATTGAGGACCAAAGTCGTGGGGCGTGAAGGTACCGTGCAAACCGTAGGGAATGTGGTGCCGCAGTTTGAGGCGGGCGAGGGGGCCGTGGCTCACGTGGGCTGCATCTAAGATAACGAGGTCGCTGGCTTGGCGTTCGGCATCGTAGACCACACTCAACAACCAGCCGCCCGTCTCGTTCTGGGAATCGGGGTGGGGAACATACACAGGTTCACTGACAAAGCCGCGAGGGGCCGCGCTCCAGACCTGCTCAGCGCCCGTGGTGACATCCATGGCAGCAATGGCTTGCAGCGGAGCATTGCCTTGGGGCTCGTGAGCAACTGCCAGGTAGACCTGGGCGTAGGGTCTGCCAACAACATCTGGGTGAACTTGGGGAAACTCACAGCAGCGGCTCAGGAGAGTTTCTGTCTCAACCTGTGCAGAGGGGAGATTCAGGGTAAACCGCCGCAACTGGCCGGCCGGTAGTTGGCTGAAGTCCACTTGGCGGTAGTCTCCCTGGGGTGGCAGGCTGGGGAAGTGGTCGTAACAGATGGAATCGACCACTAGGCTGTCTCCCAGTTCGTAGGCGTTGGCGTGGTGGAAGACGAAACAGGAGGGGCCGAGGAGGGTCTGCACCGGCCGGCCGGGATCGCGGGGGATGACCACAATCTTGGTGGGTTGATCCGCTAGAAACTGAAGACACTGGGCCGCCCCCGCCAACCCCAACAGGTAGGGCAGGGGGTTGAATCGCATCGGGTTCTGGAAAAAGATGGCGTAGTGGGGCGTCAGGGCAAAGTCGTGGAGGAAGGCAAACCCCTGAATCTGGCGGGCTTGTTGGCTGACCAGGCGGCCGGCCGGATCGAATTCGTAGAGGCTGAGGGTGGTGACGGGGCCGGGTTTGACCGCGAAGTTGACGAGGCGGCCGGCCGGGTCAATGCGGGGATGGGCGGCAAAGGCATCGCCGGGAGCCAGAAGCCCCTCTAGGGTGTCCAGTCCGAGAGTCTCTAGGGTGTAGGGGTCAAGGCGGTGGGGTTCAGCGGCTTCCCAGAGCGCAAGGAGCTTGTCACCCCAGTAGATCACCTGGGTGTTGGCAATATTCTTGAGGCGCAAATCTAAGCAATTCGCCAGTAGCCCCCCCGGTTTCTGGGTGCCGAAGACGCCCCGGTAGAGGATGCGGCCGGCCGCCTGCTCCGCCTGGTAACCCGCAGTACGCACAAAGCGATTGCGGTAAAACACCCGCCCCTGGCGAAACACAAAGCTATTGATCATCCCGTCCCCATCGAAGGGATGGTGGAATCGTTGGCCGTTGATGTCCAGCCGGCCCGGGCCATTGCGAAACAGGGTGCCTGCCAACTCTAGCGGCACTTGTCCTTCGATATCGTCGATCCAGTAGGCCAGTTCCTCGGTTTGACTGCGATGGCCACCCTGCCAGTCCGACAGGCTATAGGACCGGGTGGGCTGGGGTGTCAGGGTCGTCATGGGTGGGGTTCCAGATGGGGGTCAGGGACAAGAAAGAGCGGCTCAAGGGTTGGCGGCCCCTCGGCCGGCCGAGGGGGAACTTCGGGCATCGTGGCCGGCAGCCAGGAGATCAGCGGCAGGGGCAGCAAGCTACTCAGGTTCGTGATGACCACCAGCAGCCACAGACGGTCAAAGTGGTGTTCATCGATCCCCAACCCGGCCGTGAGCACCGCCCCCAGCTCGTGGGAAAGGCCGGCCGCCACATTGACGACCGACATCAGGAGGGCGAACAGGGTAGCTTCGATGCCCACAGGACAGAGACGAGCGGCCAACACCAGCACCGGCAGAAAAGCGATCTCACCGATCACCGTCAGGATGACGCTATCTCCCAGGCTGAACCAAGCATCGCTGATGCCCCACCGGCGGTTGAGATGGGTGACCAGAATCAGACTGCTGAGGCCCAAAAAGGACGAGAGCAGCGTTGCCACCAGGAAAATATGGCGGAGGGGCACCGTCTTCAGAAACCGTTGGTACAGCCAGACTCCTCCCAAGGCCGCCAGGCTGGTGGCGAGGCGCACCCGCCCCAGAAATTCCGGTTGAAACCCCAGGTCATTGGTGACAAAAAAGAAAAAGGCAGATTCCGAAGAGGGGGTAGCCTGCCAGAGAAACAGGAAGGCGCTCGGGTAGAGAATGGCCCGCTGACTGAGGGCTTGGCGGATTGAGGTCAACTGCTGGCGAATGTGTACCCACCGGCCGGCCGCCAACCCAGGCAACGGTGTTTCCCGAATCAGACCGGCTGCTGCGGCCACCAACAGGGGAAAGAGGGCTGTTATCGCAAACACCGGCCGCACCCCCAGATGGCCCAACAGCCAGCCGCTAAAGTAGGCCGTCAGCACCCCCCCAACGGCCGTTGTCCCCCAGCACAGGGCTTGCAGGGAACCGGTCTGGGCCTGGGAGACCCCCCGCGACCGCTCTACCACTAGGGAGTCGGCAATCACATCCCCTAGGGCCGTTCCCAGGGATGCCAACAAGACTGCCGTCAGCGCCGACCAGGTTTGGTGAACAACCGTAGCCAGGGCCAGCCAAGCAGCCGTACTCACCAGTCCTGCCACGACGAGGTAGGGCCGGCGACGATAGCCAAACAGAGGCCAGCCATCGGTAACGAACCCTAGCAAAGGTTTGATCATCCAGGGCAGGGCTGCCAGTCCCGCTAGGGCCGCCATCTCGGCCGGCGCCAGCCCCAGCTCGTCCTTGAGGAAAAAGCTCACCGCCAAGCGAGCCAGACCCACAACCCCTTGGACAAAATAGATGAGGAGAATACCGCCCAATTCCGGCGTCGGTTCCCAGCCAAGCAGCACCCGCTCTCTTACCCAGGCTTGCCCCGGCCGGCCGGCTTCAGTAACAATCATTGATAATTTTTAACATTGCGCAACTCTATTCTAACTCGTCCAATGGGGCCGCGACTATCGCGCCCTTGCGGGGCAAGGTTACAATCAGTGGGGGTTGCTCCAGTCCACGCCCCAGGACGTTGCCCAGGGAAATCGGGAGCCATGCTGTCCATTGATTTAGTCCTCGACCAATTGCTGCGGGACTATGCCCAGGGGAAGCGAGAATTTGTGGGCCTTGACCTGGGAGGGGCTAATTTGAGCCGCGTCAACCTGACAGGGGCGGTACTCAAGGGAGCCAACCTGAGCCATACCAACCTCAGCGGTGCCAATTTCTACGAGGTCGATCTCAGTGAAGCCGATCTCAGTGGTGCCTACTTGGGCAGCGTCATTTTGCCGGAGGCGGAATTTGGGCGGCAACTGTACGGTTCGGTGCTGATTCGCACCAACTTGGGGCGGGCCAACCTCAGCCATGCCAACCTCTACGAAGCCAACCTCAGCCGTTCCACCCTATTTCAGGCGAACTTGAGCCACGCTGACCTGCGCAAAGCCAACCTCTACCGCACCAATCTCAGTGGTGCCAACCTCAGCCAGTGCAAAATGCGCCAGGCGCGCTTTTCCGGAGTGAATCTAGCAGAGGCCAATCTGGAAGGGTCAGACCTGTTTGAGGCCATCCTCGACCAAGAGACGCAGCAAAGCCTTGGCCCTGGGGGCGGTAACACCGCCGGTTAGGGGGATCGACCACAGCACTCAGTTGAGCACTGGATCTGGAGTCACACCACCACCTGCCATCACGACCCTAGGCCCTATGGCGGGGTGCCGCACAAGGTCTGGATTGCTCTAGGTGCCCTGCCCCAGGATGGTGAGCCGCCGGTGCCCAAAGGCCTAGTGATAGAATGATGCATCACTTGCGACCCCAGTGGTTCGCCCCCTATGCCGCCCACGACTCCGGACTTGCCGACCCCCGCAGCCCTACCCCAGGATTGGTTGGGCGCGCCGTGGCCGGCCGGCCGGCCGAGTTCCCGCAGTGAGAGTGACCCGCCCCTGGCCGCTCTCAAGGAAATTGTGGCCCGCTCGCAAAGGGAACACCGGAAAATCCAAGAACTCTTGAGCTACCTAGGGTTTGCTCTCCGCAGCCTCCAGAACGTCAATCAATTTCTGGAATTGACCCCCCTCATTGCCAGTCGGGTTACGGAAGCTGATGGGGCTGCGCTACTCCTGTTCGACAACACCGGCCACGTCGGAACCACCAGTCCCCCGCGCCTCTCGTTGGAGCAGTTCCACTGTCACCACAACGCCGACTGCCAGGTGGTGCGGCGCGCCCTAGAAGCGGCGATTGCCCAGTTGGGGCAGTCCACCGACCGCCTCACGGCTGAGGTCATGGATCACCAGATTCAGGACAGCCTTGGCCCCGAATTCGAGGTTTACAGCAGTCCGATCGCCGGCGAGAATCGGGATTTGGGTCGGCTCTACGGGTTGAGTCGCCAACCCGGGTTTGCCTGGACAGAAGCCCGCCGCCAACTACTGGGGCTTGTTGCCGACCAGACCGCCGTTGCCATTGAACAGAATCGCCTACGGCTTCAGTTGCGCCAAAAGGAACGACTGGATCGGGAACTGGAGATTGGGGCTGAGATTCAGCGCCATCTGCTGCCGGAAGCTTGCCCAGCCATTCCAGGGGTACAACTGGCGGCCCGCACCTGTAGCGCCCGTTCGGTTGGGGGTGATTATTACGACTTCATCCCAGTGCCTGGCGAGGATGCCCTGGTTTCCTGGGCAATTGTGATTGGCGATGTGATGGGCAAGGGTGTCCCGGCGGGGATGCTTATGACCATGACCCGTGGCATTCTGCGGGTGTTGCGCGGTCAATCGCCGGCCCATGTACTCGACCGTCTGAACCAGGTGATGTACACCGATCTGGAGAACTCTCACCGCTTTGTCACGCTATTTTATTCGGAATACAACCCGCACACCCGTCAGTTGCGGTTCAGCAATGCCGCCCACAATCCGCCCCTGTTGTGGCGGCCGGCCGTGGATCGGGTGGAGCGGCTGGATACCTGTGGGGCGCTCATCGGCCTGGAACCTGCTCCCCAATATGAAGACGCCACCCTCAACCTGGAGCCGGGGGACACGGTGCTCTACTACACCGATGGCTTTACGGAAGCGACCAATCCCAGGGGTGAGCGCTTCGAGGAAGAGGGACTGATGACGGCTTTTCAGGAGGCTTGCCATCGGAATCCTAACCCCCAAGCTATTGTTCAGGATTTGTTTACCAAGGCCCAAACATTTACGGGGGCGCCCTCGGATACGGAGGATGACCGCACTCTGGTCGTGTTCCAGGCCCAACCGTGAGGGGGCTGCTCATTGCCTGGCTGGTAGTGCTCCTGATGTGGAGCGGCGGCCGGCCGGCCCGCGCCCAGGGATTGCAGGAACGCCTCAGTCCCCAGGTCAGCACGTTTCAGTTGCGGAATGGGTTGCGGGTGGTGGTGATGGAGCGCCACCAGGCCCCTGTGGTTTCGCTGATTACCTACGCCCAAGTGGGCAGTGTGGACGAACCCCCCGGCCAGACGGGGATTGCCCATGTCCTGGAGCATCTGGCCTTTAAGGGCACGAGTCGGATCGGCACCCGCAATGCCAGCCAGGAGCGCGCCCTGCTGGCCGAACTGGATCGGATCGCCGCCCAACTGGGGCATACCCCACTGGGAGCCAAACGCAGCCAACTGGAGCAGCACCGCCAAGACCTGCAAGCGGCGGCCGGCCGGCTGGTGGAGGACAATGCTTTCAGTCAGATTCTGCGCCAAGCCGGGGCTGTTGGTCTCAATGCCACCACCAGCGCCGATGCCACCCGCTATGTCGTGAGTTTACCGGCTCACAAGCTGGAACTCTGGTTCTCCCTGGAATCGGAGCGGTTTTTAGATCCGGTGTTTCGCCAACTGGAACCCGAATTGGAGGTGATCCGAGAAGAGCAACGGCTGCGGGTCGAGAATAATCCCAGCGGCCGGCTGGTAGAGGCCTTCCTGGAAACCGCCCTGCCCGATAGTCCCTACGGCCGGCCGGTGATTGGCTATCCCCAGGATTTCATGGCCCTGGATCGGGGGCAGATCCGTCAGTTTTTCCAGAACCACTACGGCCCTGGCAACCTGGTGGTGGCGATTGTCGGCGATGTCAACCCCCAGCAGGTGCGTCGTCTGGCGGAAGTCTACTTTGGTCGCTACCGCCCCCGCCCCATGGCAGCAACGGCACCGCCCCGTCTGTCATCCCAAACAGCGCCGCGGCGGGTGGTGATCTGCGCCCCAGCCCAACCCCAGGTGTTGATCGGCTATCCCCGGCCGGCCGCCACCGACCCCGATGAGCCGGTTTACCAGGTGATCAGTGGGCTATTGACCAGCAGCCGCACCAGCCGCCTCTACCGGCAGTTGGTGGTGGAGCAGGGATTGGCCCTGGGGGTGAATACCAGTAGCAGTTTTCCAGGGGAACGCTACCCCAACCTGTTTGTGCTCAGCGGCCGGCCGGCCGGGGGCCACAGCCCTGAGGAACTGGTGGCAGCCATTGAGGCCGAACTCGCCCGGCTGCGCCAGGAACCTGTGCGGCCGGCCGAACTGGCCAAGGTCAAGCGCCAAGCCCAGGTCAGTGTGCTGAGTACCCTCAACGACAACACCACCCTGGCCAGTCTGCTGGCTGAATCCACCGCCCTGACCGGCACCTGGCAAACCCTGATCAACCAAGTGTCTGCGCTTGAAGCCGTCACTCCTGCCGATGTACAGCGGGTGGCTCAGGCCCTGTTTCGGCCTGAAGCCCAGACCGTGGCTATCCTCGCCACCGACCCTTTTGGGACGGGCTATTCCCCGACATCCCCCTAATCCTCTATAATTGATAGGCTGTATGCCTGGGTCTAGCAACCATGGCCGTTCCTAAGAAGAAAACCTCCAAAGCCCGCAAACGGCAACGCAAATCCGCCTGGATGCACCAAGGCCAAGCGGCGGCAGCCAAAGCCCTCTCCCTCGCCAAGTCCATCCTCACAGGACGTTCTAAGGGCTTCGTGTATCCTCAGGAAGAAGAGGACAGCGAATCCGAGGGCTAATCCCCATGGTGGGTAAGTTTTTCCAGCGGCCGGCCGGCCCGGAGCAGGAGCGGGTTCCTCCCGGTCAATACCTGACCAAAGGCTTTCCCGTGCTCAGCTACGGCCCCACCCCAAAAGTCGGCAAGGATGATTGGGAATTACGGGTCTGGGGGTTAGCCGAAACCCGTCGCTTCACCTGGGCCGATATGATGGCCCTACCCCACCAAGCATTCACAGCAGACTTTCACTGTGTAACCCGCTGGTCGCGATTGGACGCCCATTGGCGCGGTATTCGCGTCCTCGACTTCATGGCCCAAGTGTGTCTGGACGCTAAGGCTACCCACCTGATGCAGCATTGCTACGGGGGCTACACCACCAACCTAACGCTGGATGACTTCCTGCGTCCGGAGAACTTTTTCGCCTTCGAACTCCTGGGCGAACCCCTCCCCCCCGATCATGGTGGCCCTCTGCGGCTGGTGGTGCCTCACCTCTACGCCTGGAAGAGTGCCAAATGGATCAACGGCTTGGAGTTTTTGGATCACGAAGAACTGGGGTTTTGGGAGAGGAATGGCTATCACCGTCGGGGGGAACCTTGGGCGGAGGAGCGTTACGACAATTAGGCAAGCCTGCAATCACTCAGACATCCTCTGTAAATTGGGTTGCTCTGTGGCTGGTTGGGGTGCTGCGGTTTGACTGATTAAGCAGATGGTCGAAGCTTACAGATCGAGTCAATCAACTGATCTATTGGTGCGTCATCTTGCTGCCTCCCGCTTGTGGAATATAGCCATTTCAGTCAAGTTTGAGACACTCAACCTTGCCTCCTCATGTCCTCTAGACACCGTCTACAGAAGACTCCTAGGGCATGTAGGGAGAGTCAAGAAAACTAAAATAGTGTCTCATTTTCATTCAAAACGGCTATATCAGAAAGAGGTAGTAGTAAATAAGCAGAAGTGTTGAAAGAGAGATTAAAGCTACAAAAAAGGGACAGAAAATGGTA
>JACYLR010000093.1 GCA_015272465.1 Gloeomargaritaceae cyanobacterium C42_A2020_066
GGGCGACGCCTGCCGGGCTCAGCCAGGAGCGCAGGCGCTCTCGGCCGGCTAGGTGGGTGTCCATGAAGGCCAAACTGAGCCGCTGTAGGTGACTGCGGGCTAAATCTGGGTCTGGCCCCATCCACTCTGACGGAAAGGGGTTGGGTTGCCGCTCGGTGCGACCGGAGAAATGGGTAGCTCCCACCAGGACAGCCAGGTAGCGTTGCGGGATGGTTAACTCTGTAAACGGCTCGATCTGCTCGGGCAACGCAGGGGTTACCCAGTCCCGACTGGCCGCCACCAAGAGCACTGGCACGCGCACGGGGGCTAGGCCGGCCGGCCCAAACACGGCGCCCGCTACTGGTTGCAGGGCAATCACCGCCTTCACCCGTGGATCCGCCAATTGGGCTGGGATGTGGGGGAGTTGAAGCAGGCGGCATTGTAGGAGGTTGAGGGACAGGTTGAGCAGGGCCGTGGGGGTGCCGCATTCCTCCCGCAGCAGCGCCTTGTGGGGCTGGGCACCCCCCAGGACGAGGGCCGTATACCCCCCAAAGGACTGGCCAATCACCCCGACCCGCTGTAAATCCAGGCGGTTCCGCAGCAGGCGCTGACGGCGGCTGAGCCGCTGGAGGTCATCCAGCGCTGCCCGAATGTCCAAGGGCCGTCGGACAAAAGCTTGGGGGAGCAGCCGCGGTGCTGTGGCGCTGTCGGACGAGGGCAGGCGGGGATGGGAAAAGGCCAGTACCCCAAATCCTCCTTGGGCCAGGTATTCTGCCAGGTAGGTGAGGCTGGTGTAGTCTTCCCCTATGCCGTGGGAAAGCACCACCAGAGGTACCCGGCCGGCCGAGACAGGGGGCAGATACAGGGCTGCTTCAGCGGGTGCAGTGGCTCCTGAAGCGCGCAGCCGCAGATTAATCACCCGCCAGGACAGGGTGGGGTCGCGCCAGGGCTGCTGGGGTGGGGCGAATTGCTGCGCCTTAGTCTGGGCCATCTGTTGCATCCAGTCCACGGCTTGGCGTGTCTCCTCGGCCATCTGGTGGGCTTGCTCCAGGAGGGCCAAACTGCGCGCCGCATCGATGTAGACGACGGAATTGGGGAACGCCTTGAGGAGACCCAGCAGGGAAAGTCCCGGGGCGGGCTGATGGGCGGCGCGTTCGAGAGCGATGGCAAGGGGCTGGGGATCGGGCTGCCGCGTCCCTGGTTGAACGAAGTCCGTAGACTGCTGGAGGAGTAGTTGTCCGGCATCACTGCGGAGGAAACGGGCCATCGCGTCCGGTGACAGTGGCAGACGGCGCGTCAGCAGACTCTGAATCTGGGCCTGACGATTGGGGGGGGCTAGAGGAGCCAAGAGGGAAAGGCTTCCTTCCAGACGACCCGTTTGGGCGAAGGTTTCCACATCCGCCACGGTCACCTGCATTTCAAAAGCCCCGTAGCCCAAAATAACCTGCTCGGCAGCTTCGGCCGGCCGGAGGGCGAGTCCCCCACACAGGCTTAAGCCCACCAAAATCGGGGCAAGGGCCGCACAATTACCGCCCCAGAGCGTCTGACGCAGCCGGGCACTCACCATAGGGATTGTTAGGAAGCCTCTCTCCGATCCTAGTGCAGATTCAGGGTGAAAGAAGAGTAGATTTACTTAGACCCTAGCCTCGGCTGCCAAGGTTGGCAGAGCCACTTGGATTGAGCGTGGCCCATGACTCATCTAGTTCTAAATCGGGGATTAGACCTTTCAGGAACTAATTGTGAGGCTTATATCCTTGAAATGTGTCACACCAAAGCAATCAAGGGTTATGGGCAATACTAGCCCTTGAGAATATGCAGCACCCATCCACTTGAGAGTCGAAGCCAATGGAGATTCTCCGACTACCGGCGTTGCAGACGAATTACATGTTTCTGCTCCACGATCCGGTCAGCCACCAGGCAGTGGTGGTAGATCCGGCAGAACCAGGGCCTGTTCTGGAGAGCCTCGCTGCACAGGGCGCGCACCTTGTGGCCATTTTCAACACCCATCACCACCGAGATCATGTGGGGGCCAATGAGGACTTGGCGGCCTACTATCCAGGGTTGGCCATCTACGCCAGCCAGCACGACCAGGGGCGAATTCCTGGCCAGACCCACGTCCTGCAGGAGGGTGATTCGATTTGTTTCACCGGCCGGCCGGCCGTTGTCCTCGAAGTACCAGGGCATACCCACGGCCACATTGCCTACTATTTCCCACCCACTGCGCCGGGCGAGCCGGGAGAACTCTTCTGCGGCGATACCCTGTTTGCGGGGGGCTGCGGTCGTCTATTTGAGGGTACACCGGCGGAAATGCTTCACTCCCTGGGGCGATTGCGGCAACTGCCGGATCAGACACGGGTCTGGTGTGCCCACGAATACACCGAGACCAACCTGGCCTTTGCCCTGACCATCGAACCCGCCAATCCCGACCTCCAAGCCCGCTATCACCAGGTGATGGCCACTCGTCAGCGCCACCTGCCCACGATTCCCAGTTGGTTGGGGGATGAGAAACGCACCAACCCATTCCTGCGCTGGGATCGGCCGGCCGTGCAGGCAGCGGTGGGCGCGTCGGAACCCGTAGCGGTCTTTGCTCAACTGCGCCAACGCAAGGATCACTTTTGAGGGCGGCGCCCAGAGCTTAGTCACCCCCGTACCTGCCCAAATCCATCCCCTGGGCGCACTGTGTCAGAATGTGAAGCGTGTGGACTCCCCTAACCCTTGATGCCCTCCGCTGCCCCACGGCCGTTGCCCTGGGCAATTTTGATGGCCTGCACCTAGGGCATCGCCAAGTCATTGCGCCCATCAGCCGGCCGGCCGGCCTCTACAGCACGGTCGTTACCTTTCGCCCCCACCCGGTTGAGTTTTTCACCGGCCAACCCCGCGCTCGCCTGACGCCCCTGGCCGAAAAACAGCACTGGTTAGAGGCGTGGGGGGTCGATCAACTGGCCCTACTGCCCTTTGACCGGGAATTGGCGGCCCTCACCCCCGAAGCTTTTGTTGAGACCATCCTCCACCAGCAACTGCAAGCCCGCCTCGTGAGCGTCGGCTACGATTTCTGCTTTGGCCAAGGGCGAGCGGGCAACGCCCAACTGCTCCGAGAGTTGGCCAGCCAGCGGGGAATCGAGGTGGTGATTACCCCCGCCCAAACCCTGGCTGGACAACGGATCAGCAGTTCAGCCATTCGGGAGGCGCTGGTGGTGGGCGACCTGCCCCAAGCCAATGCCCTGCTCGGCCGGCCGTACCAGCTTTGGGGAACGGTGATGCCTGGCGAACAACTCGGCCGCCAACTGGGGTTTCCCACCGCCAACCTGCATCTGCCTCCGGATAAGTTTCTCCCCGGCCCCGGCGTCTATAGCGTCTGGGTAAGAGGCGAGGGCCTAGAGGCCGGCCGGCCGGGGGTGATGAACCTGGGGCACCGGCCGACGGTGGGGGGCGTCACCCTCAGGGCGGAGGTGCACCTGCTGGATTGGAGTGGAGATCTTTACGGTGCCACCCTGGTGGTGGACTTGGCCCACTTCCTGCGGCCGGAGCAGCGGTTTGGCTCCCTGGCCGACCTGCGCCACCAGATCGAGCAGGACTGCGCTCTGGCCCGTTCCCATTGGGCTGTAGCCCTTGAAGGTTTGGGATGCTGAGATGGCCCGCGTCTTGATTGGTGTGATGGGGCCAGGGGAAACCGCGACGGCGGCGGACTGTGCTGTGGCCTATGTCCTAGGGCAGGGCATTGCCCTGGCGGACTGGGGCCTGCTGACGGGCGGCCGGCCGCAGGGGGTGATGGCAGCCGCGATCGCCGGGGCCAAATCCGTGGGCGGATTTACCGTGGGGGTTTTGCCCGGTTCAAAGGTGGATGCCGCCGATCCCAACCTGGATGTGGTGATTCCTACGGGCCTGGGCAACGCCCGCAACCTGCTCAATGTCCTTGCCAGTCGGGTGGTGATCGCCTGCGGTGTGGGGCTGGGCACGATCTCCGAAGTGGCCCTCGCCCTCAAAGCCAGTAAACCGGTCATCTGGGTACATTGCCCCCCGGCCGGCCGTGCCCTGTTTGAGACCCTGGCACCCCACCTATTGACGGTGGTTGAGACGGCAGATGAAGCTTTGGCAACCGTGGAGGCTCACCTGACGCCGGGTTCGTCCACTGTTAAAATATGTAATAATTCTGATGTTAAAATATGTAATAATTCTGAAGACTGAATCAGTATGGGGTTCGCAGTGTCATGAGCCGCCTAGGTGTGTTGCTGCTCAATCTGGGTGGGCCGGAGAAACTGGAGGATGTACGTCCCTTCCTCTATAACTTGTTTAGTGACCCGGAAATCATCCGTTTGCCCTGGCCCTGGCTCCAGCGTCCTCTCGCTTGGTTCATTGCCACGATGCGGGCCAAGCGCTCCCAAAATAACTACCGAGAAATTGGGGGTGGCTCCCCGATCCGCCAGATCACTGAGCAGCAGGCCCAAGCCCTAGCCCAACGCCTCGCCGACCTCGGCCGGCCGGTTCGCATGTTCGTTGGTATGCGCTACTGGCACCCCTTCACCGAGGACGCCGTAGCCGAGATCAAACGGGCCGGGCTAGAAAAACTGGTGATTCTGCCCCTCTATCCCCAATACTCCATCAGCACCAGTGGCTCCAGTTTCCGGCTCCTCGAGCGACTGCGGCGCACCGACACCCAGTTTAAGGCGGTTAACCATACGGTGATCCCCTACTGGTACCAGCGGCCCGGCTACCAGGAGGCCATGGCCGAACTGATTCGGCGAGAATTGGATCAATGGCCCGACCCCAGCCAAGTGCATATCTTTTTCAGTGCTCACGGGGTGCCCCGCAGCTATGTCGAGGAAGCGGGCGACCCCTACCAGCGCCAGATCGAAGAATGCACTGAACTGATCATGCGTAAGCTCGGCCGGCCGAACCGCCATAGCCTGGCCTACCAGAGTCGCGTGGGGCCGGTGGAGTGGTTAAAGCCCTACACCGAGGATGCCATTCCTGAACTGGCGGCAGAGGGGGTGCGAGACTTGCTGGTGGTACCCCTCAGTTTTGTTTCGGAGCACATCGAAACCCTCCAGGAAATCGACATTGAGTACCACCACCTCGCTGAACAGGCCGGTATCACCCAATTCCGCCGGGTGCCGGCCCTGAACACCCACCCCACCTTTATTGATGACTTGGCGCGGGCGGTGCTCGAAGCGGATCAGCACACCCCAATCACCCTCGGTCAAGTGATCGAGAGCACTAAGCCAGTTCGCAAGATCTACCCCCAAGAGCGCTGGGCTTGGGGCTTGACCCCCTCGGCAGAAGTTTGGAATGGCCGCCTAGCCATGATTGGCTTTATTGCCCTGCTGCTTGAGCTTTTGAGCGGTTGGGGGCCGCTCCACCTGGCCGGCCTGCTCTAGGAACCATGACCCTGAACACCGACTTCCCCGACTTGGGGGTTCCCCTAGTGCTTTTGGGGGCGATTGTGGTCATGGTTTTCGCCTTCTCCCGATCGGGATCCCGCTGAATAGGATGCAGTCATAACAAACTACTTCCCAGGGTGGGGCTGTAAGACCTATGGCCAACTGTGGCTCTCAACAGGCGACGACACCCCTGACAACTGCGCTTACACGTGCGGCCGGCCGGGCTGGGCAAATAGGCTGCCTGAGCGGGGGATGGCAGTCGAGTCCTCACCGGAGATTGGATAGGTGGGGGTGTATGGCAGCTGCAATGCGACTCCTGCACTTGACTGTCCTCAAGGCCCTTAGCCAGATACTCATGTCCGTGTTTCCAGAAAGTCCCATTGCAACGGTGCGGCGAGTCCAGGTTGCTTCAAGGCGATGCCCCGGCAGGCTTGCCCCTGATTCCTAGACCTGCTACACCATAGGGACGGTAGCGTAGGGACATAAGACCTTGGCCTGGACTGGTCTATTGGCGATTGCCCGTGCCATTGACGGGTTGAACGGTTGGGCTGGCCGACTGTCGGGCTGGCTGCTCCCCCTGTTGGTGTTGCTAGGCACCTGGAATGTGGCCGGCCGCTATCTTGGGCGGGCTGTGGGGATGAATCTAGCCTCTAATGCTCTCCTGGAAGGTCAGTGGTATCTGTTCGATCTGATCTTTCTGGTGGGGGCGGGCTACACCCTGCGTCAGGATGCCCACGTGCGGGTCGATGTGTTGTACAGCCGTTGGTCGCCTCGCTGGCAGGCCGTGGCCAATCTGGCGGGGGCTGTCCTTTTCCTCATCCCCTTCTGTTTGCTGTTGGCCGTCACCTCCTGGCAGGCTGTTGTGGATAGCTGGACCATTCGCGAACTCTCCCCAGATCCCGGTGGCCTACCCCGCTATCCGGTTAAGGCCCTGGTGCTGGTATTTTGCCTGCTTCTGATCCTTCAGGGCCTCGCAGAAATCATTCAAAATCTGGCCCGCCTCCTCGGCCACCTGCCCCTGGATGAAACCACCACAGATGCAGGGCTGGAGTTATGACCTTTAGCTATGCCTACGAATGGCTGGGGCCGTCCATGTTTGCGGGCTTGGCGGCCTTTCTCTGTCTGGGCTATCCCGTGGCCTTCACCCTGGGAGGGGTGTCGATTCTGTTCGCCTTGGTGGGGCTGGGGCTGGGGGTTTTCGATGGGATCTTTCTTACGGCCCTTCCCCAGCGCATCTTTGGGATCATGGCCAACTACACGCTCTTGGCCGTGCCCTACTTCATCTTCATGGGGGCCGTTCTAGAAAAGTCTGGGATTGCGGAACGGCTGCTTGAAACGGTTGGCTTGTTGTTTGGTCGCCTGCGCGGTGGGCTGGCCCTAGCGGTGGTGCTGGTGGGGGCACTCTTGGCAGCTACGACGGGGGTGGTCGCCGCGACCGTGGTGGCCATGGGGTTAATTTCCCTGCCTGTGATGCTCCGCTATGGCTACAACAAGGAGCTGGCCACAGGGGTGATTGCTGCCTCTGGCACCCTGGGGCAGATTATTCCCCCCAGTGTGGTGCTGGTGGTGCTGGGGGATCAGTTGGGGGTGTCCGTCGGCGACCTGTTTATTGGCTCAGTCATTCCCGGACTGATGATGGCGGGGGCCTTTGCCCTTCATGTGTTGGTGGTGGCTTGGTGGCGGCCTGACCTGGCGCCAGCCCTGCCCGTGGAGTTGCGGGAGGCCGCAGCCCAGGGGATGGGTAAGCGGTTACTCGGGGCTGTGGTACCCCCCGTGATCCTGATTGGTCTGGTGTTGGGCAGCATCTTTTTCGGGATCGCGACGCCCACAGAAGCGGGGGCGGTGGGCTGCGTGGGGGCCCTGGGTCTGATGGCGGCCGGCCGGGGCTGGCGGTGGCAGGCGCTGGAATCGATCTGCGATGTCACCCTCAAAACCACCAGCATGGTGATGGCAATCCTGCTGGGGTCAACGGCCTTTAGTTTGGTGTTTCGGGGCCTGCACGGGGATCAGTTCATCTTCGATGCTCTGGCCAATTTACCGGGGGGCGAGGCTGGTTTCCTGGCCGTGGCCATGGGTGTGGTGTTTCTCCTGGGCCTCTTTATTGACTTCTTTGAGATTGCATTTATTGTGGTGCCCCTGTTTGTGCCCGTGGCCCGGCAGTTGGGGCTAGATATGGTCTGGTTTGGGGTGATCCTGGGGGCCAATTTGCAGACCTCCTTCCTCAGCCCTCCCTTCGGTTTCGCCCTGTTTTACCTCCGCAGCGTTGCCCCGCCCGAGGTGACCACCGGCCATATCTACCGGGGGATTGTGCCCTTCATTCTGCTGCAACTCCTCGTTCTGGTGCTGCTGATTCTATTTCCTGGGTTGGTGAGTTTCCTCCCTACCCTGCGGTTGATCTAGGGCCTGAGCGCAATACCTTACGCGATACCTTAACGGAGGGGGTGACCGCATGGAGGATCACGAGAGCTTAAGCCTGTTAGCCAGTCGTATCCCGGCAGAGCATCTCTATCGACAGGAAAACTTGCCCGCCCCCTGGTGGACGCAACTCCAGCGCAGTCAGCCCAATCCTAGTTTGGGGGCTTGGTTGACACCCGCCAGCCTAAGTGAACTCACCTACGCGCTGACGGAAGCCTGCAACCAGGGCTGGCGAGTGTTGGCCTGTGGTCAGGGCAGCAAACTCTCCTGGGGTGGCTCCCTAGAATCCCTGGATTTGGTGGTCAGTACGCAGCAGTTGACCCGGATCGTCGATCACGCCGCGGCGGATCTGACGGTGACGGTGGAAACGGGTCTCCCCCTGGCTGCCCTACAGCAGACGCTGGCCCAGGCCGGCCAGTTCTGGCCCGTGAATCCCCTCTACCCCGAAACCACAACGGTGGGCGGTATTGTCGCTACAGCCGATACGGGTTCCTGGCGCCAGGGCTATGGGGGGGTGCGGGACTTACTTTTGGGGGTGACCCTGGTGCGCCACGATGGCCAGGTGGCCAAGGCGGGGGGCCGAGTGGTGAAGAATGTGGCCGGCTACGACCTGATGAAGCTGGTCACTGGTTCCTATGGCAGCCTGGGTATGCTCACCCAGGTAACGCTGCGGCTCTATCCCCTGCCCCAGGTGCGTCAGTTCTGGCTGGTGACGGGCGGCCGGCCGGCCGTGGACGCCCTGCGCCGGAGTTTGATGGCGGCCGCGGTGGCCCCAGCAGGGGTGACGGTGCTCTCTGGAACCGTACTGGACGCGCTGGGGTTGGCCCCGGAACTGCCCTTGAACCTAGGCATCCTGGTGGAACTACACGGCCGGCCGGCCGGTGTGGCCGAGCAAGCCCAGCGGATTACGGCCCTAGCCCACGCCGCAGGCTTGGCGGCCGAAGCCGCGACCGACACCGTAGAGTGGGGATCGCTCTCCCAGTTATTCAGGACTGAATCTGGCTCTGGGGGCCTGCTGGCTAAGGTGGGAGTACTCCCCGCCCAAACCGTGACTTTTGTGGATCAGGTGATGCGCGCTTGGCCGGCCGGCCGCTGGCAGATGCAGGCGAGCAGTGGCTTGGGATGGTGGTGTTTACCCCAGGGCGCCAGTGCCGAAGCGATCACCCAAGTGCGGGCTTGGTCCGAAGCGGCTGGAGGCTTTTTGACGGTGCTCGAAGCCCCCCTTGACCTGAAACAGCAGGTGGATATCTGGGGATACCCTGGCCAAGCCCTAGAGGTGATGCACACAATAAAAAGGCAATTCGACCCGGCCGGCCGGCTTAGCCCCGGTCGGTTTGTCGCTCGTAGCCTGTAGGTATGCCCTCTTCCTGTGGTAAGTCATGGCCTCTGCATCCGTTTTTGACGCCCATAACCCCCCTCGCCAAGATCTGATCGATGCCTGCGTCCACTGCGGATTCTGCCTGACTACCTGCCCCAGCTACCGGGTGCTGGGCACCGAGATGGACTCGCCACGGGGCCGCATCTACCAAATGAATGCCATTAACCAGGGGGAGATTGGCCTCTCGGAAGCTACCGTCAGCCACTTCGACAGTTGCTTGGGCTGTCTGGCTTGCACCACCGCCTGCCCCTCTGGCGTGCGCTACGACCAGTTGATCACCGCCACCCGCATCCAGGTCGAGCGCCACCACCCCCGCTCTCCCTTCCAAGCGCTGCTGCGTCAGCTCATTTTCCACCTGTTTCCCTACCCCAATCGGCTGCAACCTCTGCTACTGCCTCTGCTCCTCTATCAGCGCAGTGGGCTGTCCTACTGGCTCGACAAGTCCGGTCTTTTGGCGCGGTTCTCTCCCCAGATGGCCGCGATGGCCAGCCTCCTACCCCGCCTCTCCTGGGCCAATCTCCAGCCCCAGACCTGGCCTCAGGTCATTCCTGCCCAGGGGGCAAAACGCTACCGAGTGGGACTGATTCTGGGTTGTGTGCAGCGGCTATTTAACCCGGCGGTGAATGCGGCCACCATCCGAGTACTGACGGCCAATGGGTGCGAGGTGGTGATTCCCCCAGAGCAGGGCTGCTGCGGCGCGCTGCCCCACCACCAGGGCCAAGAGACCCAAACCCAGACCCTGGCCCGCCAGATGATCGATGCCTTTGCTGCAACCCCGGTGGACGCTGTGCTGATCAATGCCTCCGGCTGCGGTCATTCCCTCAAGGAGTACGGCCAGATTTTGGCAGAAGACCCCCAGTACGCCCGGCGCGCCCAAGCCTTCGCGGCCCAAGTGGCTGATGTTCAGGAGTTTTTGGTGCGAGTGGGGTTGACCGCCCCCCTCCATCCCCTCCAGTCCGAGCCGGTTACGGTGGTGTATCAAGATGCTTGCCACATGCTCCACGGTCAGCGGATTAGTCAGCAACCGCGCACCCTGTTGCGCCAGATTCCCGGTGTAACGCTGCGAGAGTCGGTGGATGCCGCCCTCTGCTGCGGTAGCGCCGGCATCTACAACATGCTCCAGCCTGAGGTGGCCCAGGAGTTGGGGCGGCAAAAAGTGGAAAACCTGCTGGCCACAGGGGCCGATCTGATTGCCTCCTCTAATATCGGCTGCTATGTCCAGATTGGGCATCACCTGGCGCGTCAAGGCAAGACAGTGCCGGTGCTTCATCCCATGCAACTGCTGGATCAGGCGATCCAGGGCATCGGCCGGCCGGCCTGACGGGGTAACGGAGGGCTACCTCCCATGAGGGGTTAGCGGTTGCGGCCCAAGGACGACGGGGGCGGAGAGCTTTGCTATTCCCAACCTTCCTGTAGTCGCCGTTCCCTGGTACACCTCAGGAGGGTAGGGGGTGCTGGCGATTGCTGTGGATGTATTCCCGAAACCGCTCCAGGTCGGCTTGCAGGGTGGCTTCCACATGCGGCCCCACAAATCCCTCCACCAACTGTCCAAGGATTTTGGGCACATCGTAACCCAGGGAGAGCTTGACCACACTGCCGGCGGCGCCCCGGTCATAGAACCGAATCGCCCCCCGATTGGGCAGTCCCGTCACCGATTCCCACTGGATCAACTGATGGGGGATGGACTTCACCAAGCGAGCCTGCCAATGGAAGGTGAGGCCGCGGGTGGAGAGCGTCCAGCGGGAAAGCTCCGGTTTATCAGGTCGTACCTCCACAGACTGGATCATCGCCATCCAGCGGGGCATCTGACTCAGATCCGACCACAGAGACCAGACCGTTTCAATGGGCGCGTCCACCTCCACCTGTACCGTATGCTCTAGCCAGTTGGACATGGGACTGCCTCCGCGTGGGGGACGGCCGGCCGCCCCAGGGTGTTGATTAAGGCTTGGGCTGCCTGGCGACCCGACAGGGTGGCCCCTTCCATACTGTCGATGTAGTCCTGCTGGGTATAGCTCCCCGCCAGGAAGAAATTGGGAATGGGGGTCTGTTGGGCCGGCCGGTAGGGATCCATACCCGGCGCTTCCCGGTAGAGGGACTGGGCCAGCTTGACGACACTGAACCAGGTCATCTTCAGGTCACGGGCCGAGGGGAACAGATCGCACACCTGCTGGAGGACATGCTGGGCAATGGCCTCGTTGTTCTCCTTGATGAACGGATCCCCCGGTGTCAGAACGCACTGGAGCAGGGATCCTTCCCCCGGTTTGTAGTAGTCATCGGGACTGGTGAGGGCCAAATCTGCAAAACAGGAGAAGTCGGCATCGGCGGTATAGAGCAGATTATCCAGGCCGGCCGGCCGTTCTCCCCGGCGGCGCACCGGGTCTTGGAGTTCCGTCACCCAGCCATCGAAGCGCAGTTGCACCGTGGCCACGGGTACTGTATCCAGCTTGTAGATGTGGTCGAACTGGGGCCATTGCCGCCAACTCTCCGGTAACAGGCGCTGCACCCCTGGCACGTCACAGGCGCAGACATAGGCATCCGCCATGACCTCCTCCACCTGATCCCCTTGGGCAATAGCCAGGCCCGTGACCCGGGTTTGCCCCTGCTGCTCGGCGTAGTGAATCGCCTTCACCCGCCGGTTGGTGTGTACCCGGCCGCCCCGTGCCGCTAGGTAATCCAGGATCGGCTGGTGGAGAAACCGCTCCGGCGACCCCCGCAGCATCCGCAACACCGAAGCTTCAGTACGGGCGGCAAAAAACTGAAAGATGGTCAACATACAGCGGGCGGAGATTGCCTCACAGTCGATAAAGCCCAGGGCGTAGGCAATGGGGTTCCACATGCGGTCAATACTGCCCTGGGAGCCGCCGTGACTGCGGAACCACTCGGCAAAGCTGACCCGATCCAAGGCCCGAATCGTGGCCATCGCCCCCTCGAAGTCCACCAACCCCCGCACCAGGGGACTCGTACCCAGGGCCACGGCATTTTGGAGCTTGTCCCGGGCCGAGAGTTGGGAGGTGGTGAAAAATGCCTTGAGGCCATTAAACGGCGCGCCGGTCAAAAAGCGAAAGTCTAGGGCACCCAGCCGCCCCCCCCGGTTGACAAAGGTGTGGACGTGCTCCTTGCGCAAAAATGCATCGAGGCTACCCACCTGGGCCATCAGCCCAAAGAGGTTGTAGTAGCAGCCAAAGAAGACGTGGAGACCCATCTCAATGTGGTTGCCCTGAGCGTCTTGCCAACTGCCCACCTTGCCGCCCACAAACCGGCGGGACTCGTAAATGTCCACCTCAAAGCCCTGATCCACCAGCGATACCGCCGTGGCCAGACCCGCCAGCCCTGCCCCCACAATGGCGACTTTCATCGGCAACCTTTTCCTGAAGATGCTTTACGTTATTTTACAAACTCCGGCGGCCGGCCGTGTCAATCCACAAACTGGCAATCTAAAGCCAGGGCTTGGCGGAGGCGCTGTTGGTAGGCTGCTTCAGGGAGGGTGTAGGCCCCAAAGCGAGCCAAGTGGGGGTTGAGGATCTGGGCATCAAATAACTGATAACCCCGCTGCCGCAAGTGTTCCACCAGATACACCAAAGCCACTTTGGAAGCCTCTGTGACCGTGTGGAACATGGACTCACCAATAAACACGCCCCCCAAAGCAAGGCCGAGTACGCCGCCGGACAGGGTTCCCCCCTGCCAGGTTTCAAAGCTATGGGCCACGCCGGCGTTATGGAGTGCCTGGTAAAGGCCCTGGAGTTCGGGGGAAATCCAGGTTGTCTCCCGATCCGCACAGCCCGCCACGACGCCTGCAAAGTCCTGGTTGATCGCCGTTGTGAACCGCCCCTGGTTCAGCACCCGCCGCAGAGATTGGGGGATGTAGAACCCCTCATCCAAAGGCATAATCGCCCGCTGCCGACTGGTGTACCAGGCCAACGCTCCGGTCTGGGGGTCAGCCATGGGGAAGTAGCCCTGGGCGTAGGCTTGGATGATGCCGCTTAAATCCTGTGAGGTCGGCATTAGCGAACCAGACAGAGACCCGCCAACAGCAGTTCAATGCTCCAGAAACAGCTGACAACCTGGGTTTCCCGCCAGCCACTTAACTCCAGGTGGTGGTGGTAGGGAGTCATCTTGAACAATCGCTTGCCCACCCCATCGGGGCCTTTGGTGGCCTTGTAGTAGCTGACCTGGAGGATCACCGTCACCGTCTCCCACAGGAAAATTAGGCTCAGGATCAACAGGGGCCAGAGTTGATGCCCCAGAATCCCCAAGGCCGCCAAAGCACCCCCCAGCCCCAGAGAACCGGTGTCGCCCATGAACACACGAGCTGGGTGGTGGTTGTGCACCAGAAAGCCCAGGCAACCGCCTGCTAAGCTGACGGCCAGCAGGGCCAGATCCGCATGACTGGGCACTAGCAGAATCCCGAGGGCCACCAGGGCAATGGCACTCAGGCCGGCCGCCAGTCCATCAAGACCATCGGTGAGGTTGACGGCATTGGTCTGGGCCGGTAGGACAAAGCCTGCCAGCACCCAAAAGCCCAGACCGAGGTTGAGGGTGACCCCCAGCGGCAGGGCAATGCCCGTATCAAAGTCCGGCCGGCCGAGGGCTAAGCCCAGTACCAAAGCAACGGCGACGGCAATTTGAAGACCTAACTTAGCCTTGGGGGCCAGCCCCGCATTGGATTGAACCCTGAGGATGAGCCAGTCATCGAGCCAACCAATCGCTCCGCAGGCCAGGGTCACAGCCAGAGCTAGGCCATACGCTACCGAGGGGGTTCCCAGGGCAGCACTGACGACACCCGTCGCCACTAGGCCGGCCGCAGGCAAGAACATCAGGCCCCCCATCGTCGGTGTGCCAGCTTTCTTGAGGTGGCCTTGCGGGCCTTCCCGGCGAATGATTTGCTCGACCTTGAGGGCATGTAGCCAGGGCAACAGCAGGTATCCGAGGCCGGCCGTCAGGGCCGTACCCAATCCCAGACTGAGCATCAACCAGGGCCGCTCTGCCAGGTTAGGGAATCCAGCCAGCGCAGCCAACAGGAGGAGTCCTAAGGCCAGTGCTAGGATACCCCCGGTGCCGAAAGCCTTGGTCTCTAGGGTACGCGTCAAGCGACCGCCCTCGTGGCACTACAGCGTGAAGTCTTCCTCGTCATCGCTGGCCAAGTCTTCCTCTTCTTCAAATTCGTAATCTGCCTCTTCCCCAGCCAATTCGTCGATCAGTTCAGAGTCGTCTTCCCGGAACTGGGCCTCCGCCAAGGGGCCAGCCATGAGGCGTCCGGTAGATTCCAGCCAGTCCAGGATCGAGGCATCCTGGGGGGCGGGAATGACCCGGGCCGGTTGATCCGCCGGTTCTTCAAGCAGGGAGGGAATATACATATACAAAAGTTGCACAGGGGTTCACTGACAGCAGCGGCGGCCCTGCTCCGAAGTTCGGGCGCGGGTGCCCTTTGCATTTTAGCCAGTTGTGGGTAGGGGAGGTAGAACACCCCCTAACTCAGGTTGAGGTGTTGAGAGGAAAACAACACCTAAGGCCGCCGAAATTCCTCCACCAGCGTCAGACTGACCCAAGCGCCTGACCCATCGTAGGTGCGGATCATCCGCTGGCGGTGGCTTGGATTGACACACCAGCCCAACTCCAGAAAACACGGCCGGCCGCCCTTAATGGCTACTGGGCAGGTGCTTGTCATCCCCTGACCGAGATCGAGAACCTGAATAGCGGGGTCGCTGGCCGTAAACAGCACCTGGTTTCCGGTTATCCGGCCGGCCGAGGTTTTTGTCCAGGGGCCTGCGGTCAAGGTTTGGTGGAGGGTTTCCCCCTGGCGAGTCACCTCAAGGCAAGTGGGAACCGCCTCTGGATTGCGCCAATCGGGATAGAGGGTCGTGGCCGTTCCATCCCAAACACCCACAAGACTGTCCCATGCCCATGGGGTGACGGGTGGATCTGCCGGCCGGCCGGCTTGGGTTTCCTGGATCAGCGTCAGATTATCGAGGTGGCTGGTGCGGTTGTACTGCTGGACGAGACGAACCCGCTGGTTCGCGTGAATAAGACCCAACTCAGCCCCAAACTCTGCCAATGGCCCCCACTGGAGCGAACCCTGGGAAAAAGCCCCATTGGCAAAGACCAGGGTGCCTCGGTTGAGTGTGCTATAGAATAGCCGCCTATCCTGGGGAGGCTGCCCTGGAGGAGATAAGGTGATCGTCTGCTCCACAGCCCGATTTCCCTCCCGGCCGGCCAACACAACTCGACTGGGAATCACCTCAAGAACCTCACCTTGGGGGGTGAGGCGAGTGAAAGATCCCTGCCAGTCCCCCAGATTTTGCAGGAGGTTCTGCCACTGGGACGGGTAGTCCATCGTCCATAGCTCCGTCAGAACCCTACGTTCAAACGCCAGGAGACAGCGTGGCTCAGGGATGATCTGGAGCCGCCGAGTCCTCATCTTCCGGCTTCATCCAGTCATCGCCGGTACTGGCTGTGTAGCGCAACCCCTCGGTTTCGATGATCTGCCTGGGGAAGGGCCAAATACTCCGATGAATGCGCCAGATGTAAAGAAATGTAAATCCTGTGACGACCGCACCTGCAGCCCATTTGACCAAATTCTTGGCCCGACCGATGCTGGCAGTTCGCAGGCTTTGCTTGGCCGTGTTCTCCGTCGCCTTGATCTGGCGGTCGAATTGCTCAATCAGGGCCGACTTGAGCGCCGCGGGATTTTGAATGTTGCCCGCTTGCCCCTGGAGTCGCAACTGACTCAGAAATGCTTGCAACTGTTGCGGTTGTGCCCTTTGCACCTGCTGCTGGTTTTGTCGCAGTTGGCTCAACTGGGCCTGTACTTGGGCGTTCGCTTGGGCGGTAACCTGAGTACCCAGACGGCTGCTACTGCTGATAGCCAGGGGAACCGTGAGAAAGTAAAGTAGCCCCACCACCAAGCAGCCCCAGGTAATCAGCCACATGGCCCAGGGTTCCCACCGCCGCCGCACTTGGCGGCCCCCGTAGTAAATACACAAACAGCCCAGTAACGGGACTGGAATGCGTTCTACGACACCAGCAACAACACCCAATTCCCAGGCCGCGTTACGAAAATCGGGGGGGATAAACAGATGGATGATGTCAAAGGCCGTCAATAACAAGATGACGTAGCCAATAGGCCGCATGAGGGACAGCCATAGGGAACCATCTTGGGGACTGGCGGAGGTGGATTTGGCAGGAGTCATAGGGCGTTCTTAAGGACTTGAGTGCAGGTTACACCGATTGATAATACCCCTGAAGCGGGTGGCCTCTGGGATAGTAGTCCAGAAGTGCGGTTTGCTGTCTCCTCTCCGTACCCTGATCTCCCCCAACTGAGAACCGGGACACTGGGCAGGTTCCATCCTACTCAAGGAACAGCCTGGTATTCTATAGCCGATTTAAATTACCATGCAGCGCTATCTACAATGATGAGCTAAGATTGACGACGTGTCTATTGAGGAGTAGCCTTCCATGCCCTACAGCCTTGATTTAAGAGTGAAAGTCATTAGTTTCTTAGAGAGTGGTCACGGCATCACTGAAACTGCCAGAATATTCGGAATCAATAGAGCAACCGTTTATCGGTAGTAGTAAATAAGTAGTGAAAGCTTCTTTAGGCCGAGTCTAGAGATGCATT
>JACYLR010000179.1 GCA_015272465.1 Gloeomargaritaceae cyanobacterium C42_A2020_066
CCTCCAGAAACCCCGGCCGGCCGTAGCGTGGCCCCAGGGGAAAGTAGGTGCCGCCATAAAAAGGGGCCAGGTCTGCCGGGTCGAGAAACACATTGAGGGGCCAGCCCGCCTGCCCGATCATCGCTTGGACAGCCTGGATATAAATCTGGTCAATGTCGGGTCGCTCCTCTCGATCCACCTTGATCGGCAGGAACTCGGCATTCATGTAGGCAGCCACCGCTGGGTCGGAAAAGGCTTCGCCCTCCATCACCGTGCACCAATGGCAACTGGAATAGCCGATAGACAGGAAAATAGGCCGATCCGTCGCCCGCGCCGTTTCCAGGGCTTCGGGAATCCAGGGCCACCAGTCGATGGGGTTTTCCCCGTGCTTGCGTAGGTACAGACTTTGGGCCTGGGCCAGCCGATTGGTCATAGCAGTGCAGCGCCCTCCGATGTTTCTACTCGATACTGTGACATCGGAGTGGCCTTTGGGGGAGGGGTCACACCCAGGTGCGGCGGATCAGGTTGCGATAGGCGGGGCCGGCCGCCCAGGCATCAATTTCCGCAGCCCGCAGTACAGGTAGGGGATGGGTCAGCCCCAGACTTTGCCCCTGCTGGAGCCAATCCGTCCAAGTGGAACGGCCGGCCGCCCGGTAGTCCCGCGCCTGCGCCAGGAAGGCTTGGGGATTGAGTTGGGTCGCTAACGTCGCCGATCCGCCGGTCAGTTTCATTAGCACTGACACGACGACAGTGACATCCTGGGCTACCAGCAGGGCCGCCCGGTCGCAGGAGAGTTCGGCGCAGCGCAACCAGTGGAGCAACTGCCACTGCAAACTCTGGGCCAACACGGCTCCCCACGCCCCCAGCCGGCCGGCCGCCAGCACCAACAAATTGGCCAGGGTCAGGTATACACCATGCTCACACTTGAGATGACCCAACTCGTGGCCGATCACTGCTTGAACTTCCGCAGGCGTCAGCAGATCCACCAAGCTGGTGTGGAGCACGATAAAGGGCTGCTTGCCCCGCACTGCCAGGGTGTAGGCGTTAGGTACTGGATGCTGCCGCAGGTAGAGTTGGGGCGGTTCAATGTCCAAAATCCGCGCGGCGTCTAGGTGCAGGGCGTAGAGTTCTGGGAGTTGATCTGGCCCCAGCCGCACTGCCGTGCCCAGATTGTCCAGGTAGAGAACCTCCTCCGCCACCGCCGACAGCAGGCCGCGCACCAGCAAATCCACACCGCCCAACCCCCGCAGGGCCGCTGTTGCCTCCTGATCCAGGGGATGGCGGAAATGGCCGGCCGTCAAGCCCCGCCATACCCGGCGCGGGGGATGCCCAGCAACCGCTTCTCGGCATGGATAGGCGAGGGGGAGATCCATGCGCCCTAGCTAGACGGGACAGATTGGGGCAGCACCAGGCCGGCCGCATCCACCGTCACCCGCTCGATGGAGGCCCCCACCCGCCGCAGCTTTTCCTCTAGGCGTTCATAGCCCCGCTCTAGGTGATGCAGGCCGCTGATCAGGGTCTCGCCCTCCGCCGCAAGGCCGGCCAGCACCA
>JACYLR010000211.1 GCA_015272465.1 Gloeomargaritaceae cyanobacterium C42_A2020_066
GGCGAGCGAAGTCGGCACGTAACCCAGGGCAATCGGCCGGCCGAGGCTGGGGGCAAAGGTGCCACTAGTCACCCGACCGACGACCCGTCCCGCCTCAAGAATGGGATACCCACTGCGCGCAATGTGACGATCCGACAGGGTCAACCCCACCAGTTTTTGGGCAACGCCCTGCTGCCGTTGGCGCTCCAGGGCCGGCCGGCCGAGGAAGTCGCCCTTATGCCAGTCCACTAACCAAGCCAAACAGGCTTCCAGGGGCGTTGTTGCCGCTGTCATATCCTGACCGTAGAGATGTAACCCGGCCTCCAGCCGCAGGGTATCCCGCGCCCCCAAGCCACAGGGGGCCACCCCAGCGTCGAGGAGCGTTCGCCACAAATCCCGGCCTAATTCAGGTGTAGTCAGAATTTCCACCCCATCCTCGCCGGTGTAGCCTGTGCGCGCCACCCAAGCCGGCCGGCCGAGCAGGGTGACGGACTGATGACTGAAGCGCCCCAGGTCAGCCAGGGATAGGTCACAGAACCCCTGGAGGAGGGCTACCGCTTTGGGGCCTTGGAGCGCCATCAAGACCTGGCCTTCAGCCTGCTCCACAGTTACTGCCGGCGGCAGGTGGGTTGCCAACCAAGCCCGATCCGTGTCCACCGTTGCGCCATTGACAATCAACAACACCGCATCTGCCTGGACATAGACCACGACATCATCGAGGATGCCCCCGGCTTCGTTGAGGAGCAGCGTGTAGAGTGCCT
The DNA here is from genome assembly GCA_015272465.1 of Gloeomargaritaceae cyanobacterium C42_A2020_066. Lineage (GTDB taxonomy): Bacteria > Cyanobacteriota > Cyanobacteriia > Gloeomargaritales > Gloeomargaritaceae > JACYLR01. Next base: position 741 of record JACYLR010000211.1, read on the forward strand.
GACCCGGCTCCAAGTGGGTCACATCGGTGGGTACCAGGCGATTCAGGGCCGACAAAGCGGCCGATCCCCGCAGCCAAAGTTGCCCCATGTGGGAAATATCGAAAAGACCCGCCCCCTGGCGCACCGCCTGATGCTCCTGGGTAAGGCCACTAAACTGAAGGGGTAACGCCCATCCCGCGAATTCGGCTAGGCGACACCGGGACGCGTAGACCTCGTACAGGGGGGTGTGGCGGGACATAGCTAGGCTAAGCGCAAGTTTCCACCTAAACTATGAACCATGCCAGACCCAGGGGAGATCGGATGTGAGTAGGTTTTTCCAAAGCGTCCTCATCGTCTGGGGGAGCCTTGTGGGCACTGGCTGGATTCTCCCCGCGCTCGCCCAACCCGCCCCATCCCGGCCGGCCGAGCTTGAACTCAAAATGGTCACCGGCAGCGAAGCCGGACAGTACCACCGCCTAGGCCAAGACTTGGAAACCCTCCTGAGGCAGTACGGCCTCGATCTCGATCCGATCCCCACCCAGGGTTCCCTGGAAAATATTCAGGAACTCTACAACCATCCCAGTATCGTCCTCGGGTTTAGTCAATTGGATGTGCTGGCACTCCTCCCCAAGCTCAGCAGTGGCGATAGCGAGTTGCGGCAGCAGGTGGATAGCCTGCGGATTGTCCTGCCCCTCTACCGTGAAACCGTCCATCTGGTCAGCCGGAGTCCCATCGCCAGCCTCCGGGATCTCGCAGGGAAGCGGGTTAGTTTGGGTGATGCTGGGAGTGGCACCAGCATCACGGCTGCAACCCTCCTCCGCACCACCGGTGTAGCCCCCGCTAGTTTGCGCTACCTACCCACCTCACGGGCAATCCTGGCCCTCAGACAAGGAGAGATTGACGCCTTCTTTCTCGTATCTGGCACCCCCGACCCCGCACTCACGACAGAAGTTCAGGCCCAGGACGGCTTTCGACTGTTGCCAGTCACGTTGCCCCGCGCCAACAACGATGAATTTCTGAGCCAGATCTACCAGCCCACCACCGTTGCCGTCCGTACCTACCCCTGGCAATCAGAAGCGGTGCCCAGCTTAACCGTGGGCAGCGCCATCCTGACCACTGCCGATGCCAACTGCAATCAGATCAGCCCCTTTGTGACCCTGGTGGCCACCCACCTGGATCAACTCAAACAAACCGGCAGCCCCCTGTGGAAATCCGTGAACCGCGACCGGCCGGCCGGCCTCATGGCCAAGCGCCTCTCCGCCTGCGTTCCCCCTACCCTTCCCTAACTCGCCCAGGCACTGCTATGGCCCGTCACCGCTCCCTGATCTCCGGCCTCATCCTCGCCCTGGGCCTGACTGCCCTCCCCACACCCATCCAGGCCAGCGAATTGCTCACCTGCGAGTCCCAGAATGGTCGCTACACCTTCTGCCCGGCGACCACGCGCCAAGGGGTCGAACTGAGCAAGCAACTCAGTGATACCAACTGCCGCTTCAACCGTACCTGGGGCTACGACGACCGGGGCGTTTGGGTCGATCAGGGCTGTCGAGCTGTCTTTCGCCTGGGGAGTGCGCGCCCCCAACCAGAACTGGGCTTTTCCACCCTCACTTGCACCTCCCAAAACTTCCGCTACCGGTACTGCTCCGCCAACACCTATGGAGGCGTGCAACTGGATAAACAACTCAGCGATCGGGCCTGCCGCCTCAACCGTACCTGGGGCTACGACCGGGGTGGGGTTTGGGTGGATGAGGGCTGTAGTGGTCGGTTCCTCCTCGGCCAAGGCTATGACACGGGCAACCGGCCCAGTTCTAGTTCCAGCAGTGGGAATACCTCCGCCATTGTCGGGGGAGCCATCGCCCTAGGGGTGTTGGGCGCAATTTTGAGTACTCAAGGGGGGCAAGATAGCCGCACGGTCACCTGCTCCTCCAAAGAGGGACAGTACACCGTCTGTGCCGCAGACACCCGTAACGGGGTCACCCTGAAGCGCCAACTCAGCGATGCCAGTTGTTGGCTGGGGCAAACCTGGGGCTACAACGAGCAGGGCATCTGGGTCGATCAGGGCTGTCGTGGTGAGTTTCAGGTGCGCTGAAGCCCCGAAAATCCTAGTGACCCACGGTGCTTGCCAGTACCAGCTTCCCGCTCAAAACTTAATCCGCATTGAACTTCCCACGGGCCGGTGGATAGGATACGCTGACAAGCGCGTGTTCGGTATTTGACCGCAGTTGGATCATAACTTCCGTAAGTCCAGGCTTTTATTGATGAGGATAGTCATGGAAATCCCTGTCCGGCAGTGCTTAGTGGGGTCGTTGCATTCGTCGTTGACACGTCGGCCCTGCCTGACCCTATCCGGGGCCTCCCTTGTCACCACACTCCTGGCTCTACCGGCCGCTCCAGTTCTGGCTGCAAGCCAGGTGTCCCTCAACTTTCCCAGTTTCAACACCACGATCACTGTTCCAGTCAGTGAACTCCAGACCTTTGCCCAGACCGGCCAATTGAGTCCTAGTTTGGGGGCTTTCGCCAAGCTCGCCCCGCCTAACTCTCTCAATCAACTACGCACCCTGCTCCAAGAACCGTTCCAACTGACTCCCGTCAGTATCAACCGTTTTTCACAGAGCACGACGGGGCAACTACTATTTGAGGCGTTAGGAGAGTTTTTCCAGACCTCCGATCAGCAGAATGGCCAGACAGCCCTAGTCACTGCTTTTCAGGGGGCGGCTGCCAACCCAAAAGGCTTCAGTGTGCTGGATGTGATCAACAACTTTCCAGGGGATACCATCAATATCAATGGCCCTCTGTCCTTCCGGGCAATCACGACAATTGGTCAACGGCTCAACGACCGCAGTGCCATTCTGGCGACCATTCAGCAGCTCTCCCAAACCACACCCTGGCCAACCCTCACCAATCCCACTGACCTCTCCAAGTCAGGCTCAACAAAGTGGATTAAGCAAACGAAAAGCCTTGATGCCAGTCCCCTAGGACTCAAGGGATCTGTACCGGTGGATTTTTATCTACCCCAGGGCCTGACCAGCCCGGCCCCTGTGGTGGTGATTAGTTATGGGTTTGCTTCAAATCAGAACACGTTTGCCTACCTGGCTTCCCACCTGGCTTCCAATGGGTTCGTGGTGGCCATGCCCACCTATCCCTACACCAGTGAGGCCGCGATCTCGGGCTTCCTAACCGGCACCACCAAAGCCCGGAATCTGGATATCCAGGGGTCTTTGTTGCTGCGGCCGCGGGGTACCACCCTGCTCCTCGACTACATGCAGAAGCTCACCGAAACCGATCCCAGTTGGAAACAGGCGGTTAACCTGCAACAGGTCGGCATTCTCGGTCAGTCTCTGGGGGGCTACACGGCCCTAGCCAGCGCTGGGGCTTCCCTTGATCTCCCTGGCGTGCAACAGAATTGTTCAGCCTCGAATTTCGAAAATGTTGTCCTGACCTTTAATGTCTCTCTACTATTCCAGTGTCAACTGGCGACAGCACCCAAAACCATCAATGGGGTCGATGTCAGCAGCCCCAATGTGGGAGATGCCCGGATCAAAGCCGTTGTGGGCGTGAACCCCCTCACCAGCGTGGTGTTCGGCCGGCCGGGCATGGGCCAGCTTGCGGTACCTACGATCTTGATTGCTGGGGATGATGATGTCTTCGCACCGCCGGTTCAGGAGCAGATCAATCCGTTCACCTGGTTGACCATCCCTAACCGCTACCTATTCGTCCTCAAGCGGGGCACCCATTTCTCCTTCCTGGGGAGCGAGGGCAGCCAAGGTGGGGCACTGCCTGTTCCAGCAGACTTAATCGGCCCCAGCGCCACCCTGGCCCAGCCAGCCCTGAAAGCGGCGAGCCTGGCCTTCTTCCGGAGCTATTTACAGGGACAAACCCAGTTTCTCGACTACCTCAACCCCACCTACCTCCAGGGACAGGTGCAGCCTCCCTTTGGCGTGAACTTCGTCCGATCCCTGACGGCTAAGCAACTCCTGGATGCCACTTCGACGACCTCTCGGTAACGGGTACCGGCCCTGACAAACCGGATGATCTCGCCATATCCTCCCACGGGAGCGGCTTGTATCCAGCCGTCAACGCGACCAAGAAACTACTGTTTCAGGCCGGCGTTACCCAAGCCCTGAAGCAGATAGCGCTGCCCCATGAGAAAGAGGACAATCACCGGGGCCGTGGCCAGCACCACCCCTGCCATCAGCAGAGACCAATTGCTGGTGAACTGCTCCTGGAGCGACACCAGAGCTAGGGATACGGTTTGCAGGGCCGGCCGGGTGGTAAATACCAGGGGCTTGAATAGGTCATTCCACTCACCCAGAATGGCAAATAGGGCCAGGGTGACCACGGCCGGCCGCACCAGGGGCAGCACAATCCAGACCAGAATTTGCCAAGGACGGGCACCATCCAATTGGGCCGCTTCCTCCAAGCTGGGGGGGATGCCCAAAAACGCTTGGCGCATCAGCACAATCCCGAAGCCGCTGGCGGCCGTGGGTAGGATGAGGGCGCCGTAGGTGTTGAGCAGATGGCCCGACTTGAGCACCAAAAACACAGGAATCACCAGCAATGGGAGCGGCAGCACCAGGGAGGCCAGGATCAGGGCTAGGATCACGCGCCGTCCCCGAAACGGATAGCGGGCCAACCCGTAGCCGGCCAAGGCTGAGGTGACCACCTGGAGACTGGCGACACTGAGGGCCACAACCCCCGAATTGAGCGCAGCCCGCAGCCAATCGCTCCCCTGCCAAACCTGAGCATAGAACTGCCACGACCACGGCCGGCCGAGGGGGGGAGTTCCTGAGGTCCAGAGCACTACGCCCAGGGGAGTAAGCACCAGCCCCAGTCCCACAAACCCCGCCAGCCCCAGGAGGACGCGCCCCACCCACGACGGGCCGGATGAAGAACTATACTCAGGGAAAGGCCCTAATCGGGGCTGTTTTGCCATCGCTACCGTAGCCTTCGGGAGTCCCGCAACTCCGCCTCTACACTATGCCCTTGTCCAGTCCCACCGCCGATGCCTACCAGGGTGAATTCCGGCGTCTCCAGAGCTTGCTGCCCCCGGAAATGCGGGGTTGGGTCACCGTGGCCCCCAGCACGGGGATGAATCCCCCCGTGATTACCGCTGAAGAAATTGACCGGGATCAGGTAGAGGTTCAGGTGGATCTGGTGCGTTGGGATCAACTCGCCCTCGACCAGCGTAACCTGCTTTTTTGGCACGAGGTGGCCCGTATCCAGAGCGATACCCTGCCCAAGGAAGGCTGGGAAATGGCGGCCCTAGCCATTGGCCTGGGGGGTGCCGTCGGCGAACTGTGGGTGCAGGACACCCTGTTGCTGCTTCTTTCCTTGGGCCTTGCAGGCTTTTCTGGCTACCGCCTCTGGCAGCGCAACCAAAAGCAAAACAGCCTAGAGATCCTGAAAGCCGCCGACGAGCGCGCCCTGGAATTAGCCACCCAGTTTGGCTACACCCTGCCCAATGCCTACAAAAGCCTGGGCAGTGCCCTCAAGGTGCTCATCGATCAGACCCCCGACCGCCGTCAGCGCCGCCGCCTGGAAACCCGTCTCGATGCCCTGCGTCGCAGTGCCGCCCGCGCCAAGGCCCGCAGCCAACGGCCGGCCGGCCCCAGCTACGACACCTAGCCCCCTGTCAACCCCGGCCGGCCGAATCCAGGGTTTCTTTCGATTTGCTTAACCCTTGGTTCACGGGGGCACGCCTATAATGGCGGAAAGAAAACTTTGCAACCTGTTATCTACCCTTAACTTTCGTTTCGTTCGTTTACCCAGGGTGTTTCGTCTCTATGCCTCGGATTCTTGTTATTGACGATGACCCTGCAATCGCCGAGCTGGTGACCGTCAACCTGGAGATGGCTGGCTACGACGTCAGTCAGGCTGAAGATGGCATCAAAGGCCAAGCCCTCGCCCTCCAACTCCTCCCCGACCTGATCATGCTGGATCTGATGCTGCCCAAGGTGGATGGCATCACCCTCTGTCAACGGCTGCGACGGGATGAGCGCACCGACGACATACCTGTGCTGATGCTCACTGCCCTGAGCGAAACCCAGGATAAGGTTGAAGGCTTTAACGCCGGGGCAGACGACTACCTCACCAAACCCTTTGAAGTAGAGGAGATGCTGGCCAGAGTGCGCGCCCTGCTCCGCCGGGCCGATCGCATCCCCCAAGCGGCCCGCCACGGCGAGATTCTCAGCTTCGGCCCCCTGACCCTCGTGCCCGAGCGGTTTGAAGCGGTTTGGTTTAACCGGACTGTCAAGCTCACTCACCTGGAGTTCGACCTCCTCCACTGCCTCCTCCAGCGCCACGGCCAGACTGTTTCGCCGAGTGACATCCTCAAGGAGGTGTGGGGCTACGACCCGGATGATGACATTGAAACAATTCGGGTGCACATTCGCCACCTTCGCACCAAGCTGGAACCTGACCCTCGCCACCCTCGCTTTATTAAGACTGTTTATGGGGCCGGGTATTGTCTAGAACTCCCCTCTGCAAGCGCTCTCCGAGAGGATGTGACAGCGGCCGGCCGTCAAGCTGTTGCCGGCTCAAGTGGAACCTGCACAGAGGCCTGATCCCGACAATTCTTTAAGGTTTCCTTCCCAGCCCTTAAGGATTTTGGGGCAGTCTTGTCCTTGCGGGTAGGGGCATCTCTACAGTGGTCATATTGCCCCCCACCACTGCCATGGATCTGGCTTGCCAATTACTCGACTGCTTGCCTTTGGGGGTTGTCATCACCGATGGCCAGGGGATCGTCCGTTGTTGCAACCAACTGATGACGGACTACTACCGGCTGCCCTCAGCGCCCATGACCGGAACCCTGATTTACGATTGCTGGCCCGGCCTCCATCCCACGTGGTTGCGTGACCAGTCCGGCGGGTGGTTACGCCTCACCGATCCCCACAGTCACAACTGGTGTCGGTTTCGGGTGAAAGTGCGGCAATGCCCTGTAGAGGTCACCCCTGATCTGCCGCCCCAGTACGTCTGGAGCTTTCAGGCTGAAGACTCTGGAGACTTAGAACAAGTCCAAAAGAATTTTATCTCCACCGTCAGCCATGAACTCCGTACCCCTCTGACCAGCATCAAAGGATTTATTGATACGCTGCTCACCGCCCAAACTCGTCTCAGTCCAGATCAAGTCAGCCATTTCCTAGACGTGATCAAAGCCCAAGTCGATCAACTCAGCCAAGTGATTGAGGCAATTCTCACGGTTTCCAGCATCCAGTCCGGCACCCTCAAAAACCAGCCCCAGTTACTCACCCTGACTGAAATTCTCCCAGATTTAGTGAATCACCTCTCCCTTCGCTACGACCCAGGGCGGATTCGAGTGGATGTTGCCCCGGATCTGCCCCTGCTCCAGGTGGACTATGACCGGCTTCTCCAAATCCTCATCCATCTGCTGGACAACGCTCTCAAGTATTCTGCCACCGATGCCCCCGTCAGCTTGCGCGCTTGGGCTACAGTTTCCGACTCCCAGACACCTCACGTGTGCATCGCCATTGAAGATCAGGGTATTGGCATTCCCAACGCCGCCCTAGAGCGAATGTTCCAGCAGTTTGGCCGCCTGGGTAGCCCCTGGAATCGCCAGCATCCCGGAACTGGCTTGGGCCTATACATCACCAAACTCCTGGTGGATAGTTTAGGTGGGCAGATCACGGTGGCGAGTCAACTTCACCACGGATCGATCTTCACCCTAGAGTTCCCCGGTCAGATTAGCCCGGTTCCTATTCCCTCATCGCTCTGAACCTGTATAATGAGGTTCGCCTTGTTGGCGTTCTCCTAGGCCATTCGCTGGCACTGGGGATGACGGCAAGCCCTACCACTCACCGAGCCCATTTGCCTGTGGCTAAGAAGGACGATACCCTAGCCCCCAATTCCAAGGCCAATCCCCTCGCTGGCTTGGGCCTCTTTTTGGATGAGGTTAAGGGCGAACTCAAAAAGGTGATCTGGCCTACCCGCCAACAGTTGATCAGCGAATCCTTCGCCGTGATTCTGATGGTGGTGGCCTCTGCAACCTTGATCTACCTGGTTGACCGGCTGTTTCTCTGGCTTTCGGGCCGGCTGTTTCCATGACCTACCTACCAGACTCTGAACCCTTGAGTTATGACGAGGGCCAAGACGCACCCGAATCGACCGCGGGCTGGTATGTGGTTCAGGTGGCATCGGGGTGTGAAAACAAGGTAAAAAGCACCTTGGAGCAACGGGTAAACACCCTGGATGTAGCCGATCGCATCCTACAGGTTGCCATTCCCCAAAACCCGATCATCAAAATCCGCAAGGATGGCTCCCGTCAAGCTGGAGAGGAGAAAATCTTTCCAGGCTATGTGCTTGTCCAGATGCACATGGACGATGAGGCTTGGCAGGTGGTGAAAACCACGCCCCATGTCATCAACTTTGTGGGGTCGGAGCAACGCCGCGCGACCGGCCGCGGGCGAGGCCATGTCCGGCCTGTTCCCCTGTCGTCGATGGAGGTTGAGCGCATCTTCCGTCAGGTACAGATCCAGGAGCCTACCCTCAAGGTCGATTTGGCGGTTGGGGATCGAATTACCGTGAAGGCCGGCCCCTTCAAGGACTTCCAAGGTGAAGTAGTCGAAGTCAGCCCGGAACGCCATAAACTGAAGGCTTCGCTGGTGATTTTCGGACGGGATACTCCCGTGGAATTGGAGTTCGATCAGGTGCAAAAGGACAGTTAATCTAACATCATGGCCAAGAAAGTTACTGCCATCATCAAGCTGGCTCTCCCCGCTGGCAAAGCTACGCCTGCTCCCCCCGTTGGCCCAGCCTTGGGTCAGCATGGGGTGAACATCATGATGTTCTGCAAGGATTACAATGCCCGCACAGCCGACAAGGTGGGGCTCATAATTCCTGTGGAAATCTCGGTGTTTGAGGATCGGAGTTTTACCTTCGTGCTCAAAACACCCCCGGCTTCGGTGCTCATTGCCAAGGCAGCCGGCCTTGAGCGGGGATCTGGGGAACCGAAGAAGAAGATTGTTGGGTCAATTACCAAGGCCCAACTGCGGGAAATTGCCCAAACAAAGCTGCCTGACCTGAATACGGTCGATATTGAGGCGGCAATGCGTACCGTTGCGGGTACAGCCCGTAACATGGGCATTTCGGTCACCGATTAGCGTTCACTATTGTTTGGGGGAGAAGGATGCCTTCGCTAGCACCCCTGGAGGATCTGTCATGAAGCTCAAATCCCGTCGGTTTCGTGAATTGCAAGCCAAGGTTGAAGAGCGAGCCTATGCGCCCCTCGATGCCCTAAACCTGCTCAAAGAAACAGCTACCGCCAAGTTCCCAGAAAGCGCCGAGGCCCATATTCGCCTAGGCATTGACCCAAAGTACACCGACCAGCAACTGCGGACAACGGTTGTTCTACCCAAGGGCACGGGTCAGCAGATTCGGGTGGCCGTCATCGCTCGTGGCGAAAAAGTGGCGGAAGCCCGGGCCGCCGGAGCGGATGTCGCAGGTTCCGATGAGTTAATTGATGAGATTCAGGGGGGGCGGCTGGACTTCGATAAGTTGATTGCCACCCCGGACATCATGCCTAAGGTGGCCAAGCTGGGGAAACTGCTCGGTCCCAAGGGATTGATGCCCTCTCCCAAAGGAGGTACGGTAACTTTCGATCTGGCTGGGGCAATTAATGAGTTCAAAGCTGGTAAGCTAGAATACCGTGCTGACCGTACCGGGATTGTCCACATCCTCTTTGGTAAGGCAGCCTTCCCTACTGATGACCTGTTGTTGAACTTGAAAGCTCTCCAGGAATCGGTGGATCGCAATCGGCCGGCCGGGGCCAAAGGGCGTTACTGGCGGAGTCTTTTTGTCTCAGCCACCATGGGGCCAGCCATTGAGGTCGATTTCAACGCATTGCGAGATTTGAAGCTCAACGAAGCAGCCTAGGGGGACATTGACAACACTGAACATGAAGGCTCAACAACTGAATTAACCGAAGACAGCAGGTGCTTAATCCGCTTAATATCCTGCCGAGGTAAGCAACATTTCTCATCCCGCTCTGGATGGGTAATGTCTTGACCTCGGCCCCTTTCCGGGGTTTTTTGTTGCCCACCCCTGCCGAACCACCGATCGTCCAGCGCTAGGAGTCACGATGAGCAAAAGCCGTAGCCAAAAAGACAGTATCGTCACCGACCTCAAGAGTCTGCTTCAAGCTAGCCAACTGGCTTTACTGGTGGACTATCAGGGACTAACCGTAGCCGAAGTTTCTGACCTGCGTAGCCGCCTGCGTCCAACGGGTACGGTGTGCAAAGTGGCCAAAAACACCTTGATGGAATTGGCCGTCCAGGACAATCCCACCTGGCAGCCCATGACGGATCTCCTCAAGGGGCCGACAGCTTTTTTGTTTGTCCAGGAGGACATCGCTGGGGCTGTGAAAGCCTATCAAGAATTCCAGAAAGCCGCCAAAAAGACCGAACTCAAAGGCGGCGTTATGGAAGGGCGGGCGCTGACGGAGGCTGATGTTAAGGCCATCGTTGACCTGCCCCCCCGGGAGGTGTTGTTGGCGCAGATTGCAGGCGCGCTCAACGCCGTTCCCAGCCGGTTGGCGGGTGGCCTGCGAGCTGTACCGACTCAACTGGTCACCGGGGTCAACGAAGTGCCAGCCTCGCTGTTGCGGGCCGTCAAGGCGCTCTCGGAAAAAGAAGGTACGGCAGCCTAGGCCGGCCGTCTGCTGCAGTTGTCTGTTAAACATCCAAGGAGTCTGTTTCCATGTCTACGAAAATCGAACAAGCCTTTGACCTGATCTCCGGTCTGACCATCCTCGAAGCCGCTGAACTGGTGAAGTTGATGGAGGAGAAACTGGGGATTTCCGCAGCAGCACCTGTTGCCGCGCCGATGATGATGGCGGCGGTGCCGGGGGCAGCACCTGCGGCTGCGGCTGAACCGGTGGAAGAACAAACGGAGTTCACCGCCGTTCTGCAAGAGGTACCTGCTGATAAGAAGATCGCCATCCTCAAGGTTGTGCGGGAGATTACGGGCCTGGGTCTTAAGGAAGCCAAGGACTTGGTGGAAGCTGCCCCCAAACCCGTCAAGGAAGCCGTGGCTAAGGAAGAAGCCGAGTCGATCAAGAAGAAGCTGGAGGAGGCGGGCGCTAAGGTCACCGTCAAGTAGGTGCCCTTGGCCGGTATGCATCCCAAGGGGTGGGCTGTCCACCCCTTGCTTTTAGGGGGTTGGGGTAAGACGTTCTCCCATAAGCAGGATTGATCCAATCCATGACTTGGCGAGTCCCCACAGCCATTAGTTTCGGGGCCGTGGGTGGGGCGCTGACCCGGTACTACCTGGGGCTGGTCGTGACCCGTTGGGTGGGCGCTGCTTTCCCTTGGGCAACCTTAACGATCAACGTGTCCGGTTCCCTGGCCATTGGCTATTTAGCCACCTGGTTTACCACCACAGCGGGGGTGCCGCGGGAGGTTCAGCTCATGGCTCTGGTGGGTTTCGTCAGTTCCTACACCACCTTCTCGACCTATGGCCTAGAGACAGTGCGGCTCTGGCAGGAACAGCGGCCGCTCGCCGCCTTGGGTTACGTGGTTCTGAGTGAGGGGCTAGGCGTCACCGCCGTTTGTCTGGGGATGATCCTGGGGCGGCGTTGGCCGCTCCTGCCCTAGGGAGACTGGGGCGGGAATGACCATATAGCCCTGCTCCAGATTGCCCAGCACCCAGTTGCGCGCCGATCCCCACAGCCACCAATGGGCGGCTATGTAGGCGCAAATGAGGCTGTCTAACATGTCTTCAACAGTCTTGAGGGCTGCGCCGCCCTGGGGGATAGCCGGTAAGTCGGGCGGTATCAGGGCCGGCCGGCCGTGAGGCAGGTGCTCTAGGATAGCGGCGCGCAACCGAGTCAGTTCCTGGCGACGCTGGGCCAGCGATCCCTTTTTGTACTTCAGAATCCGCGGCAAGCTAAACAGGTGAACCTGGGCTGGATGGGGAAAGACTTCGATTTGCCAGCGGCCGGCCGCCTGGGGTTCCAGGTGGGGCGCGTGGCGAAACCCTCGCGCTTCTAAACTACGACCAAAGGCTAGGGTGTGGGCCGCAAACGGCCGGCCGAGATTGGCGGGATAGGAACCGGCGTGGTAGGCCCGGAAGTACTGGTGACAGAGCCGATCGGGAAGCCGCATACCCGTGGCATTGGGGATCAGCGTAGGGGCATCAACGGCAACTAGGGCGTTCTCCGAAGCCGGTGCCCAGTGGTCAATCCAGGCTAGGCAGTCGGTCTGGCTGGGGCGACGATCCAGATCGAGAACCACAAGCCGGCCGGCCGTCCACGCCATGGCACAGAGGCCAGAGGCTCCTGTTGTCCACCCCAGATCAATCCCCAGAAAACGCATGGCGGAATCGGCACACCGCTCCTAGCGACCCGATCCTAGCTCCCGCTAGTGGCGGATTTCCGCCTCGGCCCGTTGGTGCATGTTTTCCTGGAGGTGCGCGTCATCCTGGCGAGCTTGGGTCAGCAATTCCCGGGCTTTTTCGTCGATCCCCTCGTTGGCCTCAGCTTCCCGTGCCCGCTCTAGCAGGGTGTCCTGCTGGTGGGTTGCCTTGTGGTGATCCTTGGTGAGCAGTTCCCTGGCCTTGGCTTGGGTATCCATAGTTCCCCCTATTCCGTATCAATTGCTACACTTTCAGTGTGTCATGTTTTTCTCATCGGGACAGACTCTGGCCGCAAAACTTAACGGTGCCTCCCCCCCCCTGGCGCGGCCTGTCTACGAGTGGCAGACTGCGCGCGGCACCCGCGTGCTCCAGGCCGCGATGGCCGTTACTCCGCCTGAAACTGCTGGTGAGACTCCCTCAGTCCCCAATCAGAGCCTTGTGGGCGCAGGGTGGCCCAGTCCGGTTTAGTCTCCCATGTCTTCGTCTACGGGGAACCGGTTCATGGCCGTCAAGGCGAGGCGGGCGCTGTCCCGCAGGCCGGCCGGCAGGTGGGGCACGTGGGGTATCTGGGAGAGAAAATCCCCGGTGCGCCGCAATAGTCGCACGATGTCGCCCCCATCGAGGTTGGTGTGGGCGCAGAGGTCGGCCCAGTCCACCCCCGCCACCCACCGCTCCACGAGGGGAATCAAATCTGTTTCTAACCAGATCGGGAAAGTGACTTGGGCACGGCGCTGTAACTGAAAGAGCTTGCGGCGCAGGGGGCGGAGTTTCGCAAGAGCCAACTCGGCTTCCTGAACCGCCGGATAGCGCGCCCAACTGTCCGTGCGGCCCACCTCTAGAACAATGGCCATGCAGGCCGCAGCCAGGTCATTGGGAGCCAGGTGATCGAGGGCACCGGAGGCCAGGGCAAGGCCCAACCACAGTTCGTTATCCCCCCGTACCGCCGCGACCGTTTCCCCCAAGGCCGTCGGCCGGCCGTCTTCCAGGCAACCCATATTGACCAGAATGTCCATCAGGTTGGCGAACTGTCGCCAGTATTGATGTTTATGAGCCTCTAGGCGTTCAGTCTCTTGGCGAATCTCAGTCTCTAGGGCTTGCAATTGCTGGCGATGCTTGAAAAACCGCTTATCCGGCGGCCGGCCGGGGTGCCGGGCGAGGGCTTCTGCCAACTGCTGCACCTCCTCCCGCTGGGCCAGCACTTCAGGGGGTAACTCAGGGCTAAAGGGTACAGCCACTTGGGCTGCCAAGGGCACAGTTTCTGGGAAACCCGGCCGTTGCTGCCCCGGCTTCAGAACCAGATCGGTGGGGGGCGTTAGGGTATCGACGGCGGCGAGGCGCGGTAATTCGGCGTGTAGATCGACGACATCCTCCACCGCCGCCACGCGCCAGGTATTATCCCGTCCTAGACAAATCAGGAGGGGCGGCCGGCCGGCCGGGGCCACCTTGGCGACCAACACAGCCGGGATGGGGGCATGAACCCCTTTGCCGGCCGGCCGGAGATTGAGCATGGTGCCGGTTACTGCAAAATTGACCGCCAGCCCCAAATTCTGCCGGCGGCCTTCTTGGGACTGCTGCTCCAGGACTTTCAGCAACCGCAGACTTTCCTTGTGGCGCTGGTAGAGCTTTTCATACTGGGCCACCAACTCCGGTTTGACTTGCCCCACCGTGGACTGGAGGGTTTGGTACTGGGTTTGCAGTTGGGCCAAGCGGGTTTCTTCAGGGCCAAGGGTTTGCGTCGAGAGAAATTGACCGAAACTGCGCTCCACCAAGTCGCGAGCCTCCGCCAGGGTGTGGCGCTGGAGCAGATTGAGCACCATGCCATAGCTGGGGGTGAACTTGCTCGCTAGGGGATCCGGGTCGGCAAGGGCAAACTGGGCCGCTTCCCGAATGCCCTCAAAGGGGGTTTGGAGGGTCACCACATACCCCTGGGTATCCATGCCTCGCCGCCCCGCCCGGCCGGCCATCTGGAGAAATTCCGAGGGAAAGAGCAGGCGGTGACCACTGTCGGTGCGTTTGGAGAGACTGGAGATCACGGTGGTTCGGGCAGGCATATTGATTCCCGCGGCCAGGGTTTCTGTTGCAAAAACGACCTTGATCAGGCCCTGCTGAAACAGGGTTTCAATCAGGCTTTTCCAAACGGGCAGCACACCGGCGTGGTGGGCAGCAATGCCCCGTCCCAGGGCACTCACCAGGGGTGAGTCAAGCGTCTGTCCCACTTGGGGGTTGCGCTGCAAGAACTCGACCAACTGGGTTCGCACGTTCCCAGCCTCTTCCGTTGTCAGCAGGTTAACGGTCGTCAGGGCCGCCACCGCTTGGTCACAGCCGCGCCGACTGAAGATGAAGTAAATTGCCGGTAACATATCCCGTTCCCGCAGGGCCATGACGATTTCCGTCAGGCTGGGGACGCCCTGTTGCCGCAAGTTGCCCCGCGGTCGCTGAGGTTTAATGCGAGGGTTGGGCCCCGTGCCTGGGTCATTGAGGAGGGGGAAAATACCCTTGTCGTGGCCAAAGAAGAATTGCAGGGGCACGGGTCGGTAGGTGGAATACACCAGTTCCGTCGGGCCATGCACCCGTTCGATCCAGGCTGTCAGTTCGGCACTATTGGCGACGGTGGCAGAAAGGGCCACCAGTTGGATTTCCCGCGGTCAGTAGATGATTGTTTCCTCCCACACAGTGCCCCGTTGAGGGTCATTCATGTAGTGACATTCATCTAAGATCACCGCCTCTAGGCCAGCCAGGGAAGTACCCACTTCGCCGATGGGAGTGCCGTAGAGCATATTGCGGAAGATTTCCGTGGTCATCACCAGGATCGGGGCCTCACGGTTCAGGCACAGATCGCCGGTGAGGAGGCCCACCTGTTCTGCCCCCAAGGCTTCCCGAAAATCCCGCAGTTTCTGATTGGAGAGGGCTTTGAGGGGGGTGGTGTAAAAGACCCGCTTGCCGCGAGCTAGGGCGCGGTGAATGGCGTATTCCCCCACCAGGGTTTTGCCGGAGCCGGTGGGAGCACAGACAACGACGGAGCGGCCGGCCGCCAAGGCCGCCATGGCTTGGAGTTGGAAGGGGTCGAGGGGAAAGGGAAAGATCTGGCCCGGATCCAGGCTGGAAGAGGAGGGATGCGCCACGAAGTCTACTGTTGCCCCAGAATCAGTCATCGGCTCGGTACCGAGGGAAACAGATCTATACAGGAATTCTGTAGGCCCGCATGCCTGGACTCAAACCTTGTCCCCCATTCTAGTCCTGTTCCGGGTGGGGTCACCCCTAAATCAGGTGTCAGGAGGATGGAGTTCGAGAGACCCCAATAGGTTTCACCAAGGCTCAGAACCTGACTCAATACCGTACACACATGTTGGCGATATCAGGCGACAGCAGATCACTCCAGACCTAAGCGCCTGTGTTGCGGAGTGCCTGGGAGGGTCAGGTGGCTGAGACCGCTAGAAGCACGGTGATAACAGGCAAGCCGGTGACGAGATTTGAACTCGTGGCCGCTCGATTACGAATCGAGCGGTCTT
>JACYLR010000149.1 GCA_015272465.1 Gloeomargaritaceae cyanobacterium C42_A2020_066
AGCTATGATCTGCTACCAGAGACCCTTGTTGGATAAGATGTAAAGTTTTGTGTCTTTTTCAACACTTCTGGCTTGCAGGCAATGTCCGATCTGTCGTTGTCGGCAATTATAGTCCAGAGCTTGAGAAGCTTCGCATCCAGCCACAGATTTACTTTGCGAATGCGTACCATGCTAATGGCATAATGGAGGGCAGTGCTCATTATAATTTCTAAAATACTTCCATTGCTATACTCCTCGCAGCTTCAAGGGTGTCGCTTTCACCGTAAGATACTGCAAGCTCGGCTTGAAGAATGTCAAACACTATGGATGGAACTCTAGTCAGTTTGAGGGAACCAGTCTCTAGTTTGGCGCTCTATTACTTATTTAAGTGGAGTGCTGTCGCTCCCTGCTTTCGGTTTTACTTACGCGGGCAGGTGCATGGCGCTGAGCATGTACCCCACACCGGCCCGGTGGTGGTGGTCAGCAACCATGCCAGTGACTTTGACCCGCCGCTGCTGTCGTGCTGCGTCGGCCGGCCGGTGGCCTTCATGGCCAAGGAGGAGTTATTTCAAGTTCCCTTGCTGGGGCCAGCCATCCGCCTTTACGGAGCCTATCCGGTGCGGCGCGGCGCGTCGGATCGACAGGCGATTCAGGCGGCCCTGGCTTACCTCCAACAGGGTTGGGCAACGGGCGTCTTTTTGCAGGGCACCCGCACCCCTGACGGACGGATCACCGACCCAAAGTTAGGGGCCGCCCTGATTGCCGCCAAAGCCCAAGCCCCCCTCTTGCCGGTCTGTCTGTGGGGCACTGAGGCGATTCGGCCGGCCGGCCGGGGCTGGCCAAGGTGTGTGCCGGTGACCGTGCGGATCGGACCTGTGCAACCGCCGCCCCCCACCAGTCAGCGGGCCGATTTGGAAGCCACGACCCAAGCCTGTGCCACACTGCTCAATCATCTCCATAATCTTGGTCGCTAGCCGCCGCGGAAGAGCGATGCAGCGAACCGCACCCAACCATGCCTAAGACGAACATCGGTGGGCTGGAAATGTACTACGAAGTCCACGGCAGGGGTGAGCCGCTGGTCTTAATCCACGGATTGGGCATGGCGTGCAGCACCTGGTTCAACCAGATTCCACTCCTCTCCCAGAGTTACCAAGTGGTTGTGTTTGACAACCGCGGGGCCGGCCGCACCGAAGCGCCCGCTGATGCATACACCCTGGACATGATGGCCACCGACACCGCGGCCCTCTTCCAGTCACTCGATATCCCGCAGGCTCATGTTTTGGGCTTTTCCCTGGGCGGGCTGATTGCCCAGCGGCTGGCTCTCCAACAGCCTGATCGGATCCGCAGTCTCCTGTTGGTGTCTACAGCAACCCAGTTACCCCCTAAAGCCAAACAGGTCATGGAAACCTGGTTGGAGATGAGTCGGGCGGGTCTGGCCTTAGATATCCTCGCGCGGGAAGGATTGTTGTGGGTGTACACCGATGCATTCTTTAGGGACAACCAGGCTGTCAACGCGGCGGTTGAATCAGCACGGCACGAGCCCCATCCCCTGACCCTCGAAGGGTTTGCGGGACAAGTGGCTGCCCTAGTAGAGGCTCAAACCGCTGCAGATCTCCACCACATTCAGGTGCCGACCCTAGTGGTGGCCGGCCGAGATGACATTCTCATCCCCCCTGCCTACGCAGCGGAATTGGCAGCGCAGATCCCTGGGGCAGAGTTGGTGATTCTGGAGCCGGCCGGCCACAATTGCTGGATGGAGTTTCCGGAACTGTTTAACTCGACGATCCTCCACTTTCTAAATCAGATCACGACTCGGTGAGCCATCGGAACAGCCCAGGAGTCCGGAAACTATTGCTTGCCCGGTGTCGATGCATTTGATGCACCACGTTCCTGTTTCCAGCACTCGAAGCCGAGGACACTGTGCAGGCTTTGATGGTAGCAGATCTTTGGCGATCCAGGCATAGCCGATTTGAATAAAAATGAGACATCCTTTGGTTTTCTAAACTCTCCCTATCTGCGCTGAAAGTCTTATGAAGAAGGTGCCTGATGGACATGGGAAGATGAGTTCGAGTGTCTCAAGCTTGATTGAAATGGCTATACATCAATGCCGCTGGATGCGGTAACCCTCAAAGGTGGCTGCAAATCCCTCCCCTTTGGGCGATGCACACATGAGTCCTACGTGCAGGTTTTCACCCAAGAGGTAAGCCATCCTGAAAGGCGTGTACGTATTCTCTGCACACATGTAAGCCAGATGGACTGCATTACCTCGGCGTTCAACGCGCAGCTTGAGCGCGGATGGCGCTTGGAGGAATGGCGTGAGCGACCAATCTGAGTGGCCATGGGTCACCACTGCACTCAGGTTCTGTATGCCATTAACGTACTCAATACCCGCCTTAATCCAGTGCTTCTCATCCACCCGAAGCATGATTCCAGCCTGGTCGTAGAGGTCGCGATAGTGCCCTGAGACCTCGACCTCTATGAGGAAATCGCCCCTGAGTGTATCGAAGTAGAAGTGGCCATTGTCCCTGATAAATCCGTAGTGCGTGACGCGCCAAAAGTCAGTCTTGGATTGGGTCACTACGGTTAAATGAGTGCCCTGTTGCTGCCATTGCTGAGGTTCATTCAGCCATTGCATTCAATACCTCCTAAGCAGGAAAGATCTGGGTATTGACCATGATGGTTCCCTCAAAATGTCAAGGGAGGTTTGGGTTTGGTGGGTGGGGCACGCCGCAGGGTTTCGCGGCGCTTTTGGACGACTTCAGCCTGGGCCAGTTGCCCCTGTTTCACTAACCTCTCTTGGAGCGTTTGCAAATCGGCGAGGGCTTCTTTGCGTTGGCCGAGATTCTCATAGGCAACCGACCGGCCTGAATAGGCTTCCAGGGCTTCTGGGTCGAGTTTGAGGGCGCGACTGTAGGCATTGATCGCTTGACGATAGCCCTCGATCAGGATCAGGGTGTTGCCCCGAGCGACCCAGGGTTCCGGCCGGCCGGGGCTAAGCTGACTCGCCGTTTCAAAGTCATCTAGAGCTTCCTGATAGGCTCCGGCACGGGCTTGGGCAATGCCACGCAAGAGGAATGATTCTGGGTCTTCGGGTTGGAGGCTGACAAGGCGCTGAAAACTCTCTAGGGCGAGGGCGTAATCTCCCTGGTTACTGCGGACAATCCCTTGGTGTCGGTAGAGGGCAGCCAGAGAAAAGGGACTCTGGGTAACTAGGGCCAAGGTTAAACCAATTGTATTGACGGTCGCCAAGCCCAACCAAAGTCGTGCTGGGGAAAGGGTCGGGGGGTGGATCATGGCTCTCAGGGCTGTCCTGCCCATGAGGCTAGCACGGCCGGCCGGGGGGAGTCGGTATGGTAGAACTGGGCTGGCCAATCCTCATGGAAGGACGCATGGGACAGAGCGGACTCTGGCGCACCCTGGGCCTACTTCTGGTGGGCACTGCCCTCAGCCTATGGCTGTTCTATCCGGGGTGTACTGTGGGGGACATCCTTTACACCTGGGGGGATGCCCAGCGGGGCCAGGTTACCGACTTCCAGCCCCCTCTCCTGGCCATTCTGTACCGCCTCTTCAGTGCCTTTCCACTCCAACCCGACCCACCCACCGCTAGCCTGTTCCTGCTGTCAACTCTGGTCTACTGGTCAGGGCTGCTGCTCGTGGTTCAATCCTTTGGGGGCCAGGGTCTCTACGGATTGGCGGGCCTGGTCATCCTGGGATTCTTTCTGCCCACCTTTGGCATCCTGAGCCAAATCCTCAGCGACACGTTGATGAGTAGCTTCTTGGTGCTGGCCTATGGCTGTCTGGCCTGGGGTGAGGCCCGCGGCCGGCCGGCCGGGGTGATTGCCGGGATCATCAGTTTGGGGTTCGCCAGCCTGTGCAAGGCCACGGGCGTGATTGCAGCCCTCCCCCTAGCCCTCTGGGCCGGCCGGCTCCTGGCCTCCCACCTCCATGGCTGGCAGCCCGGCGGGCCTCGCCGTCTCTCAGCCCTAGGCCTCAGCTTGGTGGTGGCCCTCGGCTTGGTCGGCGGCACTTGGGGGGTCAATCGGCTACTCACCCAGGAACCGACCTACCCCAGTCAACAGCTTCTCGCCTTTGATCTCACCGGCATCTCCGCCATAACCGGAACCGTTTATCTACCTGATGTGTTCACGGACACCCAGACCCCCCACCGGCTCCCCGGCTTTTATGTGCCCAAGGGGCGTCAGTTGCAGACCAATCCCCTGATGATCCAGAATTTACGCACCCTCTACGAACCCCACTCCAGCCAGAAGCTCTATTTCTATGGCCCTGGCAAGGGGCTGCCGTTTCTGGATCGGCCGGCCGAGATGCAGGCGCTGCGCCGCGCTTGGCTGAAAGGGGTTACCCAAGCGTTCCCCGCCTACATTCAGGTGCGAGCACGCATGGCCTGGGCGTTGTTTGCCGGCCGGCCCTGGCCTCCCTACTACTGCTTGCCTAATGACAACCTGGTGAGTGGCGATGTCCTCAACCGAGCACTGCCCCAGGTGTTTGTCTGGTTGGCCGCCACCCCCCTGCTCCAGGGCTGGTTCTACGGTCTGGCCATCCTGGGACTTCTACTGATCAGCCGCGGCCGGCCGGCCTTGCAAACGGGGCGTTACCTGAGCCTGGGCTGGAGTGGCTTAGCCTATGGCGTTAGCTTGTTTTTCCTGGCTGCCACTGCCGAATTTCGCCATCTCTATTGGTTGATGTTTGTCACGTTGCTCATGGGATTTGAAGTTCTGCGGTTGAGCACGAGTCCGGCTATGGAAGCAGAGAATCGGCAGGAACCCCCCTAGTAGGCACCTCTAGAATCCACGTAGGTAGACCGCACTTAACGACGATGCAGCCCTCTGAGGCGTCCAACCTATCAAGCTCTGGACACCCTAAAAGTTCCACATCACGGGATTCTCATCCAGCCGCGTCACCACAGGTTGACTAAGGCCATCCATCGCTTCCAGATCAGCAGCCGTCAGGGTCACATCGACAGCCCTCCGATTCTCAACCACCTGCTCGGGGATGCGAGCACCAGCAATGGCACAGGTCTGGGGCTGGGCCATCACCCAGGCAAGGGCCAGTTGCCCCACCGTAATCCCTTTCTCATCTGCGATCTGCCGCAACCCTGCCAGGACGATCTGAGCCTGGGTGTAAATCTCTCCCTGGAAGAGTTTGTTGAGCCGCCGCACGTCCCCCTCTGGAAAGACGTGATCTGGGCCGAAACGACCGGTGAGCAGCCCTTGGGCCAGGGGAGAATAAGCTAGGACGGTTATACCCTGTTCTAGGCAATAGGGGTGCAGATCTCGCTCAATGAACCGCCAAAACAGGGAGTAGGGGGGCTGAAGACTATCCACCGGCCCGCAGGCAACGGCGGCCTGCAACTGAGCTAGGGAGAAATTGGAGACACCAATGGCCCGAATCTTGCCCTGCTGCTTGAGTTGAAGCAAAGCCCCCAGGGTGTCTTCAATGGGAACCACCTCGCTGCCCCAGGTTCCGGCCGGCCAGTGGATTTGGTAGAGATCGATCCAATCGGTCTGGAGTCGCTTCAGGGAGTCGTCACAGGCTTGGATCACCTGGTCGGGGCGAAGATGATTGGCAAACACCTTTGTGGCCAAGACAACCTCCTGTCGCCGGCCGGCTAGGGCACGCCCCACCAGGGTCTCAGAAGCCCCATCTCCATAGATTTCTGCCGTGTCCAGGGTGGTGATTCCCTGATCTAGGGCGGCTTGCACGGTACGGATCAGATCAACCTCGTCTACCCCCACCCAACCCCGTTTACCAGCCTGCCACGTTCCCAGGATCAGGGGAGTTACGGGGATACCTGAATGACCAAGAGATCGGGTGAGCATGGCGCGTTCTCCTAGGCGTTGCTGGAATCGGCCAGGAGGGCTGCGAGGGAAGGGATCGCTCCCGCGGTCGCCTGCCCACTCCGATCCAGATAGATACCCTTGAGGCCGGCCGCACAGGCCCCCTCCACATCCTCTCGATAGCTGTCGCCAATGTGCCAGGCATGGGCTGCTACCACCTGAAAGCGGCTGAGGGCGAGGTGGAAAATGGCGGGATCGGGTTTGGCCATCCCGGCCTGGGTGGAGAGAACCACGCCCTGGAAATAGTCCGCCAACCCCAGGGCATCCAGCACCTGAAACAAACGGGAATCGAAGTTGGAGATGATGCCCAGGGGAATGCCCTGTTGCTGCCATGCCTCTAGGGCCGGCCGCACATCGGGGTAGACTTCCCAGGGGCCGGCCGTGGCGAAATAGGCATAGAGGCTCTCGAAATAGTCCTCAAAATTATCAAACTGGGCCAGTAATCCCGCCTGGGCGAAGGTTTCCCGGCTGACGTCCTGCCACCAGCGAAACTCCGCCTGGGGCAGATCGGCGGCGGCCACCCCCGGAAATGCGGCCGGCCGGGCGGCGCGAAAACTCTGGAGGAATGCGGCTTGGAGGCCCTCCGGTTCAGCTTCCACGCCAAATTGGGCGGCTTGGTCGCTGTAGACCTGGCCCACGCTGCCCTGCACCCCAAACAGCGTACCCACCGCATCCAGAAAGATGACCTGGGGCTGGTTCATGGGTGAGGCCCTCCATGGGTTGCTTGCAGGGTGGCGTACTGATCCCCATCCAGTCGGCCGGCCGTATGGAGCACTTGGGTCACCTCGGACATGGCCAGCACCGCATGGGCAGAAAACCCCTCGGCCTGGAGCCGCGCCCGGACGCCCCGCTCGTGGTCGATCAACACGACGATATCCGTGACCCGCAGGCCGGCCGATTGCAGCTTGGCCGCCCCCTCTAGGGCACTCTTACCGCTGATCAGAATGTCATCCACCACCACCACGGTTTCCCCCGGCTCGAAGTGGCCCTCGATCAACCGCCGGGTGCCATGGGCCTTGACTTCTTTGCGCGGAAAGATCATTGGACAGCCCAGATGCAGCGCCAGCCCCGTAGCCGTCGGTAGGGAGCCGTAGGGAATGCCTGCGATCCGATCAAAGGTGAGGGGTTCGAGGAGCCGGGCGTAGGCCAGCAACACCTGGTTAAACAGTTGGGGATTGGAAATCACTCGCCGCAGATCCACGTAGTAGGGGAACACCTCCCCAGAGGCTTGGCGATACTCCCCAAACAGTAAGCAGCCCTCGTCGTAAAGATGCAGAATGAGGTCCTGGTGGGGATGGGTCTGATGAACCCCTTGGGGCATCCACAGGGGACAGGCTGGGCCACGGGTGACGGCTGAGTGGCGCAGGGCGTTGACCTGATCCCGGCGCTGGGTGACGACGGCTCGTACTTCTTGACCCAGGAGATCCTCCTGGGGAATGGGCACCAGCAGGCCACTCCCTTGGTCATCCAGGCCAGCCGCAACAATGGCCCGCCAGTCGGCGCCAGCCTGCCACAAGCTGCGCACCAGAATCAATCGCTCCGGGGCCACGGCGCGCACTTGGGCGACCACAGCCGGCCGGCCGGTACCCACCTCCAGACCCACTTGGTCGGGGGTTCCCCAGGTTTGGGCCACCTTGGCTACGTGGAGAAACAGGGGCTGATCAGGGGTTGGGAACGCCTGAATCTGGGCAGCCACCGGATTGGAACTGGTGCAGGTCACCCACACGCCCCGCCCCGGATAGACCAAGAAGGGTGCGATCAAATCCTGACCGAGGTAGGGATTAAGGGTGAGGGCATCAACGTTCCACTGATCAAAAGCGGTCGTCGCCAGTGCCGTGCTGGTGTTCAAGTCCCCATGCTTGGCATCCAGAATCACGGGCACGTCGGTGGGGAGGGACTGGAGAATCTCCTCTAGGAGCATCAGCCCCGCCGACCCCCAGGCCAAATAAAACCCCAGGGTGGGCTTGTAAGCGGCGACCCGGCCGGCCGTAGCCTCGATCAGAGATAGCAACCAATCCCGTAATTCCCCCAGGCGGCCGGCCGGCCCCGCCAATTCTGGGTTGGGATCCAGGCCCAGGCAGAGCAGGCTGCCACTGGTGTCCATCGCAGCGGTTAGCCGATCCCGAAAACTGGGCACGGTTTCAGGCGGCAACCAGGGGTGGTGGGGGAGATGTCCCATAACCAAGGGCGCTCAGATACCTTGGCTTCAGGCCAACAGGTTTTCCAGGGAGTGCAGATCGGGCACCCGAATCGCCCCCCGGTGTCCGGCATCGTCCAAGGCAGTTGCATCCTCGGTGCCCCGGCGCGTCCGCCCCTGAACCCGCTCAATCACCCCCTCCTGTTCGAGACGCCGCAGCACGCGGGTCACGGTTTCCCGCGTCAGACCACTGAGGCTGCCCAGTTCTCGATGGGGCAGATTGGGGATCTCCACGCCCTGGGTGCTCGGCCGGCCCTGACCCTCTGCCAAAAACAGCAGCACATCGGCCACCCGCGCCACACTATCTGACTCCCGCACCCGCAGCCGCCGGTTCAATTGCCGCAGTCGCTTAGACATCAGTTGGGAAAGATGCAGGCCCACCACCGGCTCCTGCTGCACCAAAGCCATGAAATCTCGCGAAGAGAGCGTACCCAGGGTCACGGGCGTCACACTCACCACATCCGTAGAGCGAGAAGAGGAGGCAAGGGCAGCCATCTCCCCAAAAATCTCTCCCGGCCCTAGGATATTGAGGGTGATTTCTCGCCCTTCCCGATTGTGGGTACGAATTTTGACCCAACCCTGGAGGATGAAATAGACCGTAGTGCCCCAGTCCTCCTCAATGATCAAAAGTTTGTCGGGAGGATGATGGCCCACGGCAAGACGATGGTTGAGGGTCGCCAAGGTTGACTCTGGCAAACCCGCCAAAAGAGGGATGTCCCGCAACACGGTTGCGCTATCCGATGGGGAAGCCTTATCCACTACAGGGGTCGGGGTAAACTGGGAAAAACCCAGGGTGTGAGGCGGCAGTTGCCGATGACGGCCGAGGCAAGCATAGTGTGCCCTTTTTCATTATGGGGGATGGCGCTCCGGACTGAGACAACTCGGCCGGCCGGTAGCAAATGGCGGTTACATTCCGTGCTGATCCGGGGGCGGTCATGCTGATCACCGGCGATCACCTGTTCTATTACTACCGCTGTCCGCGCCGCCCCTTCCTTGACGCCCAAGGCACGGCAGCCCACAACCCAGGGGAATCGCCCCTCCACGAAAAGCTCAATCGCGATCACCACGATCTGCGGACTCAGTTACTGCGGGACTACGCCTGGCAGGCACCCCAAGCGGATCCCCAGGACTGGGCGGCCGCCCATACCCAAACCCTAGCCTTGATGGCCCAGGGGGTGGCAGCCATCCACCGCGGGGTGCTGACCCTCACCCCAGCCCCAGGCATCACCTACCTCGGCCGGCCGGATTTGTTGGTGCGCCGCCCAGGGGCTTCTCGCTGGGGGAATTGGCACTACCAGGCCGTGGATATTCGCCTGGGTCAGCGACCCAAGCCAGAGTACCAGGGCGTTGCTGCTTTCCACGCTTGGCTCCTGAGTGAATTGCAGGATACCTGGCCCACGACTGGCCTTCTGTGGCTGCCGGGTCCGCGTTCGGTACGGGTGCGACTGGCCGACGCAGTACCCGCCATGCACAAAACCCTGGTGGCCTGTACCGCAATCCTGCAAGCCGAACAGGCTCCGGAAGTCTTTATCAGTCGTAGCCGCTGCCAACTCTGTCCCTGGCTGGGGGACTGTTCCCAGGTGGCTCAAGCCCAGCAACACCTCAGCCTCGTGCCGGGGGTAACGGCCCTCCGCTATGCCGAACTGCGACAACTGGGGATTGCCACCATTCCCCAATTGGCCAGCCAGTCCCCCCATTACCTAGACCACCAAACCAGCTTTGGCTTGGCCACGGTCACTCGTCTTGTGCGGCAAGCCCAAGCCATCCAACGGGGCCATGCCCTTCCCCTGGGGCCATTTCCCGCGCTGCCCCAAGAGCCAGTGGAGTTGTTTTTCGACATTGAAGCCGAACCCCACCTGGATTGTGTCTACCTCCATGGGGTGCTGGTGGTTAAGGCTGGCCGGCCGGCCTTCCACGGCTTTTTGGCCCCCCATCCCCAGGGGGAAGGCGAGGTCTGGCAACAGTTTGTCGATCTGGTACTCACCTACCCCGCCGCCCCCATCTTTCATTTCTGCCCCTTTGAGACCCAAACGATCCAGCGACTCGGCGACCGCTATGGCACCCCCCGGCTCAAGGTACAGGCCATCCTCAATCGCTGCGTCGATCTCCACGCTTGGGTAACTCGCCACGTGGTACTGCCGGTCGATAACTACAGCCTCAAGGCGATTGCTCGCTGGTTGGGGTTCCGCTGGCGGCATCCACGGGCCGATGGCGCCCAATCCATCTGGTGGTACAACCAGTGGCTGTCTAGCCAGAATCCCAGCTATCTAGAAGCCCTACAGGTCTACAACGAAGACGACTGCCAGGCCACCTATCGCCTCAAAACCTGGCTGGATGACTTCCACCAAGCCACAGCCCAGTCTCCCCTCCAGGAGGAGTCAGGCTAATGGCCTACTGGTTGGTGGTGCTGTTCAACCTGGGGCTAGCGGCCGGCCTGTTTGGACTGGCCAAAATCCTGGTGGATTTGCGGCAGACCCTGGCGGAGGTGGTGCTAGCCATCTACGGCGCTGATCAGGCTACCCACGATCTACTGGGGGATGCGCCGGCTGCCATTCGTTTAGGGGAGGTGGGGATTCGCGCCACACGCCAGCAACTGGGCCGGACGGCGGTTCAAGTACAGCAGTTCCGTTCCCTTCTAGGGGGTCTCGCGCTTGCCCTGAATTTACTGCGGCGCTGGCAGGGCTGGGGACGCCGCTAACCTACGACTGCAGGATCGGGGCACGCGTGGCCTCGACCTGGGCTAAGCTGAGAGCGTGCGGTATGTCCCCAGAACTGAGGGTTGAGCCGGGGTGGAGATCACGTTCTTAGGTACAAGCTCTGGGGTTCCCACCCGCAGCCGCAACGTCTCCAGTCTTGCCCTCAAACTTGACCAGCAGGCGGAAATCTGGCTTTTTGATTGCGGTGAAGGCACCCAGCACCAGTTTATACGGAGTGACCTGCGGGTCAGCCAGGTACGTCGCATCTTTATTACGCATCTCCACGGTGACCATATTTTTGGCCTGATGGGACTCTTGGCCACCCGCGGCATGGCAGGCAATCAGGAGCCGGTGGATCTCTACGGCCCGGCCAACCTCGATGCCTACCTGAAAGCCTGTAGTCGCTACTCCCATACCCGGCTCAGCTATGGAGTAAAAGTACACACGGTCAGTCCGGGCCTCGTTTATGAGGACGACCACTACCAGGTCACCTGCCTGCCCCTTCACCATCGAGTTACAGCTTTTGGCTACCGGGTGAGCGAGCGGGATCGGCCTGGTACCTTTGATGTGGCTAAGGCCCAAGCCCTAGGGATTCCCTCCGGCCCCTTCTACGGTCAACTGAAGCGGGGCGAAACCATTACGCTGGCGGATGGTCGTCGGTTTCGAGGGCAGGATTTCCTGGGAGCGCCCAAGGCCGGCCGACATTTTGTCTATTGCACGGACACGGTGTACTGCGAAAATGCCGTGGAGTTATCCCGCGATGCTGATGTCTTGGTGCATGAAACCACCTTTGCCCATCAAGATGCAGCCATGGCCTTTGAGCGGCTCCATTCCACCTCCACCATGGCGGCCCAAGTGGCCATGGCGGCCCGAGTTAACAAGCTGCTCATGACCCACTTCAGTCCCCGCTACGCCCCTGGCAACGCGCTCCAGGTGGAACATTTACTGCAAGAGGCGCGGGCCATTTTCCCCAACACTGACCTGGCCTACGATTTCCTTTCCTATGCCATTCCTCCCCGGCCGGCCGGCGTTCCTTCGATATTTCCCGCCTCCTAGCCAGGGCAGCCCCAAAGGCCGTGGGATACTAGGGAAAAGACTTCCGTACGCAGCCACTCCCCCTACGATGCATGACTGAAACGCTGGCCCACGGAGTACCTAAACGTATTTGGATGGCCTGGTTCCAGGGTTTAGACGCTGCTCCCCCCATTGTCAAGCCCTGTTATGAATCCTGGCGGCGACACCATCCAGACTGGCACATCCAGTTTCTTGATGAACAGAATCTCGCCGAGTTTGTCGAAGTTGACGCTCTGCGGCTCCATCCACATAATGCCAGTGTTATCACTAAAAATGCCTATGCCAATCTGGTTCGGATGTATTTACTGCATCGATATGGCGGCGTTTGGGTGGATGCCACCTGCTTTTGCGTAGCACCCCTAGAAACCTGGTTACCCGATTACACCCCTGCTGGTTTTTTCGCCTTCCATAGACCGAGTCGGAGTAATCTAATTTCCAACTGGTTTCTTGCCTCTGAACCCGGTTGTTACCTGATGGAACAGTGGTTGGCCATTTCCCTAAACTATTGGAGAACCAATGTTTTCTATGGCAAAGATAAGGTTTTGGCCAACCCCATTAAGAAGTTGATCATTCAGCGTTTAGAGTGGCATCTGAATTCCCGCCTCAGCCGCACCCACTACTGGTTACATCCGCTGGTACGTCACGGACTGCACTATTACCCCTACTTTTGGCATCACTACCATTTTGAACGACTGGTGAGTACCGATGCTAAAGCGGGTGACATCTGGGAGCGAACCCCCAGATACTCGGCCCGCGTACCGTTAAGGCTATTTGATCACGGTCTCCTGAAACCGCTTTCAGCCCCAATTAGACAATTCATTGATGCACGTGAAACACCTCTACACAAGCTGACTTGGAAATATAATCCCAGTGACTTCCAGAAGGGGTGTACCCTGGACTATCTGCTCCAGAGTTGCCAGTAGTTCACGCATGACCGCAGGTGCAAGCTGCGGCCGGCCGGATGGGATCATGCCACGGGCTAGCCGGAGCCTGTTTGCTAAGCTGTAAGGATAGTGCCCCCTCACCCTTGCCCCATGCCTGCCCTTGCAATCGGTGATCCGGCCCCGTGGTTCACTGCACCTACCCCCACCAATCCCGCCTTTCACTTCGATACAGTGGGTGGCCATCGTGTCATTCTCTGTTTCTTTGGCAGTGCTCAACCAGAGGCGATGCGCGCCCTGCTTCAGGGGTTCGCCCAGCGGCGCGGGGAATTGGCCGGCCGACAGACGGTGTTCTTTGGCATCACCATTAACCCTCAGGATCGCAACCTGGTCATGCCAATTAGCAGCTACTTCCAACTGGTTTGGGATTTTGAGGCGCAGGTGAGCCAGCGGTATGGGGTCTACCAGGCGCAGTCCGGCCGGCCGGGGGTGTTTCGCCCGACCATATTCGTCCTCAACGAACGGCTCCAGGTGGTGGCCCTCCTGCCGATTCAGCCCGACTGCGACCACGTCAACCAGGTGTTCGACCACCTCGACCGAATGCCGAGTTTCTCGGAAGGTCGGCCGGCCGAACCCCAAGCTCCGGTTCTGTTCATCCCCCATGTCCTGGAGCCAGATTTTTGCGAGGCTTTGATCCAGCACTACGAGGCCGTAGGCGGTCAGCCCTCTGGGTTCATGCGCCAGAAGGATGGTCAGACCGTTGGGGTCATGGATCTCACCTTCAAGCGGCGTTCAGATGTATTGATCCAGGAGCAACCCCTTCTACAGCAGATCAATGATCGGATTCTCTGCCGGGTTAAGCCCGAGATCGAGAAGGGGTTTCAGTTCACCATCAGTCGCTTTGAGCGTCATTTGGTGGCCTGCTACACCGCCGCGGAGCAGGGCTTCTTCAACCGCCACCGGGACAATACCACGGCGGGTACGGCCCACCGGCGCTTTGCCATGAGTCTCAACCTCAATACGGGGGACTACACTGGGGGCCATCTTCGCTTCCCGGAATTCGGCTCACACCTCTACAGTCCCCAGCGGGGGGAAGCCTTAATTTTTTCCTGTTCTTTGCTCCACGAAGCCACCTCGGTCACGGCCGGCCGGCGCTATGCGCTGCTCTCCTTCTTCTACGACGACGCAGGCGCGGCGGTGCGGGCTGAGAATCGCCGGTTTCTGGTTCAATCCCCCCAGTCTGCCCCTGAAGCTGAGGACAAAACCAAGGGCTAAACTAAAGGCACCCGATCCCGTGAGGAGTTTTTGCCGTGGCCACCTCTCCCCTGGACAGCGATGCCCCTGTCCTGCTTGAACCCCAGACTCTCCAAGCTGCACGCAACCTTTACGAGGTTTACCGCTCCCGCTCCACTCGGCGGCGCAATCCCCAGGGGGTAGTCGTGAATACATCGACCTGCCAGGCCGCCCTGACCTTTGTAGCCCGGCCGATCCTCCTGCCCAAGGAGTGCTTTGTACCCTTTCAAATGATTGAGAGCGAATCGACTGCCGAGGAGCGCGGCCGGCCGGCCTAGGCCATGGAGAGCCTTCCCCTAGTCTTGGCCATCACCCTAGGGGCTGCGGTGGGCAGTTTTCTCAACGTTGTCGCCTACCGATTACCCCAGGGTCTCTCCCTCCTGTCGCCGCCATCCCGCTGCCCCCATTGCCTCACCCCCCTGAAGCCCTGGGAGAATGTGCCCGTGCTGGGTTGGTTGTGGCTACGGGGTCGTTGTGGTACTTGTCGCGAGGCGATTGCAGGGCGCTATCCCCTGGTGGAAGCCCTCACTGCGCTGCTGTTCGCCGGTCTCTACCTCAGCTACGGCCCTAGTGTGCTGACCCTGGGAGGCTGGGTGTTCACCAGTTGGTTGCTGGCCCTCGCGTTGATTGACCTGGACACCTTCACCTTGCCCGATCGCCTGACGCAACCGGGGCTGGTGGTGGGCTTGCTCTTCTACAGCGGGGCCACCTGGGCGGCCGGCCGGAGTCCCTGGGAGGGCCTTTGGCAGGGGGTGCTGGGTATGGTTGTTGGCCTTTGGTTACTCGAACTCCTCGGTCTGGGGGCGTCCTTGATCCTGGGCCAGACTGCCCTGGGCGGCGGCGATCCCAAGCTGGCAGCCTTGCTGGGGGCCTGGCTGGGGTGGAAACATTTGTTGGTGGCCCTGGGCTTAGCCTGTCTTTCAGGAACCCTAATCGGTCTGGGAGGACGGGCGGCCGGCCGGCTGCGCCAGGGTCAGCGCATTCCCTTTGGCCCATTTCTGGCTCTCGGCGGGATTCTCACGCTGTTTGTCGGTGATAGGCTGCTCCAGTGGTATCTCCGCTGGCTGCTGCCCACGGCCTAACCCCAATCGTTGCCCGCAACCCCATCCCATGGACAGTCCCACCGACCAACAACTCGCCAACTGGCTGGATATTGCCACCGAAGCAGCCCTTGCCGGGGGTGCCATCCTTCAGCGCTACTGGGGCAAGCTGGACACTATTGCCGAAAAAGGCCGGCCGGGGGACTTAGTAACGGCAGCAGATCGGGAATCCGAAACAGCGGTACTCGAGGTTCTCCAGCGCCATTGCCCTGATCACAGCATCCTGGCGGAGGAGTCGGGCCGACATGGCCTGGCAACAGCGGCCTACCTCTGGGCGGTCGATCCCTTGGATGGCACCACGAATTTCGCCCACCAATACCCCTTCTTCAGCGTTTCCATCGGCCTCGTCCACCAAGGCGTACCTATTCTGGGCGTGGTCTATGACCCCCACCACCGGGATGTCTTTCGGGCGGCGGCCGGCCGGGGAGCCACCTGCAACTGGCAGCCGATACGGGTCTCGACCACCGATAGCCTGGCCCAGTCTCTTTTGGTCACTGGATTTGCCTACGACCGGCGCGAAACTGCTGATAACAATTACAATGAGTTTTGCCATCTCACCCACCTCACCCAGGGGGTACGGAGGGGAGGATCTGCATCGATGGATCTAGCCTACGTGGCCTGGGGTCGGCTCGATGGCTATTGGGAGCGGGGGCTATCCCCCTGGGATATCGCCGCCGGCATCGTCCTCGTGCGGGAAGCCGGTGGTCAGGTGACAGCCTACGACCAGCAACCCCTTGACCTGGGTAGTGGTCGTCTACTGGCTACCAATGGGCGGCTCCACGGAGCCTTGAGTGCGGCTCTCTTGGAGGTCAAAGCGGGAGTGGCGGCAGGACGACAGGTTTTCGGAGGGGATAGGGTATCTTAACGGAACGAGGTTGGGACTGGGGGCGTAGGGGTAGAGGGCAACATGGAACTCTCTGGGGACTACGGATTGGCTCGCTATGAGCAAATGGACTACCACGCCATTTTGGGGGTTTCGGTTGACGCGACGCCTGTCGAAATCCGCAAGCGTTATCAGCGGATTGCCCGCACCCTCCACCCCGACAAGGCCCACGACCTACCCCCTCAGACCCAGCAGATTGCGGCCCAACTCCTCTCCCGCTGGGTCAACCCTGCCTATAAAAAGCTGTCCCAGGACAAGGTTCGCAAGGAGCATCTCCTGATCCTGAAGTTGTTGGGACAGCGCGCCGCCCAAGCCCCCCCTGCCTGGAATACCACGGCAGCCAAATCCCTGGCCCAAACCCCCCACCCCGAGATCTTCTACCAGCAAACCCTTGAGGGCTTGGCCCAGACCCAGTTTGACGACATTGCCACCGCCTTGGTCGTCGCCTCCACCATCAGCGAGTTAAACCTGGCTTATCTTGCTTGGAAAACCCAGTCAGGCTACCGCTACGCCACTGCTAAGAGCACGACTGTACCCCCCCAGCCGGCCGCCGCGCCGCCACCAACTCCGTCTGTGGGCGCTGCGCCCCCCCGCCCCCCCATGCCTCCTGCAGGGCAAGCTCC
>JACYLR010000209.1 GCA_015272465.1 Gloeomargaritaceae cyanobacterium C42_A2020_066
GTCCGTGCTTACTGTGGAAATAGAGTGTCGCATTCCTAATCTAATCGGCTATATAATCAAGTTCGAGACACTTGACCTCACCTCCCCATGTCCGCCAGACACTCTCCACATAAGACTTCTAGGGCAGATAGAGAGAGTCGAGAAAGCCTGAAGAATGTCTCATCCCCATTCAAATCGGCTATACCACTGCAAGATTCTCTTGGAAGCGGAGGAGAGGTATTGCAAGGTGATCTGGTTAACGCATCTCTAGACATGTTCCCAAAAGCCAGTTTCAGCGCAGTCAAGTTTCCGATGTTCAACGTGATAGGTCAACCTGAGTCGAAATAGCTGTACACAAGCCATGTACCTCAATAAAAAAAATCCCCCAAGAGGGGGATAGATCATAACACTAACGAGCAAGGCTCATGGATAGGCTAGTCAGCACCCTGGGGCAACAGTTCCCGTTGGGGTGATTCCGGCAGTACCTTGACCTGCTGGGTGTCTGGATCGACATCCACAATGGCGGTATCCCCATTCTTGACACGTCCAGAGAGAATTTCCTCGGCTAGGCTATCTTCCAGAAGCCGCATAATCGCTCGGCGCAAGGGTCTCGCACCATAGCTAGGGTTATACCCCTCCTCGACGAGGCGATCCTTGAAAGCTTCAGTGACTTGGAGTGCAATCCCCTTCTCTGTCATCCGAGCAAAGACTTCCTTCAGCAAAATGTCGGCGATTTGCTTGACTTCGTCCTTGTTGAGTTGACGGAAGACGATAATCTCATCCACCCGATTCAGGAACTCAGGTCGGAAGTACTGTTTCAGTTCCTCCTGCACCAGAGAACGAATCCGGTTGTACTGGGATTCTGCCTGGTCGTTAGCAAACTCAAAGCCGAGGCCACCGCCACCCTTCTCAATCACCCGAGATCCGATGTTAGAGGTCATGATCAGCAGGGTGTTCTTGAAGTCTACGGTGCGCCCCTTCGCATCCGTCAGTCGGCCATCTTCCAGAATCTGGAGGAGGAGGTTGAACACATCCGGATGAGCCTTTTCGATTTCATCGAAGAGCACAACCGTATAGGGCCGCCGCCGCACTGCTTCGGTTAACTGGCCACCTTCGTTGTAGCCGACGTAGCCAGGGGGTGAACCGATCAGTTTAGAGACCGTGTGTCGTTCCATGTATTCCGACATATCCAGCCGGATCATGGCGTCTTCGGAGCCGAAGAAGTAGGCCGCAAGAGCCTTGGTTAATTCGGTCTTCCCTACACCCGTTGGCCCAGAGAAAATGAAGCTGGCAATGGGCCGATTGGGATTTTTGAGGCCCACCCGTGCCCGGCGCACCGCCCGGGAGATGGCCTTAACGGCTTCTTCCTGGCCGACA
Source organism: Gloeomargaritaceae cyanobacterium C42_A2020_066 (assembly GCA_015272465.1). Lineage (GTDB taxonomy): Bacteria > Cyanobacteriota > Cyanobacteriia > Gloeomargaritales > Gloeomargaritaceae > JACYLR01. The sequence continues at coordinate 1,357 of JACYLR010000209.1, forward strand.
ATCCGCTGATGGAGTGTATCCTCCATGTTCAGCAGCCGCTCCGATTCGGTTTCCGTGAGCTTGTTGACCGGAATGCCTGTCCAGGAGGCGACAATCTGGGCGATGTCTTCTTCCGTAACTACAGGCGTATCTCCGGTGGTCTCACCGTCATTTTTCTTGCTCTGGACGATGGCTCGAATCTGGGCCTTGATTTCAATCTCCCGATCCCGCAGCTCACCGGCTCGCTCAAAGTCCTGATTGCGAACGGCTTCATCCTTCTGACGGAGGAGTTGGCGCAGTTCTTTGTCCAATTCCTTGGCAGCCGGCGGCAACTGGGAATTGATCAGGCGTACCCGTGACCCAGCTTCATCGATCAGGTCAATAGCCTTATCCGGTAGAAAGCGATCGGAAATATAGCGATCGGCGAGTTGGGCCGCAGCCTCTAGAGCAATGTCGCTGATTTTGAGTTTGTGGTGTTGCTCGTAGCGCTCCCGTAAACCGTAGAGGATTTCGATGGTTTCCTCGACGGACGGCTCACCCACCATGACCGGCTGGAAGCGGCGTTCGAGGGCCGCGTCCCGCTCGATGTGCTTGCGATACTCATCCAGGGTGGTGGCACCAATACATTGCAATTCACCACGGGCTAGGGCTGGTTTGAGGATGTTGGCAGCATCAATGGCACCCTCAGCCGCTCCTGCCCCAATGAGGGTATGAACTTCATCGATCACCAGGATGATGTTTCCGGCGGCCCGAATCTCATCCATGATCTTTTTGAGGCGCTCTTCAAACTCGCCGCGGTACTTGGTGCCCGCCACAAGGAGGCCGATGTCCAGGGTGACAACCCGCTTTTCTTCGAGGATGTCGGGTATGTCTCGGTTGGCGATCCGCTGGGCTAAGCCTTCGGCAATGGCAGTTTTACCTACCCCTGGCTCTCCAATCAGGACAGGGTTATTCTTGGTACGACGACCCAAAATTTGAATCACCCGCTCGATTTCCCGCTGCCGGCCAACCACAGGATCCAGCTTACCTTCGGCGGCCTGTTGGGTGAGGTTGGTGCCAAACTCATCGAGCGTTGGGGTTTTGGTGCGACCTTGGGGACCGCCAGCGGTGACTTCAGCAGTTTCACCCAACATGCGAATTACTTGGGTGCGCACCTTGGAGAGGTCAACTCCCAGGTTTTCCAGAACTCGGGCAGCAACACCTTCACCTTCTCGAATCAACCCTAAGAGCAAATGCTCGGTGCCTATGTAGTTGTGCCCCAACTGGCGAGCTTCTTCCAGAGAAAGCTCCAGAACCCGCTTGGCACGGGGGGTGAAGGGGATTTCAACAGCAACGAATCCCGACCCCCGGCCAATGATTTTTTCGACTTCGATGCGGGCATCTTTGAGATTGACGCCCATGGATTTGAGGACTTTGGCCGCAACGCCGGTACCTTCCCCAATCAGACCCAGGAGGATCTGTTCAGTCCCCACGAAGTTGTGGCCCAGACGGCGGGCCTCTTCCTGGGCGAGCATGATGACTTTAATGGCCTTTTCGGTGAAGCGTTCAAACATGGCCTGATCTAATCCCTGCCTGGAGCCGGTATTTTCAGATATTAACATCGTAGTCGATGGCGCTAGGGGCGGCCGGCGGTTGGCCCCCTCGGCCGGCCGAGAAATCCGTACCCAGGCTCACCTAGCCTGATCCCACTCTAGGCTGTACCCTAGGTGGGCCAAGTGAGTTTGGGCTTGGCCGATGGACTGGACGAGAGCCTGCTGGTAGACCGGACTGTCCAGGCCATTGCGCCAGAGTACAAGGCCATCTTCCCTGGGGTTTTGGTAGTAATCCCGCCGTCGGCCGGCCGTCTGGAAACCGTATTGGGTGTAGAGAGTCAGCGCCGCAGTATTGGAGGCGCGCACTTCCAAGGTGGCCCGTGTGGCCCCTCGCGTCGTGGCTTGATGAAGGAGGACACCGAGTAGCAGTTTGCCAAGGCCCTGGCGACGCTGCTCAGGGTGGACAGCCAGCAGGATGACATGAGCTTCCTCCAGGATCAGCCACAGGCATCCCAGGGCTAGGAGGTGATTGGTCCAGAGACCGAGGAACAGACTACTCGGCCGGCCGAGTTCCTGGGCATAGCTGGCTGCGCTCCACCACCCCTGGAAACAGGCTTGATCCAAGGCCACTAGGTCTGGAATGTCTGCCGAGGTGGGTGCCCGCAGAGTCAGGTTCACGGTCGCCACCCAGGTCGTCCCGTCAGACCGCTGAGGGTTGGAGTTGGGGCTGGAACTGGAACAGGGAATAGACCACATTGCGGCGGATCGTGGTCATCATGTCTAGGAACAGTTCGTAGCCCTCGGTCTTGTACTCAACCAGGGGATCCTTCTGGCCGTAGCCGCGCAGGCCCACGGATTCCCGCAGGGCGTCCATCTGTTGTAGGTGTTCCCGCCAGAGCATATCGATCTGTTGCAGGATAAAGAACCGCTCGGCTTGGCGCATCAGGCCGGCTGAAATTTGCTCGATCTGCGCTTCCTTGAGGTCGTAGGCAATCCGCACCTGCTCGTGGAGGAAGGCTTGCATTTCCGGGATGAGCAAATCCTCAAGTTGTTTGGGGTCTAAATCTTCCAGGAGATAGACAAACTCCTTAGCCTTATCGACGAGAGCTTTCAGGTTCCACTCTTCCGGTGGCAAGTCGGGGTTGACATAGGCCATCAAAATGTCATCCATAGTTTGTTCGGCATATTGGATGACCCGCTCGCGCAGTTCCTTGCCCTCCAGGACGCGGCGGCGCTCGGCATAAATGGCGTTGCGCTGGTTGTTCATCACCTCGTCGTACTCAAACACCTGCTTGCGGATGTCGTAGTAGTAGACCTCGACCTTGCGCTGGGCTGACTCCAGGCTACGGGTGAGGAGGGGGGACTCAATGGGCATATCTTCCTCGACCCGGAAGGCATCCATGAGGGCCACGACCCGATCGCCACCAAAAATCCGCAGCAGGTTGTCGCCCAAACTGAGGAAGAAGCGAGTTGTCCCTGGGTCACCCTGGCGGCCGGCACGGCCCCGGAGTTGGTTGTCGATCCGTCGGGATTCGTGGCGCTCGGTGCCAATCACATGCAGGCCGCCACGCTGCACCACCTCGTCGTGTTCGGCCTGGGTGTGGACTTCGTATTCGTGCCGGATGCGGTTGTAGGCCTCCCGCAGCTTGAGAATCACCGGGTCATCAGTAGGCGCTTTTTCCGAGGCCACAGCAATTTTGTCCTCTGCCGCCAGTTCAGGCAGGCTGCGCTCACCGTAGATATCAACAGCAAAGCTGACCGCGTCTTTCAGAATCGCTACGGTAGCCCCTGACAACTCCACTGGAAAAATGTCGGCAGAGGCTTTCCAGGTCTTCATCTTCTTACCTGTACCAAACCCGACGCCACCCGTCCGACCTGACAGCGGGGAGGGCATCAGGGGGGTAAATTCGTCGTCCTCCAGGCGAACCAGCTTGGGCATGAGGTATTCCCGGAGTTTGAGGCGGGCCATGTAGTCGGCATTGCCCCCCAGAATGATGTCGGTGCCGCGCCCGGCCATGTTGGTGGCGATCGTCACTGCCCCCTTGCGGCCGGCCTGGGCAACGATTTCCGATTCCCGCTCAACGTTCTCCGGTTTGGCGTTCAGCAGGTTGTGGGGGATTTGGCGCTCGTGGAGCAGGCCGGAAAGCAGTTCCGACTTCTCAACACTGGTGGTGCCCACCAGCACCGGCCGGCCGAGTTGGTGCATCTGGGCGCATTCTTCGGCAACCGCCAGCCACTTGGCCTGCTCCGTTTTATAGACCACATCCGCCAGATCCTTACGGGCTGTAGGTCGGTGGGTGGGGATGCGGGTCACTTCCAAGTCGTAGATTTTGACGAATTCGGCCTCTTCCGTTTTAGCGGTGCCGGTCATCCCCGCTAGCTTGGGGTAGAGGCGGAAGAAGTTTTGATAGGTGATGGTGGCCAGGGTTTGGGTTTCCGGCTGAATTTCCACCCCTTCCTTAGCTTCGATGGCCTGGTGCAAGCCATCACTCCAGCGCCGGCCGGGCATCACCCGTCCCGTGAACTCATCGACGATGACAATCTCGTCATTGCGGATGATGTAATTCACATCCTTGATGAACAGTTCCTTGGCCTTGATGGCATTAAATATGTAGTGTGCCCAGGGATCTTCCGGGTTGTAGAGATCCTGGACGCCCAGTAGTTTTTCGGCCTCCTCAAATCCCTCATCATCCAGAAGGATATTCCGGGCTTTTTCATCCACTTCGTAGTGGGTATCGGGCTGAAGTTGGCGAGCAATTTGGGCGGCCCGCATGTATTTTTCCGTGGGGCGCTCCACCTGGCCAGAAATAATCAGCGGGGTGCGGGCCTCATCGATCAGAATCGAGTCCACCTCGTCAATGATGCAATAGTTAAAGGAACGCTGCACCACCTCCTCAATGGCATTGGCCATGTTATCCCGCAGGTAGTCAAAGCCCAGTTCACTGTTGGTGGCGTAGGTGACATCGCAGGCGTAGTTTTTTTGGCGCTCGGCCGGCCCCATGGTTTGCTGAATCAGGCCAACGCTCAGTCCCAGGAAGCGGTGGATTTGACCCATCCATTCCGCATCCCGGCGGGCCAGGTAGTCGTTCACCGTCACCACATGGACACCCTTGCCCCCCAGAGCATTGAGGTAGGCGGGCAGGGTGGCCACCAGGGTCTTACCTTCGCCGGTTTTCATCTCCGTAATCTGCCCCTCGTGGAGCAAGATGCCCCCCAGAATCTGGACATCGAAGTGCCGCAGTCCCAGGACTCGCCGGCCGGCCTCCCGAACTACGGCGTAGGCTTCGGGCAACAGGTCATCAAGAGGTTCACCTTGACTGAGGCGCTGCTGAAATTCGCCGGTTTTGGCTTGGAGTGCCTCGTCGGACAGGGCCTGGATTTCCTCCTCCAGCAGATTGACCTCCGTCACCAGGGGTTGGTACTTGCGGAGTTTGCGCTGGTTGGGATCGCCTAGGAGGAGGTTCAACATAGTCAGAGGCAAGGTCAGAGGCAGGAAACCGACATTATCTGATTGTACCGCCTGGGCTGATGGGGCCACCGCTTGGACACTCTGGCAATGGCGAGTCATCCAGGGCTATCCAGGCATGAACAGAACTGGACGCACCCCCTGCACAAGTGGAGCCAGTCTCTGCCAGAAAAGGCGTCTGTATGATGGAGCGGGGGACAGGATCAGACCCGTTACGGAGGGATGGACGGATGCGGCTGTTGGTCAGTAACGATGATGGGGTCTTTGCCCCTGGGGTGCGCGCCCTGGCCAATCACCTAGCTGCGGCCGGCCATCAGGTGACGGTGGTTTGCCCGGATCGGGAGCGCTCCGCCACTGGCCACGGCTTGACCATGCATAAGCCTCTGCGGGTTGATGCGGTGGAGGGGGTGTTCAGTCCTGGCGTACAAGCCTGGGCCTGTTCCGGTACGCCCTCCGACTGTGTCAAGTTGGCCCTGGGGGCACTACTGTCTGACCCGCCTGACCTGGTGATTTCTGGGATCAACCAGGGGCCGAACCTGGGGACTGACATTCTCTACTCAGGTACGGTCTCGGCGGCGATGGAGGGAGTTATGGAAGGTATCCCCGCCGTGGCTTTCAGTCTGGGGAGCTACACCCAGCCAGAGTTCGAGGCGGCCGGCCGGTTTGCCCGTGACCTGGTGACCTACCTGGATAAGCACCCACTCACCGAGATTCTGCTGCTCAATGTCAACATCCCTTATCTACCCTCGGAACAGTGGCAGGGCGTGCAACTGACCCGTCAGGGAGTGCGACGCTACACTGACCTGTTTGAGAAACGGATTGATCCCCGGGGCAAGACCTACTACTGGTTGGCGGGCGAGGCCCTGGAGGATGTGCCCGAAACCGTAGATGCCCAACTCCCCAGTCACCTACCCACGGATGTGGCGGCCGTCCGTCAGGGTTACATCAGCATTACGCCCCTGAAGTACAACCTTACCCATGTACGCGGGGTGGATCAGTTGGCCGCTTGGCCTCTGTTTGTCAATGGGGGCCAGGGCTTTTTGGTATGATTGTCCTCCTGAACCCCTGAACGCTGCCTGAAGGAGACGCCGGATTCATGGCCCGCCTCTACTACGATGCCGATGCCAATCTCGACCTGTTGGCTGACAAGACCGTTGCTATTGTCGGCTATGGCTCCCAAGGTCATGCCCACGCTTTGAATCTGCGGGACAGTGGGGTATCCGTGGTGGTGGGGCTGTATCCTGGCAGTCGCTCGGCGGCAAAGGCGGAGGCGGCCGGCCTGACGGTGTTGCCCGTGGCGGAGGCGGCTGCCAAAGCAGACCTGGTGATGATCCTGCTGCCGGATGAAGTGCAAAAAACGGTCTACAAGACTGAGATTGAGCCTCACCTCAAACCCGGCAAGGTGCTGGCCTTTGCCCACGGGTTCAATATCCACTTTGCCCAGGTGGTGCCCCCGGCGGAGGTGGATGTGATCATGGTCGCCCCCAAGGGGCCAGGCCATCTGGTGCGTCGCACCTACGAGCAGGGAGAGGGCGTGCCCTGTCTATTCGCCGTCTATCAAGACGCGTCGGGACAGGCCCGCCAGCGAGCCATGGCCTACGCCAAGGGCATCGGTGGTACCCGCGCTGGGATTCTGGAAACCAGCTTCCGGGAGGAAACCGAAACGGATCTGTTCGGCGAACAGGCCGTCCTCTGCGGCGGACTGACGGCCCTGATCAAGGCGGGCTTTGAAACCCTGGTCGAGGCGGGCTATCAACCGGAGCTAGCCTATTTTGAGTGCCTGCACGAGGTTAAGCTGATCGTTGACCTGATTGTGGAAGGTGGGCTGGCGAAGATGCGGGATAGCATCTCGAACACGGCGGAATACGGCGACTACACCCGTGGGCCGCGCCTAGTGAATGACCAAACCAAGGCAGAAATGAAAAAAATCCTCCAGGAAATCCAGGCGGGTCAGTTTGCCCGGGAGTTTGTTCTGGAAAATCAAGCTGGCCGTCCGGGCTTTACGGCGATGCGGCGGCAGGAGGCTGAGCATCCAATTGAGGCGGTAGGCCAAGAGTTGCGGGCCATGTTTAGCTGGCTGAAAAAGGGCTGAGGGCGTGGGGCGGCGATTCCTGCTGGGCCTGATGATGGTGCTCTTCCTCAGCGGCCTGTGGCTGGGGAGCGGCCGGCCGGCCGGGGCTGTCGTCAACCCAACCCCGGATCAGGTGGAGTCCCTCAGCGGCCTGTGGCAGCAGGCGTTCCAGGCCACCCAGCAGGGGGACTTCGCCACGGCAGAGACCGACTGGACGCAGATTATCGAGGCACTGCCGGAGAATGCCGCTGCCTGGAGTAACCGGGGCAATGCCCGCGTCAGCCAGAACAAGCTGCTGGAGGCGATTGGGGACTTTGACCAGGCGATCCACCTAGCCCCTGAGGCTCCCGACCCTTACCTGAATCGCGGCGTCGCCCTAGAAGCCCTTGGTCGCTGGGATGAGGCGAGGGCAGACTACAATCGTGTTCTCGAACTCGACCCCCAAGACCCTCTGGCCTTCAACAACCGGGGCAATGCAGCGGCCGGCCAAGGCGACTGGGAAATGGCTCTGGCCGACTATCAGCATGCAGCGGAACTGGCCCCGGACTTTGCCTTTGCTCGTGCTAACGCTGCACTGACGCTGTACCAACTAGGGGATGCGGACACTGCCCTACGCCAGATGCGTAACCTGACTCGCAAATATCCAGAATTCGCGGATATGCGGGCCGGCCTAACCGCCGTACTCTGGAGCTTGGGGCGACGGGGGGAGGCCGAGAGTAATTGGGTGTCGGCCGTGGGCCTAGATCCCCGCTATCGGGATATTACTTGGGTTGAGGAGGTACGCCGCTGGCCCCCCCGCATGGTGGAGTCCCTGGCCAGTTTCCTCCAGTTAACAGCCCCGTGATTCCGGCTGATCACCGCCATAATTGAGGCAGGAATTCCCCGGTAACCTGGTGTCGAGCGACCGCCCACCCCTGCATGTTGCCATCTCCGAGAAGCTGAAAGCGGCGATTACGGCCGGCCGGTTTCCGCCCGGCACCCAACTCCCCAGCGAGCATCAACTGATTGAAACCTATGGTGTCAGCCGGATTACGGTACGGCGAGCCATTGCCAACCTGGTGCAGCAGGGTTTGGTGGTGGCCCACCGGGGTAAGGGCGTGTTCGTCAAACCCCAGGGGAAGATCATTCGCTCCCTGGCCAATCCCCTCGTGTTTTTTGATGAAGACATGGCCGACCAGGGCCTCCAGACCCGGATTCGTAACCTGAGCCTGGAGCGGGTGATCCCGTCCCCTGATGTCTGTGCCAAGCTGGCCCTGCCCCCGGACACGCCCCTGGTTTACTGCCAGCGTAAGTTGATCCTGGTGGACGAGCGGCCCGTGGCCCTGGACATAACCTACATCCCCCCTAGCCTGGGGGATAGCCATGCCGCTCAATTTCAGCGGGATTTGATTTATCCCACCCTGGAGGCCCACGGTATTTCCGTTGAGCAGATTGAAGTCCTGCTGGAATGCGTCTATGCAGCCCATGAGGTCAGTCAGCCCCTAGAGGTGCCCCTGGGTGCGCCGCTGTTGGTGAATCGCTATGTCGCCTACACCACCGATCACCAGCCCCTGATCTGCGGTGAGACCCTCTCCCGTGGTGACCGACTGATCTATGCCACGATCCTGGCCAAGGGCCGGCCGGCCGCCCCTGACAAACCCCGCCGCCGGGAAACCGTAACGAAAACAACATTTCGGCCGGCCGACATCTTGTTATAACAGGTTACGGATTCGCCCCCGATTCCCTGAGAGGAGGACACCCCTTTGTGCGGCATTGCCGGGATGATTGGCTTTACGTCGGAGCGCAGGGCAACCCTGGGTCAACAACTGGTGCAGGTGATTGAACCCCTGGAGGGTCGCGGCCCCGACTCCTGCGGTGTGGGGCTGTATACAGCCGCCGTCGCCCCGGATCAGTGGAAGCTGATGCTTCAGGGAGATGTAACCCTAGCCTGGTCCCGGGTTGCAGACTGGCTGGCGACCCAAGTGCCCCTGCACCAGTGGGATGGGGTGAGTGAGGGGTGCTATCGGGCGGTGATTGGTATCCCCGACCGGCCGGCCGATGCCTTCAAACACGCTTTGCGCCAAGCCTTTCCGGGCCTCCACATTCCCAGCGCCGGTCGCTCCCTGGAAATCTACAAGGAAGTGGGATCTGCTAGCCAATTGGATCGCCGAGTCAACCTGAGTCAGCGGCCGGCCAGCCACGGCCTCGCGCACACCCGCATGGCCACGGAATCGGTGGTCAACACCGATCATGCCCACCCCTTCAGTGCCGGCCTGGACTTGGCTATCGTCCACAACGGCCAGATTTCCAACTACCACAAGCTCAAGTACGCCCTGGAGCGGCGGGGGGTAGTGCTGGAAACGGAGAATGACTCGGAGACCATCGCCCACTACCTCCATCTACAACTGACCCTCGGTTTCTCTCTGGAGGCAGCCCTCGCCCAACTGCTCAAGGATTTCGATGGCACCTACACCATCCTGGTGGCCACCTCCGAAAAGCTGGCGCTGGTGCGGGATCGCTACGCTGCCAAACCCGCCGTCGTCTACGAAAAGCCCGACCAAGTAGTAATCGCCTCCGAGTATCACTGCCTCACCCACCTGCCCAGCTTCGACCGCGGCGCCACCCTGATCGAACCCGATGCCGCCGAGATTCTGGTCTGGTCAGTGACCACCGGCCGGCCGGCCGCCCTTGCCCTCTCGCCCGCGTCTGTTTAACCGCACCTATGCTCGACACGCCTGCCCAAACCTCAGTCTTAAGTCTGGATTGCGCCCAACTCACCACCCGTGAACTGAACCAGCGCCTCAAAGCCCTCGCCACTGAGGGAATACCGGCGGTGCGAATCCTCAACCCAGAGGGTCGCCATAACGTGGCGGTGGGCCTGACCGGCCCGATACAGGTCACTATCGAAGGTTCAATTGGCTACTACTGCGGTGGCCTAGCCGATGGCCCTACCCTGGAAATCCTGGGTTCCAGCGGCTGGTCCCTGGGGGAAAACCTGATGAATGGTCAGATTTTGGTGCGGGGCAATGCCTCCGCCTGTGCGGCCGCCTCCGCCCACGGGGGCCGGGTGATCGTCTTGGGCAATGCCGGGCCACGGGCTGGAATCTCCCTCAAGGGAGCCACCCTGGTGGTGTTGGGCAACGTCTCCTACAGTGCCGCCTTCATGATGCAGGCCGGCCGGTTGATCATCGCCGGGGATGCAGGGCCTAACCTGGGGGACTCCATGTACCAGGGCGAGATTTTTGTGGGCGGCGAACTCACATCCCTGGGGGCCGATGCCTGCGAAACCGAGATTACAGACAGCGACTGGCAGACGCTGGAACAGGAACTGCTGCCCTGGGGCTTGGATCCTCACAGTCGTTCTTTCAAGAAGATAGTCTGCGCCGGAGAACTCTACCACTTCAAAGCCAAGGACTGGTCGAAATGGAAAGACGCCTACTAAACACCAGCCAGACCTTCACACCGGAGGCGATTGCGGCCATCCAGGAATCGGCTGAACTGGGCCGCTACAGCATTCGCGGTTTCGGAGCCTTTCGTAATGTTCCCCGCTTGGATGACTTAGTCTTCCTGACGGCCACCCTGACCCGCTTTCCTCTCGAAGGGTATCGGGAGCGCTGCGAGACCCGTACCGTGTTGGGCACGCGCTTTGCCCGCAAACCCCTAGAACTGTCCGTACCGATCACCGTGGCAGGCATGAGCTTTGGGGCCTTATCCCGCACAGCCAAAGTCGCCCTCGGGCGGGCGGCGAGTCTGGTGGGAACCTCGACAACCACAGGGGATGGGGGGATGCTGGCAGCAGAGCGGGAAGCCTCTGCCAAGTTGGTCTATCAGTGTCTGCCCTCCCGCTATGGCTTTAGTCCAGCGGATCTGAAAAAGGCCGATGCCATTGAAATCGTGGTGGGTCAGGGGGCCAAGCCCGGCGGTGGCGGCCTACTTTTGGGACAGAAGGTGAACCAGGTGGTGGCCGGCATGCGTACCCTCCCAGAAGGAGTGGATCAGCGTTCACCCTGCCGTCACCCCGATTGGATTGGGCCGGATGACCTGCGGATCAAGATTGAGGAACTACGGGAGGCCACAGACTGGGAAATCCCGATCTACGTCAAGTTGGGGGCAACCCGCGTCACAGATGATGTGAAATTGGCGGTCAAGGCGGGGGCGGATGTGATCGTCCTGGATGGCATGGAGGGGGGCACCGCCGCCACCCAGAGCACCTTCCAGGATCACGTGGGAATCCCCACCCTGCCGGCCATTGTTTTGGCGGTGGAGGCCCTCAAGGACATGGACATGCTAGGGGAGGTGCAACTGGTGGTTTCGGGGGGGATTCGCTCTGGAGCGGATGTGGCCAAGGCCCTGGCGCTGGGGGCGGATGCGGTGAGCTTGGGGACAGCAACCCTGGTGGCCATGGGCTGCAACAAACCCATTTATGTCGAGGACTACGAAAAACTAGGGACAGCCCCCTACCATTGCCACCACTGCCATACGGGGCTGTGCCCGGTGGGGATTGCCACTCAGGATGAGGCATTGATGGCCCGCCTGGATGTGGATCAGGCTACGACCCACGTCGCCAATTACCTGCAAACCCTGGTGATGGAAGCCCAGTCCTTAGCCCGCGCCTGTGGCAAGTCCGATGTCCACAACCTGGAACGGGAAGACCTGGTAGCCCTAACCCTAGAAGCTTCAGCGATGGCCCGTGTCCCTTTGGCAGGCACCCAGTGGGTCGTAGGACAGAACCCGCTTTAGGCGGATAGGCCCACAGACTCCCGGCCGGCCGCGCCGGGGGATAAGCTGGGAAGTGTTCCGATTCCGGCCGGCCGATGTCCTTTACGCGTGCCAGTGGTTTACTGCTCCACCCAACTTGCCTGCCTAGCCCCTTTGGGATTGGGGATTTGGGGCCGGCCGGCCGCCAATTCGTCGATTTCCTCCAGCGTGCCCAGCAGCAGTGGTGGCAAGTCTTGCCCTTGGGGCCAACGGGCTATGGTAATTCACCCTACCTTTGTTATTCAGCTACCGCCGGCAATCCCCTACTGATCAGCCCTGAAGATTTGGCGCATGAAGGATTGCTGACCCCGGAGGATTGGTGCGACTGGCCGGCCTGTCCTGCGGAGTGGGTGGACTTTGAAACGGTGGCCAGTGCCAAGTATCCCTTACTGGAACGGGCCTGGCAGCGCTTCCAAACCTGGGGCGACGGACGCGAACGGCTACACACCTTTGCCGAACACCACCGGGACTGGCTGCCGGACTATGCCCTGTTCATGGCCCTCAAGGAGGCCCACGCCGGCCGGCCGTGGTACGAGTGGGATGCCGGCTTGGCCGGCCGGGATCCCCAGGCTCTGACTGCCTCGCGAACCGCCCTTCAGGAGGAGGTGGCGTTTCAGGTCTTTCTGCAATACTGGTTTGATCGGCAATGGCAGGCCCTCAAGCACTACGCCCACGGGCGGCAGGTGCGCCTGATTGGGGATGTGCCCTTCTACGTTTCCCACGACAGTGCCGATGTGTGGGCCGCCCCCGAAAACTTTTGCCTCGATCCCGAAACCGGAGCCGCTGCTCTGATGGCCGGGGTTCCCCCCGATTACTTCAGTGCCGAGGGCCAACTGTGGGGCAACCCGGTTTACAACTGGGACTACCTTAAGGCCCAGAACTTTCAATGGTGGGTGGCCCGCTTTCGCAACACCCTCAACCTGGTGGACGTGGTACGGATTGACCATTTCCGCGGCTTCCAAGCGTTTTGGCAGGTGGCCCAGGGAGAAACAACCGCAATCAATGGTGAATGGGTGGAGGCTCCTGGTGCGGCCTTGTTTGAGCAGTTGCGAGCAGAGCTGGGCAACCTGCCCGTGCTGGCGGAGGACTTGGGGGTGATTACCCCAGAAGTCGAGGCGCTGCGCGACCAGTTTGCCTTTCCCGGCACCAAGGTGTTGCAGTTTGCCTTCGATGGCAACCCGGATAACTTCTACCTGCCTTTCAACTACAGCCGCAACTGTGCTGTCTATAGCGGCACCCACGACAATGACACCACTGTGGGCTGGTATGCCCAGTTGGAGGAGGGGGCGCGCCAGCGAGTCGTCGGCTATCTAGGGTATCTGGGCCGCGCCGGTATCCACTGGGATTTGATCCGCCTGGCCCTGAGTTCCGTGGCAGTACTGAGCATTCTCCCCCTCCAGGATGTGTTGGGGCTGGGCAGCGAAGGCCGCATGAACCGACCTGGGGAAGCGGAGGGCAACTGGACGTGGCGCTTCGAGGCCGCAGCCCTCACTGAAGAATTGACCCAGCGGTTGGCTAGCCTGACGGTAACCTATGGTCGGCAGCCGCGAGGTTAGACAACGGTATGGCATGAGCATGAGGACATGGCCAAGTCTACTGCAACCTACTGGAACCCACTAGCCGCGGAACACCGTGCCCAATGGACACCCGTACCCGGCTTGGGGGGCTGCGTTGAGGCCCTCACCCTCAGCCTCGACCCCGAAACCCTGGAATACACCCGCCTGACCCGCTTCTTACCCGGGGCCGACACAATGGCCCTTGGCCCCCAGTGTCACAGCTATCCCGAAGAGGTGTTTGTTGTCAGTGGGCGGCTCTACGATCAAGCCTTTGACTGCTGGCTGGAACCGGGCCACTACGCCAGTCGGCCGGCCGGGGAAGTCCATGGGCCGTTCCGGACAGAGGCGGGCTGTCTGGTACTGGAGGTGTCCTTTCCAACGCGTGGGTCCTCCAGTGTCTGTGAAGGGGCTGGCTCCAGCAATTAACCCAACCTGGAGTCTGTCACCAACCGTGTTGGCGGCCCAACGCCCGGCCGGCCGGTACCTGCCCCGATCCCCCGTCCTAGGGGGTGAGCCTGTTATGCTGGGTCTCAAGCAACAGCGAACAACGCTCAGGTACGCCTGAGGTGGGGTGCTCGCATTGGGGGTGGTCGGGTTTACGCGCTGCTGTCGGCGGACTAGAGCCGCAGGCAACCCATCGGACGGTGGCCTTCCTGCGTACCTGTCGTAGGAAAATCCGAGGCCAGGAACGTCCCTCTTCCCCTTGAGATCGCACCTTAAATGTTATGGCTGGAATGCCTCCGATTACCAAAGCCCTTTTACTGATTCAGGTGCCGCCTCGGCCGGCCGAAATTTGGCGAGCCGTACTCTCCTCCCAGGACATTCCCCTGGTCTGGATCACAGGAGACAACAGTAGCCAGGCAGTCCAGGCGTTTTTAGCGAGCGGTGATCCGGTGCCCCAACTGTGGCTCCTGGATGTGGCCGGGGGACCCATTGATCTGGGGGGGGTGGCGGGCTTCTACCCCCAATGGGCAGCCGGCCGGCCGATCCAACTGGTCTTGGTGGATTCTAGCCAGCGGACGATCACGGACGAACGTCAAGCCGCCGCCCAAGCCGCCGGGGCAGTCGAGCTTTTGCCAGGCTTCCAGGAGGACAACCTGGTGGCCAGCGTAGCGACGACGGTCAAGCGTGTTCTGGAGTATCTGGGCTTCAGTGTCCGCAAGGAAACCCTAGTGCCAGCCCTGATGAAATTGAGGCAGGGTGCCCCCATGGAAATGCTCGCCACGTCCCCCCCCCGGCCGGCCGAGCCAGCCGCACCCACGACCGCCCCGCCCCGATTTGTCCCCCCGGTTCCGCCCCAAGCATCCTCCCCCCCCAAGCCCCCTGCCCCCGAGCGTCGCTACCGCGGGGTGGTGGTCACCTCCGACACCGCTGGAACCGCACCCCAGTTCCCCGACCCACCGCCCCCTTTGCGCTACCGCGGCAGCAGTTATACCGACCCGCCCACCAGCCAGCCCCGGCCGGTCGAACCCCCGCCCCCCGCAATTCCACCAGAACCACCAGCACCGCCCTTGGAACAGCGGGCCGCACCCTTGCCAGAGGAGGTCTACACCCAGGCCCAGGACACGACCCTCGATCTGGTCACTATCCTTAATTTGGATCAAACTATTCGCTA
>JACYLR010000010.1 GCA_015272465.1 Gloeomargaritaceae cyanobacterium C42_A2020_066
CAATTCTTCGCCCTCAAGGGGCTGGCGGCCCTCCTGGAAACGATCCAGAGTGTGCAGCAGCGCCTTAACCCCCGGCTGCGGATTCTAGGTGTGTTGCCGACCATGGCCGAGGTGCACACGATCATGACGCAGGATGTGCTGAATGCCCTCAAAAGTCGGGGAGACCTGCCCATCTTTCCGCCGGTGCCCAAGTCGGTCAAGTTCGCCGAATCGAACCTGGCAGGTGAACCGATCCACCGCTACGCTCCGGAGCCACGCCTGCTCCACGCTTATGAGACCGTTGCTGCGGCCTTGGTGGCTTGATGATGAAACGCGCCCGCTTGACCGAGAACAATAATCCCCTCTCGGGTGGGGAAGGCCATTTGCCAGACGTAACAGTTCCCTTGGGCAATCGGGGCGCTGCTCCCCTGGAGGAACCGGCCGGCCGATTGAGTCCGTGGGTCGCCAGTCTTCAGCCCCAGCCTAGCCATTTAGCGATGTTCCACTTGCCACCCCGATTGTTAGTAGCTCTGGCTCAGGTGCAGAAGCAACTCCAGCAACGCTTGGGTCAGACCCTGCCACCCAGCCAGGATATGCTGATGACCGTGGCTCTAGGGTTGCTGTTGGAGCAGGCCCAGCAGTCGCCCGCTACCCTTCAGGTGCAGATCCTGGAACTCCAACGGCAGCAGCAGGTAGCTGTGGCACCGCCAACCGAATTGCCGATTGAAGTCTTGGATTAGGGACTCCCAACCGGAACTCAGGGGTTGAGTATGGTGAAAACGAGAGCAGGACAGCAAGGGTGAACAAGGCCGGCCGGGCTGCCTTTTCCGTCAGCCGCTGGGTACTCGTCTTCGCTCTGAGTTGCACGGTGGGTGCCCCCCTTCCCATTGATGTGGCCCTGAGCGAACCAAGGCCGACCCTGGAGTACACCTATCAACCGAGTCAGACCCTAGTCGCCGATCTACGACAGGGGGGATACGTCCTCTACCTGCGGCATACGGCGACAGACCGCCGTCAACGGGATCGAGACTTATCCGACTTGCAAGCCTGCCAGAACCAGCGGAACTTAAATGACCAGGGGCGGCAAGAGGCCATGCAACTACGGCAGGTGTTTGCGGCACTCAAGATTCCTGTGGGCCGAGTGCTGGCCAGTCCCTACTGCCGTACCCGTGAAACGGCCGAACTGGCCTTCGGCCGGCCGGATCTGACTGAAGATTTGCTATTTATCCGCCATCCCAATGCCGGTGCGGTGAAGGCACGCCAACTCTTTGCCTTGCCGAGAACCCGGCCGGCCGCAGGGACTAATACGGTTCTCGTAGGTCACGGGGCTAATTTGGATCTCGCTCTGGAGATTCAGATCGCGGAAGGAGAAATGGCGATTTTCTATCCCCAGGAAACAGGTCAGCTCGCCTTGGTGGGCTTGGTCAAGATGACCGACTGGAATCAGAGGCAATATAGCCGATTTAAATTACCATGCAGCGCTATCTACAATGATGAGCTAAGATTTA
>JACYLR010000020.1 GCA_015272465.1 Gloeomargaritaceae cyanobacterium C42_A2020_066
CCTAACAGCTCTTGATCATCTAATAGTCATTTCACTACATCTTTATTACTACCCAGTTTTTCTTAAGATAAGTGACCAGTAAAGGAACTCAAATCGTGGAAGACAAAAATTGACAATGCCTTCTGGGGGTGATGAAGGAAAGGGGGTGAGTCTCTTCGCCTTGATCGTTTAAGTCCCTTGAATTCGGTTTCTGGTGCGGGCGGGTAAAGGTGCCAAGACTCCGGCTAGACCTTGGGTATGGTGAGAATACCTACCTTTGAGGCTGTTTTGATCAATCAACCTTCACAGTCAATGCTCGAAAATTCCCTCGTAGCCAGCCAGATCAAGGGCAACCTGGGTGGGCAAGTGGGCCAGGCAGCGCTGGGCCAAGTCCCAACGCCCCTCCCGATGCAGCATGGCGACCAGTTTTTCGTGAACTGCGGGCAGGTAAAGAACATCATTGGCAGCGTATCGCAACTGCTCCGCGCTGAGGGGATCCGGCCGGCCCCAATCGGAGGACTGGGCTTGCTTATCTAACTCAACGCCGGTCAGTTCGAGGACGACTTCCTTAAGGCCATGGCGCGGAGAGTAGGTACGGGCCAGTTTACTGGCAATTTTGGTGCAAAAAACAGGCTGAACATGAATACCCAGATGGTATTGGAGGGTGGCTAGATCGAAGCGGGCGTAGTGGAAGATCTTGAGTACCTGAGGGTCTTCGAGAAGGGACTTAAGATTGGGGGCTGCGGTCTGACCCGGCGCAATCCGCACCAGGGTGGCCCGGCCGGCCGGGTCTGCCAGTTGCACGACACATAACCGATCCCGCTGGGGCATAAGGCCCATGGTTTCCGTATCGACCCCCAGCCGGCCGGCCGCTTGGTAGCTGGCCAAGAGTTCCGGGGGAAGGTCGCCCTCAAACAGGTGAGTTTGGATGTCCATGGCCATACCCAAGTGCCCTCCCCAGCATAGGGGCTGCGTGTCTCAGAAACCAAGCGTATTGCGGGACAGCCGATCCCCCCACTCCAGGGAACTTTGCCGGAAGGGCATGGCTCAAATGGCTGCCCAAGCCGTTAATCAATGTAAACAAACATGAGGTAAAGCCAGGTAATTTTGCACAGCCTCGTCCCTCGTATCTCGAAAGACTAGCCACGACTAGGGAAGTTAACGGGGCATGGAAGTGAGTTTTAAGAATCTCCGGCTGATGATGGGCACGTGACACAACAGAGTCACCTTCTCAGCATTCAGCCATGGCGGATCCCCTTACCCATGCCATGCGCGCCCGCGATCTGTCTCTGACCCTTGCCATCCTCACCCAGATGCAGCAGTCCATGAGTCCGGGCGAAATTACGAACCACATTCTGGTGCGGACTGTGCGGTTGGCATGGGAAGAGGGTGACGCGGCGGCCGCCCGCTGGCTGCTGTACCACGGCAGTTCCTGGTTGGATCGCTGTTGGTGCGGCCGTTAGGGTTCTGGCACCGCGCGTTACTCGTTTTCTGGAGCTTAGGGTAACGCGCTCTTACTTGAAGGACATGGCTGCGCGACGCCGAATGGCCTCGAAGTCCCATTCCTGAAGCATTTGGCCATTCTCAAACACTGTCCGTAATTGATTCCCTGGGCTGTTATCAGCTAGGGGTACTGTATGGAGCGCGCCCTCCACCTCAATCAGCGCCAGCCGCCCGCGCTTGGATTGCTTGCTGGGATCGGTGATCGGCGCTTTATACACCGGTTGCCATTGTTGCCCATCACGGCTGAGAGCCGAGCACTTCATGGCAAATTTCAACGTGTCGCGATTGACCTGCTGTAGTAGGCCACCCCCCATGCCAAAGGCGAGATTGTCAGCGCTATGGCCTGCGGACAGGAGGTTGTGGAGAATCGTGGCAATCACCTGCTCATCCTGAATGCCGTCTCCTTGGATCACCCGTACTTGGTTCAGAACCTGGTAGCCCTTGGCATTGGTGGTGGTGCCAAAGTGTTGGCCGAGGCGCTTAATCACCTCGATGGGAACGGTCAGAGGGTTTCCCGAATCGGGACGGATAATCACCGTCGCACCGCTGGCGATCACGGCCGGCCGGAGTTGCTCACCCCAGAGGTGGTCAATGGCGTTCCAGAGATCGTAGCTATCGGAGACGACCGCGACCAGGGATCCCGGTTGGGCAAACTGGGCCAGGACATTGGCGTAGGCATCAGCCTCCCGATCCCGGCCCCAAGCGGTGATCGTGGAATGTTCGGCCGCAGGAATCGAGAAACCTGCCATCCCGGCCCGGTAGTAATGGTTGGCACACCGCACCCCCTCCACCGTGTCTGAACCGAGGAAATTGACCAAATGGGCCGCACCGCCTAGGGCAGCACTCTCGGCACTACTGACGCCCCGCGCCCCAAAGTCGTGGAGCTTGAACCCAATCTGGCCGGCCGGGTCATCGGAGGACTGGAGCAGCGCCTCCCAGATCACCTGCTTGGCAGCCCAAGACTTGGTGGCCACGGTGGTCGGGTACCAAACGGCTCGCAATAGGGCGGTTTCTAGGTAAGTGGTCAACCAGGGACAGCGTGGATCCGTGTTGACGACTGTCACCAGCACGTTGTGGGTGGGGATTAAGGAACCTTCGGGCACTGCCTCAATCCGCAGTGGCAGGTAACCGCCGTGGTCACGGAGGATGGTTTCAAATCCCGCCCGGTGGAAGGGTTCGCCGTGGGCTGCAAAAAACGCGGCGGCCTCGTCAATCATGGCTTGGGTGATCGGCCGGCCGAGGTACTCCTGGAGAAACACTTGAAGGCCGAAAAACAGGGTGTGGTCCCAGGCCCCACCGCGGCTTTCGATGTAGGCGTAGAGGTACTGGGTGTCGGGTGGGTACTGCAAAAAGTGGGAGGCTTTGTAGGAATCGGTCATCAACAACAAATTGCTGAACATGGTTTGGAACTCCTCCAAATCGGTGAATAGTCACCGCCGGTCTCTCCAGCGGTTAGGTTTGACACGTCGTGGTGATTTAGGACGCCAAGTCAGATCAGGGCCACCAGATTTTCAATAATGGCGGCGTGATCCTCAAACATCTGGTCGGGGCAAATCTCGGCCAGGGGCCACCAGCGGGCCTCGCGAGCATCGGAAGCAGCCTTCACCTCGGGCAACTTCAGGTCGGGTTTGAGGTGAATCAGAAAAGCGTGGGTAACTGTTCGTCCCCGCGCCGAGCGGTGGGGATCATCAAAGACCCGCTGGGTAACAATGGAACCCCGCAGCACTGGATCGGGTACTTTAAGGCGAGTTTCCTCCCGCAGTTCCCGAATCATGCTGTCTTCGATGCGCTCCTGTCCGTGCAGAAAACCACCTGGTAAGGCCCACAAGCCTTCCCCCGGCTGACTGCGGCGCTTCACCAACAGGATATGGCCACTCTGCACCACGCAGGCATCGACGGTAACGAAAGTGGGTGGGTAGGGGCTGGCCGCCCATTGCTGTCGATAGCGATGGATAAAGGCATATTCTTCAGCCAAGGCCCGATAGCTCGGACTGCCCACAAACTCTGTCAGAAACGCATGAACCTCGGCAGGAAGTGCGTGGGAGGCTTGGGTGTAGAGCCACGCCACGGGGTCGGCGAACAGGGCTTCCCGCATTGGGGTGGCGGAGAGGTTGCCAATGTTCTGGGCCTCAATCCCCTGCCATTGAGGAAAGAGCTTGAGGTAGTAGCTGGTGTGGTCTTTGCAGTGGCCGAGCAGGGCTACAGGCGCATCCTCACCATGACCTAGACGTTTCAGGGTGGCGGCCACCGTTGCCTGGACATCTTGCATCCACTGGGCATCGTTGTAGGGATGATCCAACAGCGGTTCGATGTGCACCCGCTCCGGCCGGCCGAGGGCACGCTGGATCATGGTCGCCCGTTCTGCAAAGGTAAACGGGTTGCGGTGGGAGCGGGCTTGACCGGCTGACCCCACCAACACCAGAACATGGCGGGTACTCGCTAGGCCCGTCTCAACAACGTGCAGATGACCAAGGTGGAAAGGCTGAAACCGGCCGATGAAAACGGAAAGAACAGGGGCCGGCCGGCCGCTGGGACGCGGTTTGGCTTGGGGCATGGGTAGCAACTCCTGCTACGGTGGGCACGAAGGGGTCTATCCCCAACGCATAGTTCCAGCATAAAACAATCGGACTGCTGAAGGTCAACCCAAGCAGCCCGATTGCGTTAGTCAGGGACAGCGCCTGCCTAGACTAGGGCCAGACTAGGCTTCGGTTGGAACAGATTAGCCCACTGCCGGGCCGGCCGCTGCTGCCAGTGCCCCTTGCCGTAGGCGTAGCCCATCACCAGAGGCACCGCTAGGGTTGCCTCGGCAAACACCATCTGCTCCGTACTCATGTTCACCTTGCCCCAGGAGTGGGCCTCCCGCAGGGTGGAACCAGACAGGGCCCCATCCCGCTCATCCGCCACGGTGATTTGAATGGCGTACTTGTGCATCGCCGTTTCAAAGCCCAGCAGTTCCGCCGCCACCACCGTATCCTGGGCGAAGTTCTTGGGAACGCCGCCCCCAATCATCACCAACCCGGTGTGCTGGGAGGCCAGCTTGCACTGGGTCAGTTCCCGGAAGTCCCGCACCGAATCAATGGTCAGGTGCTGATCCGGGCTGTACCACTGGTGATGCACCAGTCCAAAGCCAGCGGAGCAGTCACTGAAAGCGGGCACAAAGATCGGTACCTGATGCTGGTAGGCCGCCAAGACCACCGACTCCCGATCCTGGGCGTGTTGCTCCAGGTAGGCCCCCATGTGGTGGATGAATTCCCGCGAGGAGTAGGGCCGGGGGGGCAGGCTGTTGGCAATCTCGGCAATCGTCATGTCGCAGTGCCGCAACTCATCCTCATCAATGTAGGTGTCGTAGATCCGGTCAATGCGGTTTTGGCGCAGCACCTCGTCGTCCGCCAGAGGATCGCCAACGTAGTGGCGGAAACCGAGGGCTTCAAAGAAATCCTGATCGACGATGTTGGCTCCCGTAGAGACAATCGCATCCACCATCCGATGGCGCACCAAATCCACCACCACCTGCTTCAGGCCGGCACTAAACAGAGAACCCGCAAGACAGAGAATGATGGTGCATTCCTCATCTTGGAGCATCTGGTCGTAGATCTGGGCGGCGCGACCCAAATTGCGCGCCTGAAAAGCCATCTGACCCATGGCCTCGACCAAGGGGACAACGTTGTGGTTTTTGATGTCGATCGGCTGGATGGTTTCTTGCAAAAGCTGTTGACGGTCCATAATCATGCACCTGATGAACGACGCGTTGGGTTGTGAAAAGACGGGAACAGACAGAGAGGGGGCGGTTGCCGAGCAACCTACCGGGGACTAGGCCCCTCACAACGGTCGTACCAGGACAACGCCGGATCAGACTGACGGCGCTTTGCCAGCTTAGTGTGCAGGTTCCAGAAGCTTCGGAGTAAGCGTTTGTCCACGTCAGCAGTCCCACACAGGGCTGCAGCTAGGCAAGGCCCAAGCTACAGTTTCCACTGTACAGCAGTCCTGAAAGGATTGTGAAAGGGGTGTAGCCTGGAGCACAAACTTGCGATGACGATGGCTTACCGCCGTTTTGGCCGCACCGGTTTGCGGGTGTCGGTGTTTTCCCTAGGAACCATGCGGGCGCTGGCCACGGAGACCCTGTTTCGCCAAACGGTGGAACGGGCAGTTGCTCTGGGCGTGAATCATCTGGAAACCGCCCAGGGTTATGGCCAGGGGGAGGTTTACCTGGGCCGGGCGGTGCGTGCGGGTCTCGGCCGGCCGCGCCCTAACCTGATCGTCACCACCAAAATCCCCCCCCAGCCCACCTATACAGCCATGGCCGAGACCCTGGAGCGCTCCCTGGAACGGTTGGGGTTGGACTACGTGGACTGTGTAGCGATTCATGGCCTCAATACGGCGGAACACCTGACCTGGGTACTCAACCCGGAGGGCTGTATGGCGGCGGTGCGGGCAATGCAAGCGGCCGGCCGGATTCGGCACATTGGCTTCTCCACCCACGGGCCGCTGGAGATCATCCTGGCCGCTATCCAATCGGGTCAGTTTGCCTTTGTCAACCTCCTCTACAGCCTCTTTCACCCGCGCAACCGGCCGGCCGTGGCTCTCGCCGCCGATCAGGACATGGGGGTGTTCATCATTTCCCCCAGCGATAAAGGCGGCCAATTCTTCACACCGCCGTCTCGCTTAGTTGACCTCTGTGCGCCCTATCCGCCCTGGGCTGTTAACTACCGTTGGCTGCTGAGTGATCCCCGGATTACTACCCTGAGCTTGGGAGCCGCCCATCCCGCCGAACTCGATGCCCCCCTGGCCTGGGGCGAGCAGATTGGCCCCCTGACGGAGAACGAGTGTGCGGTGCTGGATCGCCTGGCCCAGGTGCAAGCCGACGCCTTGGGGTCTGATCAGTGTCACCAGTGCCATGCCTGTCTGCCCTGTCCGGAAGCCATTGCCATTCCCGACATCCTCCGGTTGCGCAACCTGGCGGTGGCCTACGACATGACCGGATTTGGGAAATACCGCTACGCCATGCTGGAGAATGCGGGCCACTGGTTCCCAGGGCGGCGGGGTGACCGCTGTACCGACTGTGGCGACTGCTTGCCCCGCTGTCCCACCCACCTGCCTATCCCCTCGCTGCTCCGGGATACCCACCAACGCCTCCAGGGGCCGGCCGGCCGCCGCCTCTGGCAGGACTGAGGGCAATATCCGATAAGATGATCCAGACTTGAGTCCCTGTCCTTTACGTTCGATCAATCCCTGTGAAAAGCCTGCGTGACCTGATCTGGGGATTGGTCGGCCTACTGCTGATGATCCAGGGTGCCCTTGTCCAGGCAGCCATGGTCAACGGGCCCTGGCAGTGGCCCCAGGTCGGCATTCTGGTCTACAACCTAGGTGAAACTTTTCAGGTGGGTACAGCCCTCCTCGTCGGTGTCATGGGGGGTGCAACCGCTGGCTGTCTGGCCCAAGTGGCGTATCTCGTGGTCGGCCTGACCCAGATCCCGGTGTTCACCTTTGGGGGGAGTTGGAGCTACCTGCGGGAACCGACCCTGGGCTACCTCCTAGGCTTTGTCCCCGGAAGTACCTTATGCGGATACCTGGCCTTTCGGCTGCCACTGACCCTGGAGAACCTGTTGGCGAGTTGTTTGGCGGGTTTGGGTGCAATTCACCTCGTCGGTCTAACCTACCTCGCCAGTCAGTTCCCGGTGTGGGCCGACTGGTCACCCTTAGCCTGGCAGTACACCCTCACCCGCTTGCCCGCCCAACTGCTGATCAGTTGTAGTGTGGCGGCGCTCAGTTGGGGCTTGCGGCGCGGCCTGTGGCTATGACTCCGCTACCCCAGCAGCGCTGGAACCCCAGGTGGCAACCCGGGTTCTGGTTGGCGGCCGGCCTGGGCTTTGGCCTGGATCGCCTCACCAAATGGTGGGTTGTGCAAACCTTTGTCCTCACCCAACCACCCCAAAGCTGGCCCCTGTGGCCCGGCGTCTTCCACTTCACCTACGTCACCAATACCGGTGCCGCTTTCAGCTTGTTTACCCAGGGCAGCGATTGGCTACGCTGGCTTTCCCTGGCTGTTAGCTTGGGTCTCATGGGCTATGCCCTGTGGGGGCCACGCCTTCATTCCTGGGAGCAGTGGGCCTACGGGTTCATTTTGGCAGGGGCCGCTGGAAATGGTCTGGATCGTTTCCTGTTGGGCCACGTCATCGACTTCCTGGATTTTCGCCTGATTCAATTTCCGATCTTCAATTTTGCGGATGTGGCCATCAACCTGGGGTTGGTGTGTTTGATCGGCTACCAGTGGCAACGGGATCGCCGTAGCCCCGCACGACCGCCGCTAGCAGAAAGTGACAAGGGACACAGCCAAGAAAAGTAAACTGTGGTCACTATGGAGGAGTTGAGGTATCGTTTAGTTAACATTGGGCCAAGCCTTCACTGGGTAAGGGGATATGTCTCGATACACGTGTTTGATCACGGTGGAAGCCCAGCGAGAGCGGGTCTCTCAGGTTTTGGTGGACACCCTCAAGACCTGCAACTTTGATGTGATCTACAAGACGTCTGATTACCTCATGGCCCGGGAGATTCCTGGACAGGTACCCTTTGCCAAGTTTGCTAAGTTGGTCACTGCTGAAGTGCTGATTGAATCGCCCCCTGCGGTTAACCAAGGCTTGCGTCTGCGGCTTGTGGCCAAGAATGAGGAACTCCCCCTGCACACGGACAACCACTGCCAGCGGATCTTCCGACAACTGACTCAGGCGATCAGTGCTTGTGAGGCGTTGGGGTTAGTGGAGCAGGTGGCCAGCTAGGCCGTCCGGAGTTCCGGGTCGTGACAATTCCCTAAGACGGGCTGCACCGGCCGGCCGAGAGCGGTACACTATCTGCCGTTGCCCGTTGTTCTGCCATGTCTGCCTTTGATGCCCTGGATTGGACACCCTCGGCCCTCAACAAGCTGAAAAGCATTCCCTATTTTGCCCGTGCCCAGGCTCGCCAACGGATTGAGCAGTGGGCCAGGGAACAGCAGCTCGAGGTAATTACCCCAGAATTGGTGGAACAAGCCCGCTCAGAATTTGGCCAGTAGGCTGTGAACCCGACCCAAAATGCCTAGGGCAGCGCGGCGGCCTGTTTCCGCAGCCCCATTCATATAGCCCTGGGATTCAATGCTGCAATGCTCCCCGGCGAAGTGAATTTGCCCCACCGGCCGGCCGGCCGCCCCGCCTAAGGCAGTCCATTGACCGGGCTGGAAACAGCTATAACTGCCCAAGCTATAGGGGTAAGTTGACCAAGCAAACTGGCCAGAGCGACCATTGCGCGCGTCCCCCAGCCCCGGAAAAATCACCTCCAAATCGGGCAGCCAATTGCTGAGAAGCGTTTCCGTAGCCTGCTGACCGACAGCCCGGCCGGCCGCCCCCCCCGGAAACAGGGTCAAACCGCCTTGGAGGCCAGGCTGAAACTCACTGCTGTCCCAGACCATCTGGAAGGGCGCATCACTAAACGCCTCACCACTGGAACCCTGTTCCCGCCACAATCGGCGCTTCACCCCCAAACCCACCTTGGCGTGGGTGCCATAGCCCAGTTCGGCAATACAGCGCCGTTTCTGTGCCGGGAGATCCACCTGAAGTTCCACCTGGCGCAGGGTCGTAAAGGGCACCGCCAGGATCACCGCATCCGCCCTGACCTCCATAGCGCGGCCGGCCGGCCCGACCAGCGTCAGTTGGTATCCCGACACGGCGTCCCCAGTCAGGCGTACCAGGCCATGCTCCAGGTGAATCTGATCGGCCAGTTGCTGGGCCAACGCATCGGTCAGGGCCTGACTGCCTCCCTGAAGCAGGTAGCGTTCATCGCTATCGCCGTAGACCTGAAAGCCCTCTCTCACGTCTAGACCCACCAGTAGCAAAAAATTGAGGGCCGACTGCTGATCCACCTCCAACCCAAACTCACTGACAAAGGCTGTTTCCAGTAACCGCCGCAACCAGCCCTGGACACCGAGTTGATCCAGATAAGCACCCAGGGACAGGCGATCCAGCGTCACCGCGACTGGATTGGCCGAGTTAATAGGATCACCAACCTGTTCGTAATCCTTTCGGAGACGGGGCACCAAGGGTTCGAGGGCTTCGATTACCTGGGCTTCACTGTAGGACTGATTCCCGACGAAATAGTCCAACGTTCGGGGTTGCACTCGCGTGCGATCCCACAATGGGATCTGGAGTTCGCGAGCCAGTGCCAGGATATCGCGGTGATCACTGTCGATAAATTCTCCCCCCAGATTCCAGACCACCCCTGGAGCCAGTACCCCCTGCACCGACAGCATCCGTCCCCCCACCCGGCCGGCCGCATCGTATACCGGAGCAATCAGGCCCGCCTTACGCAGGGTATAGGCTGCCGTCAGGCCCGCCAACCCAGCCCCGACAATCGCCACCCGTGGTGCGCCAGCCCCCTGAAATTGACAGCCCCCCAACAGGGCACCCATGCCCAGCGTCTGTATCACCCGACGCCGCGTCCAATCCTGACCAGGGCTGCAGGCATCCCTGCCTGACCTGCGGCCGGCCGTGTCCCTCGCCCCCAGACCCACTAATAACCGTCGCAAGCCCCGCCATGCCGCTGATCGACCCCGTCCCATTCCGGCCTCGCGCCCAATGCCGCCATCCTGCCACAGCGGCCGGCCGCCTCTGCTACACTGACTATTAAGCTTTGTAAATTAATTATGAGTGCCCCAAACCTGTCTCAGATTGCGACCCAGTTGGAAAGCCCCAGTCTGAAAGATCGCTTGCTGGCACTCGTCGCCCTCCGGGAAGTCGCTCCCGATCAGGCCGTGCCCCTGATCAAAAAAGTCCTCAACGACGAAAGCCTTCAGATTCGCTCTATGGCCATTTTCGCCCTGGGCCTGAAACCCACGGAGGAATGCTTTCCGCTGCTGGTGCGTCTCCTGGAAGGCGATCCCGACTACGGCATTCGAGCTGATGCAGCCGGTGCCCTGGGCTATCTGGGTGATGTCCGTGCCGTGGAACCCTTGATCCACGCCCTCTACGAAGACACCGATTGGCTTGTCCGGTTCAGCGCTGCCGTTTCCCTGGGCAACCTCCGGGATCCCCGTGCCGACGCCGCCCTGATCCAAGCCCTTCAGAGCAGCGAAACGGTGATCCAGCAAGCAGCCATTGCCGCCCTAGGCGAGATTGGCGCGGTGCACGCCCTGCCCCAGATCCTCAGTTTCGCCCAATCGGAGGATTGGTTGGTGCGTCAGCGTCTCGCCGAAGCCCTCGGCCGGCTCCCCAGTCCCCAGACCCTGGCAGCCCTTCGTCATCTCTGCCGCGACACCAGTGCCCAAGTGGTCACGGCAGCGGTGTATAGCTTGGCCAACCTCCTCCGGCTCCAGCCCGACACTGATGTCGCTGCCGAACTTCTGCATCTCATCCACAGCGAAGACTGGCAGACCCGTCTCCGGTTACTGGAAGCAACCTTGGCCCTCAACCTCCCAGAAACCCCAACTTTGGCCAAGCAACTGGCCGCCGACCCCAACCCCTTTGTGGCCCTCACCGCAACCCAAGCCCTGGCCGAATCCGCCTAGGGAATAGCCGATAGAATCGTGCGTCACCGTTCCCTGCAAACAAATAGGTTAGGATTGTAAAGGTTTTTCACAGACTGTCAAGCCCCGTCCGCCGCCCCTTTACCCGTCCTGTTCTATGACCGCCGCCCTCCGCAACGTTGCCATCATTGCCCACGTTGACCACGGCAAAACCACCTTGGTGGATGCCCTGCTCAAACAGTCCGGTGCCTTTCGGGTTGGTGAAGACGTGCCCACCTGCGTCATGGACTCCAACGAGCTAGAGCGGGAGCGAGGGATCACCATCCTGGCCAAGAACACCGCAGTTCGCTACAAGGACACGCTGATCAACATCGTCGATACCCCTGGCCACGCCGACTTTGGGGGGGAGGTCGAGCGCGTTTTGGGGATGGTCGAGGGCTGTCTGCTCATTGTTGATGTCAACGAAGGCCCTATGCCCCAAACCCGGTTTGTGCTGAAAAAAGCACTGGAGAAGGGGTTGCGGCCCATTGTCATCCTCAACAAGGTCGATCGGCTCAAGGGTGACCCCCATGTGGCCCTGAACCGGGTGTTGGATTTGTTCATCGAACTGGGGGCCGACGACGACCAGTGCGAGTTTCCCTACCTGTTTGCATCGGGCATGGCCGGGTTTGCCAAGCTCCAGCTTGAAGATGAGGGGGTGGACATGCAGCCCCTGTTTGAAGCCCTGCTCCACCACGTTCCCCCCCCAGCCGGCGACCCGACCCGGCCCCTGCAAATGCAGGTAACCACCCTCGACTACTCCGACTATCTGGGCCGGATTGTGATTGGCAAAATCCACAATGGCACCCTCAAGTCGGGGCAACAAGCCGCGCTGGTGACCAGTAATGGCAGTGTGGTCAAGGCCAAAATCACCCGGCTGATGGGTTTCGAGGGTCTGAAGCGGGTCGATTTGGAGAACGCCACGGCCGGCCATATTGTGGCAGTTGCTGGGTTTGCCGACGCCAATATCGGCGAGACCATTACCGATCCAGAAGACCCCTTGGCCTTGCCCCTGATCCAGGTCGATGAACCAACCCTTCAGATGACCTTTTCGGTCAATGATTCGCCATTTGCAGGTCAAGAAGGCCAATTTGTCACCTCCCGCCAACTGCGGGATCGGCTGATGCGGGAATTGGAAACCAATGTGGCCCTGCGGGTAGAGGAAACCGATTCCCCCGACCGGTTCCTAGTGTCTGGGCGGGGGGAACTGCATTTGGGGATCTTGATCGAAACCATGCGCCGGGAAGGCTATGAGTTCCAGGTATCCCAACCCCAAGTGATTTTCCGCCAAGTGGAAGGCCACCCCTACGAACCGTTTGAGTATCTAGTGCTGGACGTGCCGGAGGAATCGGTGGGCGGCTGCATCGAGCGGCTTGGCCAGCGCCGGGCCGAGATGCAGGATATGCAGGCGGGCAGTGGCGGGCGCACCCAACTGGAGTTTGTGATTCCGGCTCG
Source organism: Gloeomargaritaceae cyanobacterium C42_A2020_066 (assembly GCA_015272465.1). GTDB lineage: Bacteria > Cyanobacteriota > Cyanobacteriia > Gloeomargaritales > Gloeomargaritaceae > JACYLR01. The sequence continues at coordinate 12,464 of JACYLR010000020.1, forward strand.
CGGTTTGGTGGGCTTCCGGGGTGAGTTCCTGCGCCTGACCCGGGGTGAGGGGATCATGGGCCATAGCTTCCTCGACTATCGTCCCCTAGCTGGGGATGTGGAAACCCGTCGCAACGGCGTCATGGTCTCGATTGAGGAGGGGGATGCCACCTTCTATGCCCTGCGTAACGCTGAGGATCGGGGGGTGTTTTTCATCACGCCGGGCACACGGGTCTACAAGGGCATGATTGTTGGAGAACACAACCGCCCCCAAGACCTAGAGTTAAACGTCTGCAAGACCAAGCAACTCACCAACCACCGGGCCGCGTCTGGGGAAGAACTGGTGCAGTTGCAGACCCCCATGGATATGAACCTGGAGCGTGCCCTGGAGTACATCAGTTCCGATGAACTGGTGGAGGTGACACCCCAATCGGTGCGCCTCCGCAAACTGAGCAAAAAGCTGGTGAAGCGCTAGGCCACGCCCGATAGACTCCCCCTGAAGTTGTCAATCCCCCTCTCCAGGGTTTAGCCTGGTAATCCCGCGCCGGGAGGGGGTATGGCAACGGAGGAGGGTGGCTACAAACTGGTGACGGATAACCGAGAGGCCCGCCATCAGTATGAGATTTTGGAAACCTACGAGTGCGGTATTGTCTTGACCGGCACCGAGGTTAAGGCGGCCCGCGCCGGCAAGGTTAACCTGCGGGATGGGTTTGCCCGGATTAAAGACGGTGAGGTGTTTTTGATCAATGCCCACATCTCACCCCACACCACGGCCGGCCCGTACTTCAATCATGACCCCCGTCGCACCCGGAAGTTGCTCCTCCACGACCGGGAAATTCGCAAACTGGTCGGCCAGGTGGAACAGAAGGGACTGACCCTGGTGCCCCTCAAGATGTACTTCAAGCGGGGCTGGGCTAAGGTTCTGATCGGTCTAGCCAAGGGCAAGAAACTTCACGATAAGCGGCACGACCTGCGGGAGCGGCAGGATCGGCGGGACATGGAACGGGCCATGAAGCAGCGCTAGGGCCGGCTGCTGCCCACCTCCCCTATGCCTGCCCTGTCTGTCCGCAGGGATCAGGGTCGCCACCCCAAGTACGCGACGGCAAACTGTCAACCTAGATACAGAATAAAGCCCGTAGCAGTGTCTTTTTAGTTATGAGGACATCTTTTACGGATTCGGTTCCCTATGGGTTAGCTTTGCCCAGGCTAAGCGTGTAAAATGTGGCACAACTTGGCACAAAAATAAACCGATTACGCCTGTCTGTCGTTTCAGGAGAAACGCTCGTATGACTCTGTCTAAGCTCAGAAAACCGGTTCGGGGGAGGAGAGTCCCGACCAGTCAGGGGAAATTTGAAATTCCCTTTGCCGGTCTGACTCTGGTGGGATACCTCTACCTTCCTCTGGCCATCCTTGCGGTCCTTGTGTGGGTGACAGGAGCTTCTGCACAAGCTCCAACCGTGGGTGAAGTGGTTGAAGCGGCTGCAACTCTAGAACTGGCTGAAAAAGCCGCCACCCTGACAGTGGGGATCGACACCATGTGGGTGCTCCTTTGCGCCTTCCTGGTGATTTTCATGAACGCGGGCTTTGCCATGGTGGAGACCGGCTTTTGTCGCCAGAAGAATGCGGTCAACATCCTCACCAAAAACCTGGTGGTGTTTGCAGTTGCCACGTTGGCCTTCTGGCTGTTCGGGTTTGGCCTGATGTTTGGCGATGGCAGCCCAATTATCGGCACCAGCGGATTCCTCATGGGGGGTGCAGATAACAGCCCCGCCACGGGTGATGACTACGAGGGGGTTTATGGCTCCCTATCCTGGACTGGGGTACCCCTTGCAGCGAAGTTCCTGTTCCAGGTGGCGTTTGCGGGTACGGCAGCCACCATCGTCTCGGGTTCGGTGGCGGAGCGGGTCAAGTTCATTGACTTTTTGATCTTTAGCTTCCTGCTTGTAGGCGTCAGCTATGCGGTCACGGGCCACTGGATTTGGGGCGGTGGCTGGTTGGCGGGTCTAGGCTTCTGGGACTTTGCCGGCTCCACGGTGGTGCACTCGGTGGGTGGCTGGGCGGCCCTGATGGGTGCAGCCCTCCTCGGCCCTCGTTTGGGCAAGTACACCGACAGTAGCATCAATGCGATCCCTGGCCACAACCTGTCTATTGCTACCCTGGGGTGCCTGATCCTGTGGTTAGGCTGGTTCGGGTTCAACCCGGGTTCCACCATGGCTGTTGGAGATGGGTTCGCAATTGCCCACATTGCAGTCACCACCAACTTGGCGGCGGCAGCGGGTGGGATTGCTGCCACGATTGTCGCTTGGGTCGTCCTCGGCAAACCCGACCTGTCCATGATTGTCAACGGTATCCTGGCCGGCTTGGTGGGGATCACGGCGGGTTGTGCCTTTGTTACCCAGGGTGAAGCCATGATCATCGGCGCTGTTGCGGGTGTGCTCGTGGTCTTCTCTGTGCTGTTCTTCGACAAAATCAAGATTGACGACCCAGTGGGTGCCGTCTCTGTTCACCTAGTCAACGGTATCTGGGGTACCCTGGCCATCGGCCTGTTTGCTGTAGGCGCTCAGGAAGGCGGTCTCTACGGCACCGCTGGCCCTGCGGCCGGCCTGTTCCACGGGGGCGGTATCACTCAACTCGTCAGTCAGGCCATCGGTGTGGTTACGGTGGGTGGCTTCACCGTCGTCTTCAGCGTGATCGTTTGGATGCTGCTCAAGGCCATCTTTGGTCTGCGGGTGCCCCCCGAAGAGGAGATGAAGGGCCTGGATGTGGGTGAACACGGGATGGAAGCCTACGCAGGCTTTGTCAAGGAAGAGGGCTAACCTCTGGGCGAACCTTAACCGTGAGCTTGAGGCGTTGGGATTCCCCCCCTTGAGTCCAACCCTCACTTTTAATCTCTAGACAGCGGAGCGGCGATCTAAACCAGGTTGCCGCTCTTGTCTGTGTACTCCAGTGGGGTTCTATGATGGTAAGAATCCCTGCTGTCATCGCCCGTTTGTCCTATGGCCACCCTTACGAAACCCCTGGAACCCGCCTCAAGTGCTGTAGGGTCATCCCTGATGTCAACCTACAGTCGTTTCCCCCTGAGTTTGGAGCGGGGTGAAGGCTGTCGGGTTTGGGATCAGGAGGGCCGGGAATACCTGGATTTTGTCGCTGGGATTGCTACCTGCACTCTGGGCCATGCCCATCCGGCTATGCTGGCGGCCGTGACCGAGCAGCTTCAGAAACTCCACCACGTCTCGAACCTTTTCCACATTCCGGCTCAGGAAGCGTTGGCGGATTGGTTGGTGGCCCACAGTTGCGCCGACCGGGTGTTTTTCTGCAATTCTGGGGCCGAGGCCAACGAGGGCGCGATTAAGCTGGCCCGCAAATATGCTCATACCAAGCTGGGCATCGGCCGGCCGACGATCATTACCGCCGAGGCCAGTTTCCACGGTCGCACCCTAGCTGCTGTTACTGCCACGGGCCAACCCAAGTACCACAAGCATTTCGACCCGCTGGTGCCGGGCTTTGCCTACGTGCCCTATAACGACTTGACCGCGCTTGAAACCCTGGTCGCAGAACTGGATCGGGAGGAGCGGCAGGTGGCGGCGATCTTCCTGGAACCGATTCAGGGAGAAGGGGGCGTCCGGCCAGGCCAGCGGGACTACTTTCAGGCGATCCGGCGGCTGTGTGATCAAAAAGGCATTCTCCTGATTCTGGATGAGGTGCAGGCCGGCCTCGGGCGCACGGGCCGCTGGTGGGGCCACGAGCAGTTGGGGATCGAACCCGATGTGTTTACCTCAGCCAAGGGCTTGGGGGGTGGGATCCCCATCGGTGCC
>JACYLR010000124.1 GCA_015272465.1 Gloeomargaritaceae cyanobacterium C42_A2020_066
CAGTTGCAAAATGAGCGCCAACCCAGCGCCGGAGAGCACCATAACCCGAGTGGCCACCTGGGGCATGGCCGTGAGGTCGGCCAGGGTCGCACCGAGGAGTGCCCCAACGAGAGGACTGAGCACGACTTGGAACGGCAGGAGCAACCGCTGCCCCCAGGGATGGCGGGCAATGATGAGTTCGAGTACGGTGCCGATTACCAGCCCCGTCAGCACCCAGACCGGCGGCCACGCCCCCACTACGGGCAAGTCCTGCCAGCGACTGGGGTCACTGAAAAGCAGCACCACCAGCAGGGGCAGGGCCAACCGAAAGCCTGCGGCCGACGCCGCTGTCAAAATCCCCAGGAAGGCAGCCATAGGTCAGTGGGGCGAGGAGGTGCGCCGACCCCGCGGGGGGTGTTTGGCCAGATGGTCTGCAATAGCCGCCAGGATGTGTTCAACGACCTGGCTCATCGGTGCGGTGTCCATCCTAATGTGGACATCGGCTTGGGCATAGTAGGGCCGTCGGGCGTCGAGAATCTCAGTCAGGCGGGTCTCAAGGTTTGGCCCACTGCCCTGAAGGAGCGGCCGGCCGCGATCTCCACCCAAGCGCTGGCTGAGCACGGCTGGGGGAACATCCAGCCAAGCCACAAGGCCGTGGTGCAGGTGGCTCCAGTTTTCCGGACGGAGTACCGCCCCGCCGCCCGTGGCCACAACGGTGCGGGTGTAGCCGGCGACCTCTGCCAAAACCTGGGTTTCTAGGTCTCGAAAGGCTGCTTCACCCTGTTGGGCAAACAGGTCGGGGACGGATTGGCCGCTGATCTTTTCAATTAGAGCATCGGTATCGCAAAAACGGTAGCGAAGTACTTGGGCCAAGCGGCGGCCGGCCGTGGTTTTGCCGCTGCCCATCATCCCCACTAACACGAGGTTGACGCCCTGGAGTAAGTCGGTGGTTTTCGGTGTTAGCACGGCGAGTAACCCCATTATCGGGATGTCCAGTCTTGCTCCCACTCCTCCAGCCGATCCCACGGTTCTTCCCCTCCGGCGGCGGGCGGTGGGCGGCGCGTGGCCTGGGGATACTCGATCACGTCGGGTTCCAACACATCCTGGGCCACAGTGGTTTTGGCGCGGGGTTTGGCAGACGGCCGGCCGGGGGGGGAGGAGGGTTCTAGGGGGCTGCCCAGGGTGAGCAGGCCATAGATCGCCAGGATCGTCAGGCTCCCCAGCCCTGCTGCACCCAGGATTGCTACCCCTAGGGGCAGACTGAACAGCGGCCGGCCGAGGAAGACCAGGGTAACCCCAGTCCCCCAGTTTTGCCAGAGGAACAGGGCCAAGCCGACCACTAGGCCGATCCAGAGAAACCGCATGGACAGTGACAGTCAGTGATCTTCAGAATACTGGTTTTGCCCCTGCTAGCTGTGCTCGGTGTATCCGCCCCCATCTGCCCGCTGCTCCTGAAATTGACCTGGACGCGTTTGTGAGCAGGGGGGTTGTAGGCTATGGGTGGTTCAAGCCCGTTGAACGTGCATCCAGTACGCCATGACCTTACTCACCCTGGCCTGCGGTGGCGATGATCGCTATGCGATTGGGGTGGCCGTCACCCTCTACTCCGCCCTCGTGAATCTGGGGCCGGCCGTTGAGGCAGTGCATCTGGCGATTCTCGATGGGGGCATTGGCCCAGAAAACCGGCTGCGGCTGGAACGGGTGCTCCAAAAAGGTGCCCAAAAGGCCGGCCGGCCGGTGCATATTGAATTTCTGAGCGTGGATACGAGCGCCTTCCAGGTCTACCGCGCCCGTCAGACCTATCTCAATGCGGCAGCGTACATGCGGCTTCTCCTGCCCAATCTCTTGCCAGATGCCACCACCCAAGTTCTCTACTTGGATAGTGACCTTGTGATCCGAGGAGATGTGAGCCAAATCAGTGGCCCTCCCCAAGAAGCCGCTGCCGCCTACGCTGCGCCTGATCCCCTCTTTACGAACCTCCAGCAATCCGGTTTGCCTAAAACGTGCCCTGCGTTGGCGCTTGATCCCCAAGCTCCCTACTTCAATAGCGGTGTTATGGTGCTTGACTTGGGGCTGTGGCGACAGCAGCACCTAGTCAATCGATGCTTAAGCTATCTGGAGCAGTACGGTGGGCGATTGCGCTTTGCCGACCAGGATGTGTTGAATGCCGTGCTGGCTGGCCAATGGCGGCCCCTCAACCCTGTTTGGAATACCTATGCGCTGCAATGGCACGACTCCCCTGACGCTCAGGTCTGGCACTTCGTTGGTCCCCACAAGCCTTGGCAGATCTACTATCCCTGGAAGCCGCCCTGGCAGGCGTTTGCCCACTATTTGTTCGCCAGTAGTTGGTTCACAGGGCCAGAGTTCGTACAGTGGTGGCTACAATCCCTGGGACGTATGGTGCAGCAGACCTTAGCCCGGTGACACACAATCTTCTGCCGAGGTAAAACTTTGATCCCGACCTGCCTGTGACACATGCCCTGCATATTGCCTGCGTTGGCGATGATCGCTATGCGATTGGGGTGGCCGTCACCCTCTACTCCGCCCTCGTGAATCTGGGGCCGGCCGTTGAGGCAGTGCATCTGGCGATTCTCGATGGGGGCATTGGCCCAGAAAACCGTCAACGCCTAGAACGGGTGCTCCCAAAAGGTGCCCAAAGGGCCGGCCGGTGCACGTTGAATTTCTGAGCGTGGATACAAGCACCTTTCAAGACTACCGATCCAGTCGCTTATCCTACCTATCTGCGGCTACGTACATGCGCCTGACCCTGCCGCAGCAGTTGCCCGTGACGATGGAGTATGTTCTCTACCTGGATGCGGATCTCCTTGTCCTAGGAGAATTGGATCAGCTCTGGCAGGCTCGACCCACAACGGTTCCTGCTCAAGCCGCTGTTGATGTGCCCAATCCAACCCTGACCCCGGCGGGCCTTGCCGACCTTTGCCGAGAACATGGCTTGGATCCCCAAGCAACCAACCACAACACGGGCGTGATGCTCCTGAACCTAAAGCAATGGCGGCAGGAATCCCTGGCCGAGCACTGTTTTACCTATCTGGAACGCTACGGTCGGAACCCAGGACTGCCCCACGGCGATCAGGATGCTATCAACCTTGTGCTGGCCGGCCGTTGGGGAACACTCTCACCGGAATGGAACATCCCAATTGGGTGGCGGTATACCAAGGCCTGGCAACGCTACCCCAATCCTGGCATCTGGCACTTTATCACTGCCGTTAAGCCCTGGATGTCCCACAAACCCTGGTATCCACCCCTGCGCCGGTATGCGAGTTATCTCCAGGCCAGTGGCTGGTTCTCGCCCTGGGAATACCTGACCTGGTGGTGGCAGGCCGTGTCGCCTAACCTACGCCCAGCCCTCTCCACCGTCAGCGAGGATATCTACCGACGTGTCCGCTCCCGATTGGCTCAAGCGGCCGGCCGCGTGCACAGACGGAAGTAAAGGGTAACGGCCAATTCTCGTAGGGGCAGCAAGAGATAAGTCAAGGGATTGATCGTCACAATAACTGTGCGTACATCCCGCTTGACCAAAGCCACGATCATCCCGGCCACTGCTTGGGGGGTCATCACCCCAAAGGGATTGAGTGCACTTTTGAACGGCCCTAGCACCAGCTTGCGAATCACACAGCGATTGTCCAGTCGCTTCAGAGTCACCAGATCCCCCAGTGCCCGTTTACTGAGTTCGTAGAGAGGACTGAAAGCTGGCGAGACTTCCGCCTCCGAAGTATTCACCCAAATCTCCTTTCTCGCTCTTGCCTCCGGCCCCTGCACCGTCTCCAGAAACAGATCCATCAGCCGCACCGTAGGAAAGGTGTTGACTTCGAAGGCCGTCGCAATAGCCTCTGGCGTGCGCTGCCCGTAGACATTGACCCCGTGGTTGAGCACCAGAATGTCCACCCGTGCCAGCCGTTCTTGCAGCGCGGCCTCTTCTCCCAACTGCCAGGGGATCACCGTCACCCCCTCCTGGCCGGCCAACCGCTCCGGGTGGGTGGTGAAGGCAATGACCTTAGCGCCTTGGCGGATCAGGGCCGAAATCAGGGCCTGGCCCAGGGCACCGGATGCTCCGGTAATCGCAATTGTGCGGCCTCGCAGGGAAAGGGCTGTGCCTAGGAGTTTGTCCACGCCGCTAAACACCCCGCTGTAGTAGGCGTTGACGTTATCGAAATGGTGACGCCAGTGGTAGGTGCGGTTCACCCACCAGACCGAGGGCGGCTCAAGCAGGGGGCCAGGTTGGTGGTTGTAGTCCGTCTTGACCGTTCCCAAGACATAGCGCTGGGTCGCTCCTCCCAGAAAAGCTAGGGCATAGACCACGCCTACCCAGAGGCCAGGGATACCCGCGAGACCGGCCGTCAGGCCCAATACCAGCACCAACAGGGCTGATTCGGCGATGTCGTGATAGAGCTGCGAGGCCCGGTAGGTTTCGAGGGAGACCAGGGAGAGATCCCGCCGATAGGCCATGTGGTGGCGATTGTGCCAGCGGGCCAGCCAGGGCACCTGGTGGCAGAGAACGTGATAGGCATCCCGCAGCAGTTCCACCAGCAGGACGCCCACGCCACCCCAGAGAATAAACGCCCCCCATCCCGCTAAGGTCATCAGCCCACTCCACCCCGTTGAGGTCTGGGTACACACCTTACCCATTAGACCCGCTTCGCCCGTGGCCTGCAAGCGAGTACCCCTGAACGCCACGGCCGGCCGAATCCACGGTACACTGCATGAGCAAACCCGCCCCCTGGCGTCAGTTCTATGCGGATTGCCCTGTTTACGGAAACGTTTTTGCCCAAGGTTGATGGCATTGTCACCCGCCTCACCCACACGATCCGCCACCTCCATCAGCAAGGAGATCAGGTCGCCGTCTTTGCTCCCGAGGGCGGTCTCTCCGAATACTGCGGCGCCAAAGTCTACGGTATCCCAGGCTTTCCCCTCCCCCTCTACCCAGAACTGAAGCTAGCCCTGCCCAATCCCCGGATTGGGGAATGGCTGCAACAATTTCAGCCGGAGGTGGTTCACGTGGTCAACCCCGCGGTCTTGGGCCTAGGGGGCTTATTCTATAGCCGCCTTTATAAGCTGCCCCTAGTTGCCTCCTACCACACCCATCTCCCCCAATACCTGCACCATTACGGCTTGGGTGCCCTCAAGGGGCTGCTGTGGTTCTTGCTGCGCGCCGGCCACAACCAAGCCCGCCTCAACCTCTGTACGTCTACCGCTATGCAGCAGGAACTGGAATCCAATGGCATTGAGCGGGTTGCCCTCTGGCAGCGGGGCGTGGATACGGATTTGTTCCATCCTGGCCAGTATTCTTCGGAGATGCGGCTGCATCTCAGCCAGGGGCATCCCGACCAGCCCCTGTTGCTCTATGTGGGACGACTGTCGGCAGAAAAGGAAATCGAGCGGATTAAACCCATCTTGACCGCAATTCCCCAGGCCCGATTGGCGCTGGTGGGGGGCGGCCCACACGAGGAGGCACTGCGGGAGCACTTCGCAGACACCCCCACCCACTTTGCGGGCTATTTGCGCGGTCAGGCCCTTGCCCAAGCTTACGCCTCAGCGGATGTGTTTCTCCTGCCTTCCCAAACCGAAACCCTGGGGCTGGTGCTGCTGGAAGCGATGGCGGCCGGCTGTCCAGTGGTTGCGGCCCGCTGCGGTGGCATTCCCGACATTGTGCAGGATGGGGTCAATGGCTTTCTCCACACCCCCGGCGATGAGGCCCAAGCTATCGCTGTCACCCGGCAACTCCTAGAACGCCGCGAGGTGGGTGACCAATTGAAAGTTCAAGCCCGGCAGGAAGCCGAACGGTGGGGCTGGGGCGCAGCAACGGCCCAACTGCGCAATTACTATCGGCAAGTTCTGGCTAGTGCTTAAGGCACAGGAACACTCAATAGCGGCGAGATAGGTTGTAGTCCGTCAGATCAATGAGGGCCTGGCGGGCTGGCGAAGGCGACAGAACCGCAAGGGCTTCGACGGCTTGGCGGGTGTAGTCGGTGGCTAGCGCCCAAGCTCGCTCGAGGCCGCTGCTCCGGTGGACAAAACCTAGGGCAGCTTCTAGGTCACCGGGTTCTTCCAGCTTGCGGCCGATCAAGACCCGCAGTTCCGGTTGTTCTCGCAGGGCAAAGAGGGCCGGCGCGGTCAAAGTACCCCCCATGAGGTCGGAGCCTGTCGGTTTACCCAGGGTTTCGGCAGTTGCCGTAAAGTCGAGAATATCGTCCACCACCTGAAAAGCAATGCCGAAGTGCTTGCCAAAGCTGTAAAGCTGGTCGGCTTCCGGGGAGGATAGGTCGCTGAGGAGGCCGGCCGCTTTAAGGCTACCTGCCATCAAGGAGGCGGTTTTATAGAAGCTTTTCTCGAGATAGTCCTCTAGGGTGATGCTGGTGTCGTAGGCCATCAGGCTTTGGCGAATTTCCCCCTCGGCAAAATCGGTGATCACCTTGGAGAGCAGCTTGACCACCTCCAGGTTGTCCAGGTTGGCTAAATACCAGGAGGCTTGGGCAAAGAGAAAGTCCCCAGCCAGGACAGCCACTTGACCCCCAAAATAGCTGTGAACCGTGGGGACACCCCGCCGGGTATCGGACTGGTCGATCAGGTCGTCGTGGACTAGGCTGGCGGTGTGGATCATTTCTGTGATCTCTGCCAGTCGGCGATGTCGGGGCGTTAGATCTGAACCCTTGACGGTGGCTCGGCCGGCCAGCAACACCAGGGCCGGCCGCAATTGTTTCCCGCCCGCTCCAAACAAATACTCAGCCGCAGCCCGTAGCACAGGATGCTGGGCACCCACCAACTGCCGCAGGTTGTCCCGCAGTATCCGCAGATCAGCTTCCACCGGGGCAAACAGGGAAGTGGCGAGGGTCATGGCAGCGGCTCCGGAGGGAGGGTTACATTTTTTTACATTCTGCGTCTTTATTCTAAGTCACGGCTTCCATGCTGGGCCAGTTGGGGGAGAGAAACTCCGCTGTCGTCGTTGATCCCAGGAATTGGCGTCAGGCTCAGGCGAGGGACGGGGCGTGTTAGTTTTGGAGTGGCGGTGCGTTGGACAGTGCTTCTAAACAAAAGTTTTTCGACCTTACGTTCTCTTAACCTCACTAACCCGGCCATGTCAGCCTCACTCCCGGTTCCTCTGGTGATTTTGGTGGTGGCAGTGTTTTATAGCGCAGGAATCCATTGGGGATGGCGGTGGTTAGTCCGTCCCCGCTCCTTGCGCCGTTCCTGAGCCGGTAGCTGGGGTGTGGCCTCAGCGCGGTAGTCTGACAGGACGACAGACTGCACAGTGAGGCGACAGGCATGACGGTTGAGGTTTGGGTGCCGGCGACCACGGCCAATATTGGGCCAGGGTTTGATTGTCTGGGGGCTGCCCTGAATCGAGGCAACCGGTTTATTTTCCATGCCAGTCCGGCCGGCCGGCGGATTCGTGTCTATGGCAGCGAGGCCCAGCGGGTGGCCACGGATGAGCGCAATCTGGCCTATCGTGCCTTTGTCTATGCTTTCCAGCAACTGGGCCAAAAAACACCGGACGTAGACCTAGAGATTCATTTGGGGGTGCCCTTGGCGCGGGGGTTGGGCAGCTCGGCCACGGCCATTGTCGGGGGGTTGGTGGGCGCCAATGAACAGGCCGGCCGGCCGGTGGATACGGCGACCCTGTTGAACTGGGCGGTGGCCCTAGAGGGACATCCTGATAATGTAACGCCGGCACTTCTGGGGGGCTGCTGCCTGGCAGTGGTGACTGACACCCAGACCGTCCAGGTGGCGCGGCTAGCTTGGTCGCCCACGGTGGTGCCGGTGGTGGCCATCCCCGATTTTGAACTCTCGACGGCCACGGCCCGCCAGGTACTCCCTGCCCAGGTGAGCCGAGCGGACGCCATCTTCAACGGGGCGCGGGTGGGTCTCCTGGTACAGGGGCTGGCCACAGGCGACGGGGAGATTTTGCGGGTCGCCCTCCAAGACCGACTCCATCAGCCCTATCGCCGGGGGCTGATCCGGGGCTACGATGCGGTCGAAGCGGCGGCCCTAGCGGCTGGTGCCTACGGCCTAGTGATCAGTGGGGCGGGGCCGACTCTACTAGCACTTACGGAGCCAGCCCGGGCGGCGGGGGTGGCCCAAGAAATGGCTGTGGCGTGGGCAGGTGCAGGGGTGCGGGCGGAGGTGACCACGTTAGCTATCGACAAGGGGTTTAAGGTCACTCTAGGGGCGGCAGATTGAGGTGTTTCTGCATCCGTTGCAGGGTTTTGTAGAGGTCAGGGAACCGGTTAAACAAAGATACCGCCCGCCGCCAAGTGGCGATGGGGATGGCGGGATATCCCCCAACAATTGCCCCCGCTTCGATATCCGTATGGAGGCCACTTTTGGCGGACGCCTGGGCACCGCGCCCGACTCGCACCTTGTTGTTGACCCCCACCTGCCCCCCCAGCACCACCCAGTCTTCTAGGTGCACGCCCCCCGCTAAACCGACTTGGGCTGCCAAGATACAGTGCTGACCAATCTGACAGCCGTGGCCTATATGGACGAGGTTATCGAGCTTACTGCCCCGCCCAATCCGGGTTTCCCCCACGGCCGGCCGATCCAGGGCCGCGTTGGCCCCTACTTCTACCTGGTCTTCGAGGATGACGTAGCCGGTTTGGGGCACCTTCAGCCAGCCTTCCGGGGTGGGGACGAATCCGAACCCGTCCGCGCCAATGACCACGCCGCTGTGAATCAGGCAGTTTTGGCCCACCTGCGTGCGGTCGTAGAGCACACAACTGGCATGGATCACCGTGCGGTCTCCAACCACGACGCCGGGGTAGAGTACGGTGTTTGCGCCAATCTGGACATGGTTACCAATTACCACATCGTGGTAGAGCACAGCCCCCGGTCCCAGGCTGACCCCCTCCCCCAGGGTGGCGGACGGATCGACGGAGGCGGTGGGATGGCGGCCGGCCGGAAAGCACAGCGGGGGATGAAACAGCCCTAGAGCTAGGGCAAACCCCAGGCGGGGCTCCCCTAAACTCAGCCAGGCCAGGCCCCGTTCCGTCGCCAGTTGGTGCAGGAGTGGGTCATCGGGCAAGAGGACAGCACTGGCCTGGGTCGTACTCAGGTGGGCCTGGTAGCGGCGATTCTCAACAAAGGTGAGGGTGCCAGGGCCAGCCACCTCCAAGGCAGCCAACCCGGTGATTTCTGGGTCAAGGGTGGGGTCGGAGGCAGGGCCGTCTGGCAGGTGCTGGATCAAGTCCCGGAAACGCATCGGCGGTCTTCTCTCAAAAATGAACTAGGGTAAGACAATGAACTAGGGTAAGACGGTCATGCGGGCAATCCGCCACCCCTGGGCCTCGCGGACCATCTCGTAGCGAGCCCGATAGCGGCTGGTGAGATTTTCCCCTTGCACGGTGACCCGATCCTGGAGGGCGGCATCTGCCACCAACCGATCGGGTGTCGGAGCCTGGACGGTGAGGATCTCCAGTTTTTCCAGGCTGTAGACCTCTGGTGTTCCACTGGTGGCAACCTGGTCAGCCCTCGCTTGCCACTGGGTGAGGGCCGTACCGGTGAGGACTTCCGTGAGGCGGCGAGTCGCATGGTTGGGCCCCATGGCTTCCGCTTTGATCGTCTGCCAGGTGGTGATCACCCGTCGGGCAGTCTCGGTCGCCGCGGCCTCACCGACGGGAGATGCGGTGGGCCTAGGGGCACGGGTAGGCAAGGGCACCGGCGGCTGGGTGAGGTTGACCTCTAGGCGTTCCGGCGGGGGAGCCGGCCGGCGGCTGAGGCTCCAAGCCGTGGCTCCGATCAAACTCAGGGCTGCGCCGAGGCCCAACCAGAGGCTCCAATGGGGCCGTGGCGTGGGTCGCCGAGCCGGGGTGGCACGCGAGGCCCACGTCTGTTGGGGTACGGGCGGCTTGGGGGGGGTGGCATCGGCCGGCCGGAGCGGTGGAGGGGGCGAATGGACGGCCTCTAGGGCTTCCAATTGGGTTTGGAGGTGGGGGTCGTTAAAGTAGGTCTCCAGGGCTGCGGATTGGTTGAGGCCCTCCCGGCAGTAGGGCAACACATCCGTGCGTAACCAGTATTCGCCGTAGCGGTAGAGGGCGAGGACGGCATCCTCTCCCGGTGGGGTCAGGGTGTCGAGGGTAGTCCGCAGGTCGGCGTCCCGCAGGTCAGCCAGGCTATCGAGGGCGGATTGCGGCCGGCCGAGCAGGAGGTGAGCCATGGCTTGTTCAAGGGCCACATCCTGACGGGGGGCTAAGGTAGCGAGGCGGGTCAGGGCCGTTTCTAGGTGGCTGGGTTGGCGATGGATAAAGCCTGCGGCCAAGTGGGCGTAGGCGGCCAGGTAGGTGGTGGCGGCCGAGGTGGCCAGAGCGGGCTGGTCAAAGACCTGAATCTGCTCGGCAGTCGTCAGGGCCGGCCGCACCTGCTGGATAAACCCCAGGCCATCCTCCACATTCAGACCCGACTGATCGTCCTGCTGACCTTCCACACCGCCGCGAGCCAGTAACATCTCACTCAGAAGCTGTATCCCTTGGATGCGACCAGCTTCCCCGGGGGATTGGCTGACCATTTCCAGAATCCGGTAGGGCCGCAGGCGGGCTAAATCTAAGCTCAATTCATGGTGTAGGTTCGCCAAGGCTGGCTCTGGGGCACAGAGGGCTAACCCCTCCTCCAGCCAGCGGCCGGCCTCTGGGTAGCGCTGTTGTTGCCAGCGTTCTCGACCCAGGGCGAGGTGGGCCAGAGTCAGGGTGAGGATCGTGTCTTGGCGGGCTGCAGGGGAGGGTTGTGCCTCTAGGGCATCGCGCCCCCATTCCAGCACCAACTCGTACTCGCCCCACTCCAGCAGCAGCAGCAGCGCGCCGGGAACCTGCTCCGGTGTAACCGCCAAGGTGGGGGCCAAGCGGGCTTGATCGCCACGGCCCACCGCCTGCAAGAACTGTTCATCGTAGGCGTGGCGGGCCTGGGGGTCTGCCAGGACGCGGTAGGCTTCCTCGACCAACTGGCGGCGGCCGGCCGTGGCCACCGGGGAGAACTCCCGCCGGGGTTGCTGCTCGAGCCGATCCCGACAGGCTTCCGCCAAGGCGCGATCTTGGGCCTGGGCTGGCACACCCAAAATCCGGTAGTAGTCGAGGGGCAAGCGTAGGGTCATGGGTGAAGGGGGGCGTTCCTATCCCCTGTAGGAGAGGGTGGCACCCGTCAGGACGTACTGCACCGCTAAGGGATTCCTCCCGATAGTACTGGATGGTTGGCCAAGCCCCCATGTCTGACAGGCTCCCCTGGAATAATGGAGGGACAATGGCGCTGGATGACCTGGAAAACATAACTCATGCCCTATTTTCCGCCCCGACAGTCTGGGTTCAATGGGTTGCATCACCTGGCTCTAATGTATGGAGACGCCTGCCAACCCTGGACACCGGAGATCCTGACCTACTACGCTGCCCACCTGGATGACACCGGCCGGCCGGTGGACTGGCTGTTTGACTCCTTCCTATTTCTCAATCTGGCCTCCAGTCGGGGGCGGGATTACCGGGCGGATATCAATCTGGGCACCACCATGAGTGGCGAGGGGGATTTTTTCGCGTGGTGTTCCCCTCGTCCGGCCGAGGTCACCGATTGGCTGGAACTCCTGGACTTTTACTTTGGCCCCCAGGGAGTGCTGGCCACACTGGATCAAACCCTGGAGCAATTGGTCGATCAGGTGCCCCAGCCCTACGGCCACCGCCGCAATGTGGTGCTGATGATCCCCTACCCCCACATCAGTCAGCGGGTCTTTGGCCAACTGCCCGGAGAGGACACAGCCCTCAATTTTGGGGTGGAGGGGCAGAACCTGGATCGGGCAACCCGGCAGCGGTTACACGCCTGTAGCTGGTTTGTCGAGCAACTGGTGGCCCGCTGGTCGGCCGGCCGCTACCGCCACCTGCACCTGCTGGGGGCCTACTGGATGTTCGAGTCGGTTCACCGCAGTTGGGAGGTGGATGACCACTGGTTGCTCAAGGAACTGCGGCCGGTGCTGCACCGCCACGACCTCAAGTTTCTCTGGATTCCCTTTTACAGCCGCTACACCATTCACCTACTGGATGACTATCAACGCTACTACTTCGATCTGGCTTTCCTCCAGCCCAATGTCATGTTTTACCAGCAGGGGGTTGACCTGGCGGCGGCCGCGACGGCGGCGCGACAACGGGGGGCTGGCCTGGAGATGGAGTATTACCTGGAACTCGACGAACCAATTGCCGTCACGGCGGAACGCCACACCCGGTTCCGTACCTACCTGGACGGGGGTGTCCATCACGGCTACATGACCGAGGCGGCCTGTGCCTGGTTTTTGGGTCAAGGCAGTCTGGAGCGGATGCACGGTCACCCGGATCCCCAAGAGCGGGTCTTCTATCGGGATGTGTACCGATTCATCCGGGGCACCTACCGGCCGGCCGGCTGCTCAGAGACACCCGCGACTCCGTCGCTTGCCTTGGCGGTTGATCTGGGCGGTACCCACTTGCGGGTTGCAGTGGTAGATGAAAGGGGAAATCTCTACCAGCGGTGGCAAGTGCCGACCCCCGGCAATCGCCCCGCCATCCTGGAAGCCATGGTCGCGCTGCTGTCGGCCGGCCGGGATTGGGTGCTGGGCCAGGGCGGCCGGCCGGCCGGGATTGGGGTGAGTACGGGTGGCCGGGTCAACTTTGCCACGGGCGAGGTTTTGGATGCTACGGCCTTGCTGCCGGATTGGCGGGCGGTTCCCCTGGGTTCCTATCTGCGGGAAACTCTGGATCTGCCCGTGTGGGTGGACAACGACGGTAACTGTGCGGCCCTCGCAGAACAACAGTTTGGCCACGGGCGCGGTCAGGCTCATTTCCTCACCCTCGTATTGGGAACGGGCATTGGCGGTGGTTTGGTGGTTAACCACCACCTGGTGCGGGGCACCCACCACGCGGCCGCCGAACTGGGGCATATCAGCATCCAGCACGATGGCCCTATCTGCTCCTGTGGGAACTGGGGCTGCGTGGAACTGTTTGCGTCGGGGTCGGGGTTGGCGGCAATGGGCCAAACCCTGGTGGAAGCGGGCCTTTTAGCCTTGTCCCCACCAATCACCGCTGAGGCTCTGGGGCGTGCGGCCCAAGCGGGCCATCCGATTGCCCAGGATGTGATTCAGCGGGCCGGCCGGCTGTTGGGGGTGGCGATTACGGGCCTTTTGCATACCCTCAATCCCCAGCGCGTTATCCTGAGTGGCCCCCTTACCCAGTTGGGCGATCTCTACCTCCAGCCTGTGCGGCAGACAGTGCATGAGCGGACTCTACCCCTGGCCCGCGTGGCCGACATCTGGATTTCCGACCTGAAGGATCCGGGACTGCTGGGGGCGGCCGGCCTGGTGGCGAGCGCGGTACCGGCGGCCGGCCGGGAACGAGGTTAGACAAGCGTGTCCTGAATCGGGGTGCCACAATAGCACCAGCCCTCCGCATGGCCTGTAGTCACTGCTGGCCCTGAGTGATGATTGCCCTGAATCTCAGCCCTGCGCTCCCCCTCACTGATGAGGCCTTCGGGCAACTCTGTCGGAGCAATCCTGACCTGCGCCTAGAGCGCACAGCCCAAGGAAAACTGGTGGCTATGGCTCCTACGGGGGGTGAAACGGGTCTGTTCAATACCGAGTTACTCGGGCAATTGTGGCTGTGGAATCGCCAGACTCGCTTGGGGTTTGTCTTTGACTCGTCCACCGGTTTTAGGCTGCCCAACGGGGCCATTCGTACTCCTGATCTGGCCTGGGTCGAGAAAACACGCTGGCAACGCCTCTCGGTAGACCAACGCCGTCGCTTCGTTCCCCTCTGCCCCGATTTTGTGGTGGAACTGAAATCCCCCTCCGATGACCTGCCCATGCTGCAAGCCAAGTTACAGGAGTACCAAGACAACGGTGCTCAACTGGGCTGGCTGATCGTCCCGGAAACCCGCCAGGTTTTCAGCTACCAGCCCGGCCGGCCGGTGACCGTCCTAGAGGCCCCCGTTGTCCTCTCTGGAAGCCCCCTACTCCCCAACTTTGTGATGGATTGCACCGGACTTTGGAGCTAAGGTCAGGTTCAACGCCATAGCTCACACTCATCCCGAATTGGGTGGTGTGGGATGTAGTGATAGGAAACTAACACTTCTTCTGCTAACTCCATCCAAGATCGTGAATCCTTCGATCTGAGCCTTAAGCAGCGAATTGCCGGAACACCGGTTCCTGGGTGTACTGAACCGTAGCGCGGTCAGGGCTAGGTTGAGGTGCGTCGCGCTCGTTGCCAGTGGTACGGGCACCCTGCGATGCAGTTCGATCCCGCTAACAATCGAATTAGAGTGGTGATACGTTTCCCTCACTTCCTGCCGATTTATGGCTTCTCCCACTGCCAATACCATGTCCTTCCTGCGTAACTTTCGGCGGCCCCAGCGCCAGTTTGCCGTTATTGGTTTGGGGCGCTTTGGCCGCGCCGTGTGCGGCACCCTCCGGCACATGGGTCACGAGGTTTTGGGGGTAGACCGAGAGGAAGACTGTGTGGCTGATGCCCTCTCGGATCAACTGGCGTCCCATGTGATCCAACTCAATTCCATGGACTGTGCAGCCCTCAGGGAGGCGGGTCTGTTTGAGTTTGATACGGTCATTGTGGCCATTGGCAACTACCTTCAGGAGAGTGTGATCACAACTCTCAACCTCAAGGAGGGCGGCGTCAAGTACGTGGTCTCCAAGGCATCCACCGAGATCCATGGTCGTGTCCTCCAGAAGGTGGGCGCCGACCGGGTGGTCTACCCAGAGCGGGAGATGGGGTGCCACTTGGCCCGCTCCCTGGTCAAGCCCAACATCCTAGAGCGCACGGAGTTGGACAGTCAGCACAGCATTGTCGAGATGGTGGTGCCGGAAACCTTTGAGGGCCAGAGTATTCTCGAACTCAAGCTGCGTAGTGATTATGGGATTACGGTGCTGGCGGTGGGTTGGCAGGGCAAGGAGGGGGAATTTGAGATCAACCCCGACCCGACCCAGCCTCTCCATGCCGGAACCATGATGTGGGTGATGGGCAGCAACGAAAGTATTAATCGGTTGCCTATCTAGGCGTTTGGGGGTGAGTCCCCAGGCCCAAGCTGCCGGCCGGGGCTGAAAGGCTGGGAGATGCCATCAGATCAGCTGCACCAAAACCCACAGGAGCAATCGCCCCCTGGGGTTTCTGCGGCCCATACCGCACTAACTGGAACTAACTGGACGCCCGGTGCTCTGGGGGGTGACAGTACCTAGGGATTGGCTGGGGGCTGGGCTTGGAGGCGGAAGGACTGGAAGAAGCGTTCCAGGTCGGCTTCGGAGGTTTGGGGCACCAGGGCATAGAGGCCGTAGACCCGTCGATCGACAAAGTAGTAGCGGGCGCGGGCGATGCCGCCTTCAGGCAACTGGTCAGGGGGCAGCGTGAGGGTGATTTCTCGCCCCGGATGACTGCCGAGGGTGATCGGTTTTTCGACCGGATCCTTGGCCCCCAGTTGGCGCTGGGTTTGGAGCCGTACCCGATCCCAGAACAGGGGCGACACGGCCATGGGGGTCACGGGTTCGGGATAGTCAGCATAGACGAGGGCATAAACGCCAGTGGGGCGGTTGATGCCAAAGCCTTGAACTTCAATTTCGCCCAGGCCCGTTTGCACTGGGCGCCGGGTGCTGGCCGGCCGGCCGGGCATCTCTACGGTGAAGCCGCCCTGTTCATCCTGGAAGGTCTGCCATTGGGGTGGCCCCAGGGCACAGCCCCCCAGTGCCAAGGCAACCAGAGGCAAAACAGGAATAGCGCGGCCAAGAACCATAGGGCTAACCGGGGGAACCGTCCGTATCTTGGCGGTCGGCCGGCCGGCTGTCAATGGGTTTGCGGGGAGGGGGGAGAGGACATGCCAGAATGATAGACAGTCTTTTCCGGCAATCGGGGTCGCAGGCTGAGACCCGCTATCTTCCGAGGAGGGTTCGCAGTGACGGGGTTGGTGCTCAGTATCTGGTGGATCCCGTTCTATGGGCTGTTGGGCGCCCTGGTAACCCTGCCTTGGTCAGCGGGCTTGGTGCGACGCACGGGGCCGCGGCCGGCCGCCTACCTCAATTTGCTGATGACCGTGCTGGCTTCGGTACACAGTACCCTAGCGCTGACCTACCACGGCCAGAATCCCCCAGAGCATCTGGTCTACCACTGGTTTCAGGCGGCGGGCCTCGATCTCTCCCTGTCGATCACCGTATCCCCCACCAGTTTGATCGCCCTGGAAACGGTGACTGGCATTACGCTACTGGCCCAAGTGTATGCCCTGGGCTATCTGGAAAAAGATTGGGGC
>JACYLR010000132.1 GCA_015272465.1 Gloeomargaritaceae cyanobacterium C42_A2020_066
GAATCAGGTGGTGATGCACCGCTCCAACTGCCAATAGCGGGGGAATCCAGGTCAGATCTCCGGTCAGATCCCAGGCTCGGTCGCTGAGGATCAATAGGTCGCAGCCCCCCCGAACCCGGCCGGCCGCATCCTCACACAGACGCGTCAGCGCCGCCGCCAGTCCCGCTGGACCCTCCTGAATTGGGAACAGGGTAGAGAGGGTGGCCGCCCGCAGATCAAGGGTTTTAAGGGTCTCGATCTCTGCCTCGTTGAGGACGGGTGAGGCCAGTTTCACCAGCCGGGCCGACTGAGGACGGGGTTCGAGCAGGTTTCCCTTGGCCCCCAGGGTCATGGCGAGGGACATCACCAGGCTTTCCCGCAGGGGGTCAATTGCCGGGTTGGTGACCTGGGCAAACCGCTGTTTGAAGTAGTCGTACAGCAGGTGCGGCTGGCTAGACAGCACCGCCAGGGGGCTGTCATCCCCCATGCAGAAGGTGGCCTCCTTGCCCGTGGTGGCCATCGGCTCAATCACCATGTCCACGTCTTCGGCGGTGTAGCCAAAGGCAGTCTGGAGCCGCAGGAGCGCGGTGGTGTCCAGGTGAAGCTGCTCTTGGAAAGGCTGGCGGGTCAGTTCCTGGCGGTATTCCTGGAGCCACTCTCCGTAGGCGGACGAGCCCGCCACCCGTTGTTTGATCGCCCAGTTGTGGAGGACTTCGTGGCGCTCCAAATCCACCGCCAGCATCTGGCCAGGTCCCAGGCGGCCCTTTTCCAGCACCCGTTCGGGTTCTACCTCGACAACGCCCGCTTCTGAAGCCACAATCACCAAGTCGTCGTGGGTAATGGTGTAGCGGGCCGGCCGCAACCCATTGCGGTCTAGGGTAGCCCCCACCACTTTGCCATCACTGAAGACGATCAAGGCTGGTCCATCCCAGGGTTCCTGTAACCCGGCGTAGTACTCATAGAAATCAATAATTTCGGGATAGTTGGCTAATTCTGGCTGCTGCTGGTAAGCCTCGGGTACCAGGATCATCAGGGCTTCCAGAGGCGAGCGCCCGGAACGCACCAGCAACTCCAGAGCATTGTCCAAATTGGAGGAGTCGCTGTTGCGGGGATTGACGACGGGCCGCAAGTCCTGAATATGTTCGCCCCAAGCCGGGTGCTGGAGATTGGCCTCCCGCGCCACCATCCAGTTGATATTGCCCAGCAAGGTGTTGATTTCACCGTTGTGCCCCAGCAACCGCATCGGTTGGGCAAGGGGCCACTTGGGCATGGTGTTGGTGCTGAAGCGGCGGTGGTAGATGGCAAAGGGACTGGTGTAGGTGGGATCGGTGAGATCGGTGTAGAACTGGCCCAGGACGGCCGAGCGCACCATGCCCTTGTAGATCAGGCGACGACTGGAGAGAGAGCAGATGTAAAAGTCCTGGCTCCAGGATTCCCCCACGGCCATTGCGGCCCTTTCGATTCGCTTGCGCACCAGGTAGAGATGGTTTTCCAGGGCATCTCCCTCTAATCTGGGGCAGTGGATAAAGACCTGTTCGATCTGGGGGCGATTGGCTCGCGCCTGTTCACCCAGTACCTCAGGCCGCACCGGCACGGCGCGCCACACCAGTGGGGTCAAGCCCTGTTCCCGCAGCACCCGATCCACCAGTTGCCGAGCAACTTCGCGGGCTTCTAGCGGTAAAAAAAACATCCCCACAGCGGTGTAGCTGGGGTCAGGCGCCGCAAGTCCCTGGGCCGTAAACCAGGCTTGGAAGAGATTCCAGGGTATTCCAGTCATCACCCCAGCGCCATCGCCGGAGTCCCGATCCGCGCTGCAAGCTCCCCGGTGCTCGAGACAATCCAACGCTTTGAGCGCCTGCTGAACGAGCGTGTGGCTCGGCCGGCCGAGGCGGTCAGCGATCAGGCCCACCCCACAGGCGTCTCGTTCCTCCGTCAGCCAGGGTAGAGGGGAACCTGATAGACTGAGCCGGGCGTCACGTCCTTGGGGTTTCATAGACCGGACAGGGGGTAGCGGGGACTTGGAACGGAGGAGCGGATGGGCTTACCCTCAGTTAGGGGAATTGCAGAGGCAAACGCGACAGAAAGGCCCCAGACTTGGCGGGTTTGCTCATTATACTGTGCGTTTTTGGGCCTGCTCTAGCCATGACCGGAAACGGAAGCCAGACGCCACCGGCCGGCCAGTGGCAGTCCACCCAGTCGCTGGGTTCCTAGGGGCGCTAGTCCTCCTCCTAGGAGGCGACGGGGTCTGGGCCACACCGATGCCCGTGGTCATGACCCAGGCCAGCCCAGAGGCCACGCTTCTCAAAACCGGTTCCCAGGTGCGCCTGAATGGTCAGGTGCTACCCATCCCTTGGGCACAGTGGCAAACCGGGGGCGATCCCACCCCCAAAACCGGGGTTGCGGATGTGGCTTTTTCCCAGGCGGCGGGTCTTGAGCTACGGGATAGCGCGCAATTTTATCAACAACCCATCGCCTGGTTCGGCCAGACCCTGACCCTGGCCACCTGGTTCTATCCCACAGGCAGTAGCCGGTACCTCGACCTCACGACCTGGTTGGCCACCCAGGGTTGGACCGTGCAACCCCAGGATGAGACCCTCCAGATCACCGCGCCGCTGGCCCAGATTCAGGCGATCCGCCAGGGACAAACGACAGAAGGGGCGCGCTGGGTGGTGGAACTGGATCGGCCGGCCGTCTGGTCGCTGGTGCGGCGTGCCCAGGGGCTGGGGCTACGACTTGGGGCCACGGGTGGCGCCCGGTTCCAACCCCAGTTTCCCGATTTAACCTTCAGCAGCCAGGCAACGGTGGTTCCCCTAAATGGCGGGGAGGGTACCCCACGGTTCTCGACCCTGGCCAACCCACCGCGGCTGGTCGTGGATTGGGGGCCGCCCAGTAGCCGTACCTTTCCCAGCCGAACAATTGCGTGGGCACCGGGCATTACCTGGCGACAGGCGATGCTGACGGCGGCCGGCCGGCCGGTGGCGGTCACCTGGTTGGACTTGGATGTGGCCCAAGCGGCCCTTCAGGTACGTCCTTTCTGGGATGGGGACAAGGAGCAGGTCGGGATTGTTCAGTTGGGCGAGATGGCCCGCCGCAACCAGGCAATCGCTGCGATCAATGGTGGTTTTTTCAATCGGATCACTCAGTTGCCTCTGGGCAGTCTGCGGTCGGCCGGCCGCTGGTACTCCGGGCCGATTCTGGGACGGGGCGTCCTAGCTTGGGATGACCAAGGAACGGTGGGCATTCACCGCCTGGCACTGCGCGAAGTCCTGGTGACGGCAGCGGGGGGACGGGTTGACCTGACAACCCTGAATAGCGGTTATCCGCGAGCGGGCATGGCGCGCTACACCTCCGCCTGGGGCAGCCGCTATGTTGCCCTCACCGATAGTGAGCGGGTCTTGACCGTGGAGGAGGATCGGGTGACCCGCCTGAGTGTCCTGGGGCCGGCCGGCCGGGACGCGGTACCCATCCCTGACCAAGGCTACCTGCTTGTGGCCCGCAGTGCCGCCAGTCAAGCCGCCCTCGCGCCCCCCGGTACCGCAGTGCAGATCCAGATCCAGTGGCTACCCACCAACCTGGAACCCTTACCCCACATCTTGGGGGCTGGCCCCGTTCTCCTCCAAGCCGGCCGGCCGGTGCTGGATGGGGCCAGTGAGGGGTTTCAGCCCAGTTTTCTCAGTCAGCGCGCAGCCCGCAGTGGTGTTGGCCTGACGGCGGCCGGCCGGATGCTGTGGATAGCCACCAGTCCGGAGACACCCCTAACCCTGACCGAGTTTAGCCAGTTGCTCAGTCAAATGGGTGCCCAAGAGGCCCTTAACCTCGACGGAGGCTCCTCCACCAGCCTCTATCTGGGGGGTGGCCTCATCCAACCGGGGGCGGGGCCACTGGCCAGGGTTCACAACGGACTGGGCCTTTTTGCCCCAGCGCGCCGTCTCCCTGTACAAGGCGCTCCCTAAGACCGAGACCTGAGGCGAAATAGTAGACAAAAAGCCATAGGTCACGGCCCGAAATCGCGCAACTCAGCCCGGCAATTTTTTAGTGCTAGAGTTCCCATACACTTCGCTCCAGTCGCCTGCCCAGCCCCAGCGAGTTCTATTTTCTGGTGCCTGTTGACGCCACTCTAGAAGTTGACTAAGCTGGTAGGCGTTTAACGGCCGGCCGATCCTGAATGTTCCCTTGGGTGATGCATCTTCTCCAAGGGTCGCTCTCGGGAATTATCCCCCTGCCGTTCTCCGTGTTTTATTCCATCTGGTGTCGAGGAAGTTTGGTTCAATTTCTGAGGTTTCCCCATGAGTGAGGATCGGCAATCCGTCAATAAGGAACAGTTGGTTTCCATTGCGGCGAGTAAATCTGGCGCAACCAAGAAAAGTACAGAAGAGGTTTTAAACGCGGTCATTGAGGCGATTACGGAAGCCGTTGCCGAGGACAAGAAGGTGACCTTGGTGGGATTTGGCTCCTTTGAGGCCAAGGTGCGCAAGGAACGGGAGGGCCGCAACCCCGGTACTGGCGAGATTATCCACATCCCTGCCAAGAAGGTGCCGTCCTTTACCCCTGGCAAGGATTTCCGGAAGCGGGTTGACCCCAACGAAGCCTAGCCCCCTAACGGCCCAAGCCGGGGATCAGCTTGCTGCCCAACTGGCGAATTGCATTCTGGGTCACATCCCGGTAACGCAATTTGCCCGTGAGGATTTGCCCGAACCGCTGGGTGGCGGCCGGCCGGCGAATGCCCACCTGGTAAGCGACCTTGGGCAAGCTGTAAAAAGCTGCTGCCAAGCGCTGCGCCCAAATCATATCGGCTCCCCATTCTTCTTGGACGACTTCCGTGTAGCGTTCTAGGGCATCCATCTCCCCCCCTAAGGCCCGGTCAAGAGCCTGAGCCGCCTGGCAGCCTGTGAACATGGAGGGCCGAATCCCCTCCGCTGTGAAGGGATCGACCACACAGGCCGCTTCCCCCACCAAAAGGGCATTTTGGGTGTGGAGTTTCTGCTGACCATCCCACAGGCAGAGGGGGTGGCCGTACTGGCGCGCCCGGGTCAAGTCCACGCCAAACCCCTGGGCATACTCGGTGAGGATGGCCCGGAAGTCCTGGGACTCACCGCCCCGAAACGTCCCTACCCCCAGGGAATAGCCATCCGCCTTGGGAAAGTTCCAGATATAGCCGTTTTTGACCATCCCAAACTCAAAGTGGATAGCCGGGGGCTGGGGCGGGTTGAGGTCCGCCTCAGCCTCCAGGGCACCCGCCAACCGCCGCTTCCGATCCTTGAACCCCAACCAGCGGGCCGTTACCCCCTTGGCCCCGTCAGCAGCCACCAGATAGCGGCCCTGATAGCTATCTTGGGCGGTCTTGACTTGCCAGTGATCCGACTGCCAGGTGAGGCCCATCACCTCTGCCGGGGCGTGGAGCGTTGCCCCTTGTCCCACCGCCTGCTGCACCAGGTAATTGTCAAATAGGTCGCGCCGCACCATCCAGATGGGTTCAACGCCGGCGAGGCCCGCCTCCACCCCATCCCCCAACTTCCAGGTGTAGCGGATGGTGGCAGCACGACAGGAAATGACTGGGCTGAAATCAAAATCGAACCACTCCGCCACCGCGGGAGACACCCCACCGCCACAGGGCTTATACCGGGGTAGGAACTCTTTTTCCAGGAGCAAGACCCGCCGCCCCCGCTTTGCCAAATGGTAGGCTGCGCTCCCCCCCGCTGGCCCGGCCCCGACAATGATACAGTCGTACATCATGGACAGACTCGCCCTCGCGTTACTCCACTGGTGGTCGCCGGTTGCCCTAAAGCGACCAATAGCTTACCACGGGCCTCATCTGCCCCCAGCGATGGGGAGATTCTGATGACCGTCATCGCCGTAGTGGACTACGACGTGGGCAATCTCCATTCCGCCTGCAAGGGCCTGGAGCGAGTGGGCGGCCGGCCGTTTCTCGCCACCACCGCCGCCGATCTGACCCGTGCCGATGGCATTGTCCTTCCCGGTGTCGGGGCTTTTGATGCAGCCATGGCAGAACTCCAAGGCCGCGGCTTGGTGGAGCCTCTACAACAGGCCGCCCGCAGTGGCAAACCCTTTCTGGGCATCTGTCTGGGCCTCCAATTGCTCTTTGAGGGGAGTGACGAAGGCCAGTTGCCGGGCTTGGGTCTGGTGTCGGGACGGGTGGAGGCCATTCCCCCAGCACCGGGCCTAACCATACCCCACATGGGCTGGAATGCGCTGCACCTCACCCAACCGGGACTGCCCCTGTGGCAGCATCTGCCTGACCCCGCCTGGGTCTACTTTGTTCACAGTTTCCACGGGGTACCTGAGGATCCCGCCTGGGTGGTGGCGACCGTGAACCACGGCCACCAGACCCTAACGGCCGCCATTGCCCAGGACAACCTGATGGCCGTCCAATTCCACCCAGAAAAATCAGGAGAGACGGGCCTCGCAATCCTGCACAACTTTGTTGAGGCGGTGCGCGCCGGCCGGCCGCTCGTGGCACCATGCCCTCCCACCCCCTAACCCTGCGGCCCACCACAGCCCGGGTGCGGCAAGCCCTTTTCAACATTTGGCAGGGCCAAGTCGCCGGCCGCA
The DNA here is from genome assembly GCA_015272465.1 of Gloeomargaritaceae cyanobacterium C42_A2020_066. Taxonomy (GTDB): domain Bacteria; phylum Cyanobacteriota; class Cyanobacteriia; order Gloeomargaritales; family Gloeomargaritaceae; genus JACYLR01. The sequence goes on from JACYLR010000132.1 coordinate 6,550, forward strand.
GTTTCTTGGACTTATGTACGGGAACAGGTGCCGTGGCTGAAATGGCCCTGACCCTAGGGGCAACCCCCGTTGTTGCCATCGAACGCGCCAACCGGCCGGCCGGTCAATTGCGCCAGCGTTGGTCGCACCATTTCCCCAACCAGACCTGGCAGGTGATCACGGGCACGATTCCCCGCTGCCTGGGTGCCCTCACCCCACCTTACGGCTGTTTCGACCGGATCTTCCTCGATCCGCCCTACGACGCGGGCCTTTACCTGCCCACGCTGGCGGCTCTGGCCCACCTGGAGATCCTGCATCCCCAGGGCGAACTGGCCGTGGAGCACCGCCTGCGCCAGCCACTCCCCCCTGTGGTCGGTCACCTACACCTGTCAGGGCAACGGGTCTATGGGGACACTGCCCTCAGCTTTTACCAGGCTAAGCCCTAGGTACGGGTGTACTGCACGTACGCCGCCACCAGCAGGCCCGCCAGGGTAATGGGAACCAGGCCCAAAACAATACCCGCCACAAGAGGTTCAATCATGGGATGGACATGAAGCGCAACGACACCATGTCCCATCCTACGCAGGCGGGTAGCCCCTGGAAATAGGCCCCCGCAAAGTTAAGTTATGTTATAAACTTCTAAGGCAGGTCACTTTCATTGCCTGAGCGCAACAACCTTGTCTGCCTTGGGGGGATCTGCTGACGGACTGAGCGTTACCCCGCAGGTGTAATCTGTGGCATCCCTTGAGCACAAAGCAATTTGGCCCTCTGGAGCAGCGCTATGGACATGGCTTGGGGGCAGCCTCTGCCTGATGGGTTTAGCGGTCGCCCTTTGGCTATGGGCACTCAGTCAGACCCCCCTTGACGGGTACACCCAAGCTGTTCTCCACTTGGCAGGCAGTCCCACCCATGGGGAAGCGATTTTTTTGCAAAATTGCGCCGGATGTCACGGCGTTCAAGGCTATGGTCATGTCGGCCCCAGCTTGCGAGGCGTGAGTGAGCGCCGATCACGGGTTGCCCTGATCCGACAGGTGATTGAGGACCAGACCCCACCCATGCCCCAATTCCAACCCAATCCTCAGGAAATGGCCGACTTACTGAGCTACTTGGAAACCCTACAGATCCCGTGAACGCCGATTGGCATCTTGACGCCTACGATTACGTTCTTCCGCCGGAGCGGATTGCCCAAGCCCCTGCCAATCCTAGGGATGCCTCCCGATTGCTGGTCGTCCGGGCTGACACCCATGTCCACAGTCGGTTTTCCACCCTGCCCCAGTGGCTCCGAGCGGGGGATTTGCTGGTTTTCAACGATACCCGTGTTCTGCCGGCGCGCCTTCTGGGACAACGACGTGGCGGTGGCCCTGCGGAGGTTCTTCTTCTCGAAGACTTGGGGGCCGATCACTGGCATGCCTTGGTCAGGCCCGGTCGACGTTTGCCTGTGGGTGCCAAGGTGCATTTTCGGCCGGCCGACGAGGCATCCCCCTGGCTGGTGGCAGAGATCACGGGGCATGACCCCCACACGGGCGGCCGCCATGTCCATCTCCAGCCCCTGATTGACAAACCGCTGATCGACATTTTGGAGCACCTCGGCCAGATTCCCCTGCCTCCCTACATTGCCAGTAGCGAGGTCAATCCCGATCAGTACCAGACCATCTACGCTCGCCACACCGGTTCCGCTGCGGCCCCCACGGCCGGCCTGCACTTCACGCCTCACCTGCTCGACCAACTCCGGGCCGCTGGCATAGACCTTGCCTGGATTACGCTCCACGTCGGCGTGGGCACCTTTCGCCCCGTCCAAGTGACTGACATTCGAGAGCACCCGATGCACGGGGAATGGGCCGACGTTTCGCCCACGGTCATCGACCAGATTCGGACAACTCGCCAGCGCGGCGGTCGGGTCATTGCTGTGGGCACAACAGTTACGCGCACGCTGGAAACGGCCGGCCGCCAGGGACTACAGCCCTTCCGTGGCAAAACGGATCTGTACATTTATCCGGGATATACCTGGCAGGTGGTGGATGGTCTGATCACCAACTTCCATCTGCCCCGCTCCAGTCTGATGATGCTGGTCAGTGCCCTGATCGGCCGGCCGCGACTGCTCGCTCTTTACCAGGAGGCCATCGACCAAGACTACCGCTTCTATTCCTTTGGGGATGCGATGTTGATCCTCCCCAAGGATGGGCCAGGTTTCCCCATCGAGTCATCCGACCCCTTGCCCTTACCCCTAGAATGAATGAGCAGGGCGCATTGACACTGACCCCAGGTCGCAACCGATAGCGGACGGCACACCGCCATGTCTCTACAGCACGGCAAACGGTTGGGCGAATACCTCATCGAGGCAGGCTTGCTCTCGGAAGACCAAGTTCAGGTCGCCCTAGAGGATCAGCGCCTGACAGGGATGCGCCTGGGAGACATCATTGTGGCGCGGGGATGGGTGCGCGAAAAGACTATTGAGTACTTGATGAAGAAGGTGATTTCGCGGGATAAGGCCGAAAGTCCTGCCGATGACGCCCCTCCCCTGCCGCTGCCAGACCACGGAGTACAGACCACCGAGGGGGGTGGCGACGACTTGGAGACTGAGGAGGAGGAAATACCTGTAGTGGGCGACACCCTGTTGCTCAATCGGCTGCCCAAGATGAAAACGCCTCCCCCCCCGCCGCCGCGCACCCCCCAACCCATCGACAAGAGCCAGCAGGATACCCTCATCCTCGACTGGCCTCCGTCACGTCCCAGTTAACCGGCTCCCCTTGCCCGAGTTTGCATCGTGACTGGCGGTTTTTGGAAGCGGGGTCTGCGCTGGCTGATCCTAGGCGTGGTCGTTGTTTTCCTCGGGAAAACCCTGACCAGTCACTGGCAGGAGGTTCGTGCCCTTGAGCCGCAACCCCAGATTGCTCTGGTCTGGGGGATGTCCCTAGGCATTACGCTCTTGGCTCACAGTTTCAATGCCTGGTTGTGGCCAGGCTACTTCAGCCTCTGTCGCCAGCCGGTCTGCCGTCGTTGGGCAATTTCCATTTATCTAAAAACCAACCTGGCCAAGTATTTGCCCGGCGGCATCTGGCATCTCTATGGGCGTGTCCAGGCCGGCCGGGCGATGGGGTTGGGACTGGCCCCACTGACCCTCTGCGCTTTGTTAGAACCCCTACTGATTGCCCTGGCTGCCCTAGGGCTGGCTCTCTGGAACGCCCCCTATCCCGTTCTCCATATTCCTGGGTTGCTGACCGTCCTAGTCCTGATCCACCCGCGCTGTTTGAATCCGCTCCTGGCTTGGGCCGGCCGGCGGCGGGGGGTGGATACCCCTCTGGCCTTGGCCCACTACCCCCTTGGCTTACTGGCTGGCGAGACCCTGTTTGTACTTCTGCGCGCCCTGGGTTTCCTGTTGATCTTGGCGGGTCTGATGACCGTGGCGGCCGGCCAGTGGCCCGCAATCATCGGTGGTTTCAGCCTGGCCTATGCCCTGGGCCTGGTGGTGCCGGGGGCCCCCGGTGGCCTGGGGGTGTTTGAGGCCGCTGCCCTCTTGACCCTCAAAGATGTGGCCAATCCGGGTCTGTTGTTAGGCGCTGTGGCCGCCTATCGTTTGCTAGGAACCCTGGCGGAAATCCTGGCGGCCGGCCTCGCCCTGTTCATCCCTCCTGCCCCGCCAATAACAGACCCTTAAACTACTGTTAACCCTGGAAACCCTAGGTGCGTTTTTATACTGATGGGAGCCGCGGCTGTCCAATAACGGCCGGCCGGCAGCATGATCGGGTCAACGGTATGGAGCGCTAAACCCAATGACGGCTTACAGCATGGACAATTCCCTCGGCGGGGAAGCGGATGTCATCCTGACCTCCCACGTGAAGGGCTTCTACTATGGCCCTTTCCTGGCTCTCCGTAATATTGAGATGAAAATCTTCAAGAACCGGATCACAGCCTTTATCGGGCCGTCCGGGTGCGGCAAAAGCACCCTATTGCGCTGTTTCAATCGGATGAATGATTTTGTTAAGGGGGCACGACTCGAAGGTCAGATCCTGTTCAATGGCCGCAATATTTTTGATGCTTCTGTGGATGCGGTCACCCTGCGGCGGCAAATTGGCATGGTGTTCCAGAAACCCAACCCCTTTGCCAAAACCATCTACGAGAACATCGCCTATGGGCCGCGCATCAATGGCTACAAGGGCGATATGGACGAGTTGGTCGAGCAGTCCCTGCGGCGGGCAGCCCTCTGGGATGAGGTCAAGGACAAGCTCAAAAAGCCAGGTACCTCCCTCTCAGGTGGTCAACAGCAGCGACTCTGTATTGCCCGCGCCATTGCCGTGCAGCCGGAAGTGGTGCTGATGGATGAGCCCTGCTCAGCTCTCGACCCCATTTCTACCCGGCGAATTGAGGACTTGATGCAGGAGTTACGAGACCTGTACACGATCGTGATCGTGACCCACAATATGCAGCAAGCGTCGCGGGTCTCGGACATGACCGCCTTTTTCAACGTGGAGATGCGCGAGGGCAGCCGCACGGGGGAACTGGTGGAGTATGCCCCCACGACGACTATCTTCCAGTCACCCCAAAAGGAAGCGACTCAAGCCTACGTAGGTGGTCGCTTCGGCTAAGGCCCTAGGTTCAGAGTCAACCAAGCCTGTAACTCTAACGTGCTCGATTGGGCTTGAGCATGGCTGCATTGGTCTGGGGTGGTGCATCCGGCAAGGCATACCTGTGACCTTTGCTCACGTCACTGCGTCCTTGTCCAGGTAGTGCCACACCCGTCGATAGCTCAGTTCCACCTGGAGATAAGACAGGGGGGTTGCTAGGCCGATCCGATCCCCGTTGCTGACCAGGACATCATCAATAGGCTCCCCGTTGAGGTAAGTACCGTTGCGACTACGGTTGATCAACCGCCACCGTTGCTCTTGGACGACTAATTCTGCGTGGTGGCGAGAGACCACCGGGGCGCTGATCACAATGTCGTTGTCGGGTGCCCGCCCGATGCACACCCGATCCGTTTGGCCAAAGACCCAGTGGCGGCGGATGGTTTTGTCGTGAATTTCGAGCACTGAGAGGGTAACTTCAACCAGAAGCCGTACCGAACCCGCTTCTAGTTGGAATATCCGCTCAATGTCCTGCCGGGGATCCGTACCACTCGCCCAGACCTGGCCGGCCGGCTGGTGCAGCGGCATTCCTTGAACATCGACCGTCTGAGGTTGTCCAACCATCCTTGGGGTGCAGGTAGGCGGCCCTCCCTAGGCGGATGGGGTACTGGCCTCCACGGATTCCACCATGCCCAGCCCTGCTAGCGTCCGCGAGCAAGTCCAGTTAGACGGCAAAAGGGATGGCCATCCCCGGCGTAATGCCTCCGGGCAGACAGCATGAATCGTCAGTTGGCAATCTAGCAGGTGTAAGCTCTCTTTTTCGGCTTGTTTGATACCAATTCGGAGAATGGAACTGTTGATAAATTCCATCGTCCGGTTGCACTGCACACAAACCAAGTGGTGGTGGTGATGGGGATAGGGCTGGTTGATTTCGTAGTGCTTATGCCCTTCGGCCAACTCCAACTCCCGCAGTATGCCCATGCGGGTCATCAGCTTGAGGCTGCGATACACCGTGGACAAACTGATAGGTTCACCGCGCTCTTGAAGTAACGTGTATAAGTCTTCGGCGCTCAGGTGATTCCCCTTGGGCAGGTTTTGGAAAACTTTGAGGATCGTCTCCCGCTGCGGTGTCAGACGGCAACCGATCTGGTGGAGTTCAGACCTCAAGGAAGCGGGCGAGTAGAGAGCCATGTCTGTAACCACAGGTGGGGTTACCTCACAGGATACCAAGCCTCCCATTAATTTTCAACAAAGTTAGCTTATTGCACCAGGGAGGCTGTCAAAAAGGGTAGCCCTGAGGCTACCCCGGCCGGCCGCTAGCCTTGCAGATGGGCGTCCAAGAACCAGAGGCGCTTGTCGATGGTGCGGGAAATTTCCGTGTACAAGTCCGCTGTGTCCGCGTCCCCTAAACTGCCGGTTTCTTCGATGGCGTCCCGCACGGCCTTGCCATACAGCGCCAGCCGTTCCGCCAGGGCAATCACATGGGCCTTACCGTCGAGGATATCTAGGGGATATTCCGGCAGATTCGAGTCCTGCGCCGCAATCCGGGCTGTGCCGCGGGCCAAACCACCCAAGGCCGTCACCCGTTCGGCCACCATGTCCACGTATTCGGCCACTTCGCCAGCAATGGTGTCGAATAACTCGTGCAACTGGTAAAAGTTAAGACCCTTGACGTTCCAGTGGGCCTGTTTCACCTGGGTGTAGAGATCCAGGGTATCGGCGAGGGTCTGGTTGAGGAGGCTGACCACCTGGGTGCGGGTTTCCGCCGGTAGGTCAATGCGACTCGGATAGAGGGTGGGTTTCACATCAGTCTGCATAGCGAACTCCTTTGGGCAATGCCGTAGAACAGTCAAGGTCACGTCAGGGTCAAACAATCCGGGTCAAGATCACCGACGACTGCTCCCGCTCCATCCTAGGCCAGGTGCATTCGCAGTACCTCCGGGGTGGCTTTGCGAACTCGACACAGGATCGTCGGCCGGCCGAGCCGTTGACAGGCTTCGTAGCGATGACATCCCGAAAATCCGTAGTAGCGGCCCTCCACTTCTAGGACATCGATGGGCACCTGCTGGCCAATGGCGGCAATGGAGTCCATCAGGGCAGCGACCTTGGCAGGGTTGGTTGCCCGGGGCAAGGGACGGCGAATCTGGTCGAGGGGAATGGTCTCAAGGCGTGCCATAGGATGCTCCGTAACCCTAAATAAATCATAGTCGTTATGACTTCTATTTACAAGCGAGGGATAGATTGGGGGGCATGACAAGGTTTGGGGTCGCGCCTAACCGTTAAGCATGGGGCCTGAAGAGGTGGGCGTGGGTCGGGTGGTAGAGCCGGGAGCGGCCCGCAGTAGCCTCCAACGCCGGGCTGATCAGGTAGAGGGTGGTGCGGGTGAGGCGTTCTTGGTGGGTAAGGGCAGCCATCTCGGCCAGGGGCACCTGCCAGATCCGCTCGTCAGGCCACCCCAACCGAAAGCAAACCGCAACGGGGGTGTCGGCAGGGTAGTGCTGGAGCAGGTCGATTTGGGCTTGATCGACGTGGTGAGCACTGAGGTAGAGGCAAAGACTGGCCCGATGGGTCGCCAAACTGGCTAGGGCTTCTGCCTCAGGAACTTGGGTGCGGCCGCTAGCCCGCGTCAGAATCACGGTCTGTACCAACTCCGGTACCGTCAACTCCACTTTCAATCGAGCCGCGGCCACCTGGTAGGCTCCGATGCCGGGCACCACCTCTACGGGAATCCCGGCAGCTTCTAATCCCTGAATCTGCTCGTGAATGGCACCGTAGAGGCTGGGATCGCCGGAATGCAAGCGCACCACGGCCCGGCCGGCCGCCACCTCAGCCACCATCAAAGCCAGGATCACCTCTAGGGTTTTATCACCTGTGGGGATTTTCTGGGCAGCGGGGCGGGCCACGGCCAGCAGGGACTCTGGTACCAGGGAATCGGCGTAGAGGATCACATCCGCCTGCTGGAGCAGTCGATGGCCCTTGAGGGTGAGCAGGTCTGGGTCGCCCGGCCCCGCCCCGACGATATAGACACCAGGAACAAGGGGGCTGACGGACATGGGGCAACCTTGGTAGCGGGCCTGACGATTATAGAAAGCGGCCCGATGTGGTGAGCGGCCGGCCGGTAGGGGTATGGGTAGACATCACGGGCTGAGGGGAGACCGGGAGAACCCATGGGAAATCCCACCGCGTTTCTCATTACCTTGGGGGTCTGCCCGCGACGGTCAGTCCCTGGCGTTGCATCAGGATCAGTGCCCCCAGAATCAGGCCGGCCCCCAGAAATTGTCCAGAGGTCAGGGTTTCCCCTAGGAAAAGCCACCCGCCCAGGACTCCAAAGACGGGAATCAGGGTCAGGAATAGAGCCGCCTGGGACACCGGGAGTTCCCGCAACCCACTCAGGTAGAGCCAAAACGCCAGACCATACTGCATCAGGCCAGACAGGGCAGCCCCCACCCACACCCACCAGGCCACCGATGAAAAGGCCAGGGTTGTGTCCCCCGTCCATCCCCAGTGGGTCAGTAGTCCAATCAAGATCAAACCCGCCGTCTGTTGGACTGCAGCCAAGGGCAGGGGGTGGGTTTGACTAACGGCGCGGCCACTGAGAACCACGTAGAGCGCCGCACACAGGGTGCCCAGCAACACGAGGCCATCCCCCCATAGGTGCTGACCCACGCTCACGTGAGGTGTCGCCCCCACCACCAAAACAACGCCCAGAAAAGCTAAGCCCGCCAGCACTTGGAGGTGGCGAGGAAGGGACTCCCCCAGGATAACTGTCGCCAAGCCCATGACCCAGAGGGGTTCTGTGGCCCCCAGCAAGGCAGCCTGACTGGCGGTGGTCAAAGCCAATCCCAGAAGGCCAAACAGGTAGGACAGACCTGGCTCCAACCAACCCGTTAGGCTCACCCGCGCCAGTACCCAACTGGGTGGGGGTATTCGGCCGGCCGCCCCCGTCATCGCCCAGAGCAGACAAACACTGGTGCCCAACTGCACCGCCAGCAGGATTCCCGCCGGCAATTCGTGCAACAGTGCCTTGCTCAGCACCAAACCTAGGCCCCAGCAGGCTGCCGAGCCGACCATCATCCCCACCAACCGCAGGGGCACCATAAGGGACGCGCTCCGGATGATCAACACATAACCACTATAGACCAGTTTAATGGTTAGTTGACCAATGAGGGTGAACCGGGTGCAGGAGAAGGGGAGGCCAACCCGTAAAATAGGGGGCGTATTGTCTGGCGCTCCCCCATGGTTTCCACCCCCCGGCCGGCCGGCCCCATTCCTGTGATCGTCAACGGTGCAGCGGGCAAGATGGGTCGGGAAGTGATCAAGGCGGTGGCCGGGGCCGCAGATCTGGAACTGATGGGGGCTGTAGATCGCCAGCATCTGGGGGATGACGCGGGGGACGTGGCCGGAATTGGCCCCCTGGAGATCCCGATCACCCAGGATCTGCAATCCGTGTGCGCCCTGGTTGCCCAGGAGAAACAGCCCGGCGTCATGGTGGATTTCACCCACCCAGACGGGGTATATGACAATGTGCGGGCAGCCATTGCCTACGGCGTGCGGCCGGTGGTGGGCACCACGGGGCTGAGCAATCGTCAGATTCAGGAACTTGCAGCGTTCGCAGACAAGGCCAGTACCGGCTGTCTGGTAATCCCCAACTTTTCAATTGGCATGGTGCTGCTCCAGCAGGCTGCGGTGCGGGCCTCCCAGTACTTTGATCATGTCGAGATCATCGAACTGCACCACAACCAAAAAGCTGATGCGCCCAGCGGCACCGCCCTGCAAACGGCAGCCCTCCTGGCGGAATTGGGCAAGACCTATAACCCAGCCCACGTTGCGGAGAAGGAGACCCTGGTGGGGGCGCGGGGCGCTCAGGCGGAGGAGGGCATCCGCATCCACAGTGTCCGACTGCCCGGCCTGATTGCCCATCAGGAGGTGATCTTCGGCGCGCCTGGCCAGATCTATACCCTGCGCCACGACACTTCGGATCGGAGTTGCTATATGCCAGGGGTGTTACTAGCGATTCGGCGGGTGGTGACGCTGAAAACGCTAGTCTACGGTCTGGAAAAGATTCTCTGAGCACACGGGGCGCTATGGCCACCTTTTTGTTGGAAGTGGGAACCGAAGAACTCCCGGCCCGTTTTGTCCG
>JACYLR010000188.1 GCA_015272465.1 Gloeomargaritaceae cyanobacterium C42_A2020_066
CCGCCCGCAAGACCCCTGGTAAAGGCGTGGCGCAAGCCTATGACCTCAACGACTACGTGGCTGAAGTGATTGTCATGCCCCAATCCAACTTGGTTGGGCAGACGCTACGAGCCAGTAGTCTCCAGCGCAAGTTCGACATGGACGTGCTGGAAATCATCCGGGATGGCGTGCACTTTCCCCAGCCCTTTGCAGACAAGCCTCTGCGCTCCGGGGATATTCTTCTTGTGCGTAGTACGCGAGCCGATCTACTCCGCATCCGCGATGAGCGGGGCCTAGAAATGCTGCCCGATGTCCAGTTCCGTCAGGAGGAGTTTGAAACCGAACTCACCACTGGGGAGGAGGGCATCGCTGAGGTTTTAGTGCTCTCTAACTCTCGCTTGGTGGGTTCGACTCTCAAAGACCTCCGCTTTCGCCAGCGCTACAACGCCACTGTGCTGGCTGTACGCCGTGGTGAGGAACTGGTGCGAGAACGGCTGGGGCAGGTGCGCCTCCGCTTTGGCGATCTGCTGCTGGTTCAAGGCCCCAAGGAGAGTTTGCTTGGCCTGCAAACCAGTCGGGAGTTGGTGGTCTTAGAGCAACAGGCAGTCGAGGAAACCCGCACGGATCGCGCCTGGGTTGCCATCGGGATCGTCCTTGGGGTCATTGTTGTCGCCGGGCTGGGCTGGTTGCCGATTTTGGTGAGTTCTCTGCTTGGAGTGGTGCTCATGGTTCTCACCGGATGCCTGCGGCCGGGGGAAATCTATGGGGCTGTGCGCTGGGATGTGATTTTTCTACTGGCTGGCCTGATTCCCTTGGGCATTGCCATGGATAAATCTGGTACTACCGAGTGGCTAGCGCTAGGTATGTCAGGACTGGGCCAGAATCTGTCCGGCTATTGGATTGTCTTGTTCTTCTTCGTGATCACATCGCTGCTTACCGAGATTCTGTCTAACAACGCCACGGTTGTCCTCCTGCTGCCAGTAGCTGTCAAGGTTGCTACAACTCTGGGCTTGAATCCCTACGCTTTGATGTACGCCATCACCTTCGCCGCGTCCAACAGCTTCATGACCCCGATCGGCTACCAGACCAACACCATGGTTTACGGGCCGGGGGGCTACAAGTTTCTGGATTTTGTCCGCATAGGGGGCTGGTTAAACCTGCTGATAGCTGTTGTGACCCCCGTTCTGATTGTCTTGATCTACGGCCTGGAGCCACGTTAGAAGCAGTGCGTTGACTTGGTCGGGAGCCTCATCCTGGGGGCAGTGACCGACGCCTTCCAAGGGTCGAAAGTCCTGGACAGCGGGGTACTCTGCCAACTGTTGCCCCATGTTCAGGGGTTCCCAGGGATCGGCCGTCCCCCAGGCAATCCAGACGGGGCACGTAACCTTGGGTAGCAGATCCTCAGGGAGAGGGCCGCTGTCGTAGCGGACAAAGGCGAGAAAGACATCGGCCGCGCCTGGATCAACGGCCGGCCGGTAAATGGCCTCCACCAACTCCTGGGTGACGGTGGCGGGGTCGCCATAGGCTTGGCGCAGGATGCGAGTAATGACCTGGGGTTGGGCCACCTGGCGGAAAAATTGATGTCCCAGGGGATGGTAGCCCAACAGGTTTTGCAGGAGCGGTGCACCCCAGCGGCGATACCAGGGCAGGCTGGCCCGCCGTCGTTGATGTAATAGGCGCAGGGAGCAGTTGAGTAGGCCCACGCCCTTGACCCAGTCCGGGGCTACCACAGCCGCTTGGAGCGCCACCACGGCACCAATGGAGTTGCCCACCAGCACGGCCGGCCGGCCGACAACCGTTTGGCAGAAATCCACCACCTGCTGGCCCCAGGTCTCAAAAGTGTAGTCCAGTTCTTCACTCGGTTTAGGCTTGGCCGACCCACCAAAACCGATCAGATCGAGGGCATAGACCTGGCAGGTCTGACCGAGGATGGGAAGATTTTTGCGCCAGTGGTCACTAGAGGCCCCAAAGCCATGAATGCAGACTACGGCCGGCCCTGTCGCCCCGCAGGCTTGGTAACGGGTGGGAAACCCCCGCCAGGGGAACGTCTGGGAAGTCACCTGAGTCTTTCGTTGGGAGGTCACGGGTTTGGGGGATGCACCCCATGACCCTAACATCCTGCCCTCTCACGCGGCGACCCAATGCCAAGTCCCCGAGGTAAACCCCTAGGGGAACGGGGCGCTATCCGATACCCTAGGAGTGACGGCGATTGCCTTTGGCCATGACGGACACTGATATTGCCTACGCCATTGCCCTTGCCTTGGCTGAAGACAGTCTGAAGGTACAGGTGACCCAAGCCCCCCCTTACCTTTACGTGGTGCTGGATCGTACAGGTGATCACCCCGACTACGACCGGGTTACCGCCATTACCCGCACCGTGATTAAGGGCCTGAAACCACCGGATATTCAGGCGGTCGCGATCTACAGTCGTCCTCTCGGTGCCACCGACCCCGACTGGGAAACTTACTTTTACACCATTACCCCAGCGCCACCGCCCCGCACCGCCACGCGGCCCTAGCCCTAATAGCCTGTTAACCCTGCTGTTCCATTGCCCTGCCCGATAGGGTCTGGTAAGTTTGGGGTGCTAGGCTCGGCGTCCATCCAGGAGTGCCCCATGCCACGAGTTGCCAACGAGTACGCCGTCTACATCATGCTGGAAGGAGGCCACCGGGAAGAGGTACGGTTTCCCACGATCCAGGACTTCCAGAAGTGGTACCAGAACGACCTGATGAGCCGCCTCACCTCGGACGAAATGGTGAACGTGCCCATTAAGAACGTCCAAGGGGAATTTCTGGTGATTCGTCCCTCCAAGGTCGTTGGAATTCGCGTCGAACCCATCTTCCTCTCCAGCCTGGAACGGTTTTAGGCCGAGCGGCCGGCCGGCGTCGTCCGTTTAAGATGACGTTATGGCCTTTGGGGTTGTGCTCGATTCATCACCGGAAAGTTCCCTCGCCCTGACCCTGCAAGTGGTGATGGCGGTTGGGGCTGGTATTGGCGCGCAATTGCTGGCCGACGGGTTGCGTATTCCCAGCATTGTCCTGCTCTTAGGGTTTGGGATTGCCCTAGGGCCAGATGGTTTTGGCCTACTCCAGCCCCAGAGTCTGGGGGTGGGTTTAGAAGTGATCATCAGCTTGGCCGTGGCCCTGATTCTGTTTGAGGGGGGCCTCAACCTGCGCCTTGCTGACCTGGGCACGGTCTCCGGGGCCATGCGCAACCTGGTGTCGTTGGGTGTCCTGGTGACGCTGGTGGGGGGCGGCGTGGCGGCCCATTACCTGGGGGAGTTTCCTTGGCCCTTGGCGTTTCTCTACGCAGCCCTCGTCACTGTGACTGGCCCGACGGTGATTGGGCCGTTGCTGCGCCAAGTACCTGTAGATCGGCAGGTGGCTGCCCTGCTGGAGGGGGAAGGTGTTCTCAATGACCCGGTGGGGGCGGTGCTGGCCGTCGTGGTACTCAACGTTGTCCTCACGGGAGACACGGGTCTGATGGATGTGGGGGCGGGCCTGCTGCAACGGCTGGGGGTAGGGGCGGCCATAGGTGCCTTGGGGGGGTGGAGTTTGGGCTTCCTGTTCCGCAGTGAGCGGTTTCCACCCCAAGACCTGAAAAATCTGGCGGCGCTGGCCGGGCTGTGGGGACTCTACAGCGTGGCCCAGACAGTTCAGAGCGAGTCGGGGTTGATGGCAGCCGTGGTGGCGGGGCTGGTGCTCCAGCGGTCGGCCGGCCCGGAGCAACGGCTGCTGAAGCGGTTTAAGGGCCAGTTGACCACCCTGGCGGTGTCGCTGCTGTTTGTGCTGCTGGCGGCTGACCTGTCGATTGATAGTGTGCTGGCCCTGGGTTGGGGGGGGTTGTTGACGGTGCTAGCCCTGATGCTCTTGGTGCGGCCGGTGAATATTCTGCTCTCAACTTGGAACACGGATCTGAGTTGGCAGCAGAAGGTTTTTCTGGCCTGGGTGGCACCGCGGGGCATTGTCTCCGCCTCCGTTGCGTCCCTGTTTTCCATCCTGCTTACCGCTGGTGGTGTGACGGGGGGTGACTCGGTGAAGGGGCTGGTGTTTCTGACGATTACCCTGACCGTGGTGCTCCAGGGCCTGACGGCCGGCCGGGTGGCACGCCTGTTGGGCATCTGTTCCAGTCAAACGCCGGGGGCGGTCATCGTCGGCAGTAATCCCCTCGGCCGGCTGGTGGCCCGCGTCTTTCAGGAGCACGGCGAACCGGTGACCCTGGTGGATACCAACCTGGAGGACTGTGGCCGGGCCACTCAGGAGAACCTGCGGGTGGTCGTGGGTAGCGCCCTCGATGCCCAAGTCCTAGAGGAAGCGGGCGTGGCTGAGGTGGGCACCTTCTTAGCCGCAACCCAAAACCCAGCGGTGAATGGGGTTCTGGCCCAAAGGGTAGCCGAGGAATTTTATCCGCCCCGCGTCCTCGTGGCCCTTGCTCCCGATCCAGGGACTACCAGCCAGGTGCAGTCGGCCTTTGGTGAAGGCACCGTGAAGACCTGGAACCAGTGGCTGGAAACCGACCAAGTGCGTCTGTTGGAAACCACCCTGACGCTGGAGGATAGCTCCTACTGGACGAATGTTGTGCAGAATACTGAGGTTTTGCCCTTAGCCCTTCATCGCCAGGGACAGGTGTTACTGGTAACGCCGTCGATGGACTGGCAACCAGGGGATCGGCTCTTGTATTTGGTGCATATTCCCTACCCCCAGCGCCGGCCGGCCGAGGCTCCCCTCACGTTTGAACCTGTGCCCTTGGAAAACCTGGCAGCCACCCTCCTTCCCCAGGGTTAGGCAGCCCCCTTGACAGCACAGGCATCCCAGCGTATCAAGGGTATAAATACGGAACAGCGGATCGGTGTTGTTGATATTCAGAGCAAGTTTAATACTTAAATCCCAATTAGGTTACCCATAACCTTTTCATAATATCGACTCGTCATCATAGCTGTAGGGAATATCAATTGATCCGCTCGAGGTAGGGTTATGAGCGAAGTTATCACAGCCGGATTAGACTACACGGTTGGCGACTTACCCTCCAGTGATTATTGCGTCTCACCGGAAGTCCCCGGCAAAGAGGTCTGGAGCCTGATCCAAGACCAAGCCGACCTGCCGGGGGTGATTATTGCCAATGGAGACCACCTTCTGGGGATGATCTCACGGCGCCGCTTCTTAGAGCGCATGAGCCGGCCCTACAGCTTAGAAATCTATCTAAAACGCCCGATTCATGCCCTCCTGGAAATTGAAAATGTGCCCGTTCTGGAGGTGCCCTCCGGTTGCAGCATCACCGATGCGGCCAAAGCAGCCTTGGAGCGTCCCCTCGAGTTGGTCTACGAACCCCTTGTGGTGATCACCCCTGGGGAAATGCCCCGGATGGTGGATTTGCACGTCTTGCTCTTGGCCCAGTCCCAGATTCTGGCGGCGAGCATGGACATGGTGCAGCAGCAAACCACCGCGCTCCAGGATTCCTTGACCAAGCTGACTGATGAACAGCGCAAGGTTCAGGAATACGCCCAGATGTTGGAGGGGCAGCAGGCTGAAATTCAGCGCCGTAATCAACTCCTGGAAAGTCAGAAAGCGGAGTTGACCCAAAAGAGCCAGGAAATCGGCCGGCTAAACGACCGATTTGTGATGATTGGTCAACTGCTCTCCCTGGAAGGCAAGCGGGCTTTTCAGGCCACCTTTGCCGGGGTCAACACGATTTGCAGCACCACTGGGGAAATTATTCAGGTAGGCGAGACGCTGGAGCGGGAATTGGAGTCGGTGGACAGTGCCACACGACTGATTGAGGAAATCAGCCGCCAGGTGCGCCACCTGTCGATGCAAGCCTCCGTGGCGATCAGCAAGGCGGGTACCCAGTTGGCCGGGTTCAGTGACATTGCCCTGGAAATCAACAAGCTCGCCAGTCAGACTTCGGAGGCCAGCAGTCAGGTCAGCCGGGTGGCCTCTCGCTTCCGAGCCTGCATTAAGGAGAACAACGAGGCGGCGCGCACAGGGGCAGAAGTGGCTCGTTCGCTGATTCAAAAAATCCAGAGTGCAGAGGTCGCCTTGGCGGAACTCCAAAAACTGGTGGGCCGCAGCGGGCCGGGCGAAGAGGGAACTGAGGCTGCTCAGGAACAACCCTTGGCCCTAGAAGCCTAGCGTGGCTGGTTTGTGAGGTAGATACCGACGGCAACACCGAGGCCGGCCGCAAACAGTCCTGGGTTGAGGGATTCTCCCAGAAACAGGGCGGAGAGGAGTACGGCAATCACCGGCACCAGGCTGATGAAAATGGCTGACCGGGCAGGACCCAGTACTTGAATGGCGGCGGCATACCAGTAGAGGGCGACAACGGTGCCCAGGAGAGCCAGGTAGGCCAGGCAAGCCCAAGTCAGCAGTGGGATTGCCGGCCGGCCGTGCCCAATCACCTCCGCCAGCATCAAGGGGAACAGCAGGAGGGTACCCGCCAGGCAGGCCCAGGTGGCGGTGGCCAGGGGGGTTAATTGGGCAACCAGAGGCCGGTTAAGGAGGGTGTACAGGGTCCAACTGACCACACAACCGAGCAATATCAGGTCGTGGAACTGCCAGGCTTGGCGCACAAGGACTGTGGGCTGGCCGTGGGCGATACCTAGAGCCGCACCACTGACCGCCAAGCCCATGCCCAGGATACGCAGGGGGGTGAGCCGTTCACCCCACCAGAGGGCAGCCCCCACGGCAATCAAGACCGGATTGGTGGTGATGATCAGGGCAGCCCGGCCGGCCGAGGTGGTTTGCAGACCCCAAAAGAAGAAGGCGTTATAGCCCAGGATGCCGGTCAGGCCGAGGAGCCAGACGTTGATCTGCTGGGGGCGGGTCAGGGATTTGAGGCCACCCTCTCGCCAGAGCAGGAGGGCCACGAGTCCCAGGCTGGCTAGTGCGTAGCGGCCAAAAGCGGCGGTAAAGGGGGGCAGGGTTTCGGCAACGACCCGGCCGGCCGGGAAGGTTCCTCCCCAGAAGAGGGCGGTCAAGGTCAGCTTGAGGTAGATGCCTGCTAGCCGCTGGGGTGGGGGTGAACCCATGGGTTTTGCAACCGACTTCACGACATGACTCGTTGGCGAGCGCTGACAACTTTCAGAAGTAGTCCCATAGGCTGCCGAATGCTTACCCGACTGTATGGTTGGCAAAACTTGTTAAGGGCACCTCTATTAATTGGCGAATCGCCCCCTTACTGAGAATGAGCCAGCTTAAAGTGCCTAGTTTACCGGCCGCTATTGTCAATAAATGCTAGCAAACTGAATAAATAGAGGTGCCCTTATCGCTATTTAAAATCACCATATGTATATCGATGCTCCATCGTCCGTAACTACACTGGCGACGGACTTTAGAGGGTGGTCACGCTCGCGTGTCCTAGCTCTAGTCTGGGAGTGATTCAACTCAACCTCAGAGTGGCCACCAACTTCCCTTGCGGCCACTAGGCATAATCGTTGCCCAATTGGTGCGTGCCGCCGATAACTGCTCATTAGAAATCAGCGCCCCTGTCAAATCTGCGCCACAGAGATTTGCTTCCCGCAGGTTCGCATTGCGCAAATAGGCTTCAGTCAAGTCAGCATTGCGCAAATCCGCTCCCTCTAGGTCAGCAAAACTCAAGTAAGCACGATGCAAATTGGCACCTGCCAGCTTGGCTTTTTGCAGATTTGCCCGACCCAGGTTGGCACTCTCCAAAACTGCGTCCTGAAAATTCACCTGACTGAGCAATCCATCGTGCAAGACGATACCTGTTAAATTGGCACTCTGTAGATCCAGACCGCGCATATCCTGACCGGCAAAATCCCGCTTACCCTTGATGTACTCCGACTTGAGTCGGCTACTGGTCATCCGCCCACTGCTGGTACCAAGCGCCTCCGATTTTTCCATCCGGGGCCGCCGCGCCCGGATCGCGTCAGCCATCCGCCCCACCTGTCCCTGGGTTACCTCACCCACAGGCGGTGTCTCTGGTGCACCTGCTCGGCCGGCCGGCCGCCCTCCCTGAGCGACTTCCCCTCTGGACGGCTCCAACTCTAGGGCGCGCAGCACTGCCCCGGCTTGGGTGTAGCGCTGTTTCAAGTCCGGGGCGAGCATCCGATCCAGCACTTGGGCAAAGCTATCGCTGACCCGCACATACTGCCGCCACTGAATTTCACCCGTCATCGGGTCCGTCGTGAGATCCTTGGGAGCTTTGCCGGTGAGCAGAAATAAACTGGTGGCCCCTAGGGCGTAGATGTCACTGGCATAGACAGGCCGCATCGCCAACTGTTCAGGGGGGGCATAGCCCGCGGTGCCAATGGCATACTGGGTCAACTCACCGCCCCCACCCATCGGGGTTTCCCCCACCTCCTTAACGGCTCCAAAGTCGATCAGGATCAGGGCATTGTCCAAAGATCGCCGCATGATGTTGGCAGGCTTGATGTCCCGGTGGATGGTGCCGTTGTCATGGAGATACTGCAACACCGGTAGGATCTCCTTGAGGAAATCCTTGAGGGCCTGCTCATCGTAGGTGCCGGCCTCGCGCACCTGCATTTGTAGCGTCTTACCCTCCACGTACTCCTGGACCATGTAGAACCAGGGGGCTTGCTCAAAATAATCCCGCAGGCTGGCCAACTTGGGGTGGTTGCCAATTCGTCCCAGGATGGCGGCCTCCCGCTCAAAAAGCTCGCGGGCCATGGCGTAGACATGGTTATTCGGATCATTGATCGGTGGGCGCAACTGCTTAATCACGCACAGCGGCCGGCCGGGCAGGTTTTCCTCGGCAGCTAGAAAAGTAGCTCCGAACCCCCCTTGGCCCAAGCACTTTTTCATCCGATATACCCGCCCTTGGTTGCGCAGCAGTAACTCAGAGCCGCACGCCTGGCAAACCTTGGCGTCCTCCGGGTTTTGACCGGGCCGGGTACAAGCAGGATTGAAACAGTAACTCATAGGGCGTGAGGAGAGCGGCCCAACGGGCTTACGTTTTAGTCTAGGATCGCAACCAAAGTCCCTGCTATAGCCTCGGTGAGTCGCGGTGGTTGTTACAGCCCCATTTCGAGCGCAAGTGCTGGCGTGGCTGCACGACCATGTTCCGGCTCCCCGTCTGCAGCATATTCTCAGGGTAGAAGCCCTGGCCGCAGAGTGGGCCGGGGTTCATGGCCTCGAGGTCGAGGAAGCCGCCCAAGCAGGACTGCTCCATGATTTGGCCAAATACTTCCCGCCCCAGCGCCTGCTGGAACTGGCCCGCCAAGGGAATGTCCCCATTGATGCTGTGACCCAGGCCCATCCCCACTTGCTCCATGCGGATGTCAGTGCCCTGATCGCCCATCAGACCTTTGGGGTCGAAAACCCACAAATCCTTGAGGCTATTCGTGATCATACGCTGGGCCGGCCGGGAATGGGGCCATTGAGTTGTGTGGTTTTTTTGGCGGATGCTCTGGAACCTGGACGGGGACAGACCCCAGAGTTGGAGGCGTTGCGTCACCTAGTACCTCGGGATCTCTACGCCGCCACCTGGAAAACCTGCGATCTCTTGTTGAAATCGCTGTTGAGCCATCCTCGGTTGGTGCACCCCCGCACCCTAGAGACGCGTAACTGGGCTTTGCAGCGTGCCCTGGCGGCGGCTGGAATGGCAGAATAGGATTAACCCTTACCCCAACCCGATGCTTCCAGTTTCTGACTCCGTTGCCGATCTGGCCCTGTTGATTGCACGGGCGGCTGAAGATCGCAAGGCCACAGACATCCGGGTGCTGCAAGTTGAGGAAGTGTGTTACCTGGCAGACTACTTTGTCATCGTTTCGGGATTTTCGGTGGCCCAGCTCCGTGCGATTGCCAAGGCAGTTGAAGAACAGGTGTTGCTGGCCTGCGGGCGGCGGCCGGCGCGGCGAGAAGGGGCAGCGGAGACCGGCTGGGTACTCTTAGATTATGGGGATGTGATCGTCCACATCTTCTTGCCCAAACAGCGGGAGTTTTACAATCTGGAGATGTTCTGGAACCGGGCAACACAAGTCTCTCTCCCCGAAGCACCCGTTCCGGTAACCCCCTAGGGGGTAGTCGTACACCCGCTGGCCATATCCTCAGAGCTAGTGACCTCTGCCCGCCTTCACGGGCTAATGGGCGGTTGCGGTTAATTGCGATAGCCTGATTCCCAGAAGTTCGGCCGGTAATGCCGCGCAGAGTGAAGATTAGGAACCATGCACAGACTAGCCTTGGGCCTGCTATTGGTACTCTCCCTGGGGGGGCAAGTCCGGGCGGAGGAGGGTTCGCCGGTCAAGGTTCAGGTATTGAATCGCACCACCACCAGTTGGGACGGTCGTCTGCTCCCGCCCTATCCTGCGGGTCAGCCAGAGGTGACGATTCTACGGATTGTGATTCCCCCTGGCGTTCAACTCCCACTCCACAAACATCCCGTGATCAATGCGGGCATGCTCCTGCGAGGCACGCTGACGGTGACCACGGCTGATCAGAAAGTGCTCCACATCAAAGCGGGAGACGGGGTGGTGGAGGTGGTCGATCAGTGGCATTTCGGCAAAAATGACGGTACTGAACCGGCTGAGATTCTCGTCATCTATGCGGGTATTCAAGGCCAGCCGGTCACGATTAACAAGGAGTAGAGTTTGCTGGAAAGCCGCGGTTGGCAATGCCTCCCCGTTTTCCATACCTCTGGAGTTGAGCCTCTGGGGGGCGTAAATTGTAAAGAGTTGATAACAACATTGGGAAACCCTCAGGATAAGGGTGCAAGGGTTTTGTTAGGATCTGGGTACTGCTTGAGCCAAGACTCTATCCTAGCGAGGTGATCCCCATGAATCCCATGAACCGCTATCGCTTTGTGTGTACGCTTTCCTTTGGGGACATCTATGGCCAAGTCATTGTATGGCTTCTGGTGATTTTTGCCAGCTTGGCGGCAGCCCTAGCAACGATGAGCACAAACCCCATTATTGCTTTGGCATCAGTGGGTTTGATTTTGGTGTTGTCCCTGCCCTTTGTGTTGTTTGCCTTCGTGACGACCCTATTTAGCCACCTGGAAATCTACGCGCTTGATCCCGCAACGCAGTCCAAGGCTCGGCCGGCCGGAGCGCGGCCCGCACCGACTCAAGCGACGGGTGCAGCTTGATGGGAACAGGGCGGCGTTTTCTCCAGCAGTGTCTGGTCTGGGTGTGGATTGGGGTCGTTGCCTTCGGTTTGGGGGGATGTGTTCAGTACGACCTAGCGGCCCAGTTTAATTGGCGCGGTCGGGGCGAGTGGGTGCAGCAGGTTACCCTCAGTGAACCCTTGGTGCGGTTTGGGGGGCCGGCCGTCCAGTCGTGGATAGAGGGTTTGCAGGGACGGACGCGCCAGTTGGGGGGGCAAGTGACTCGGCCGGCCGAGCGGGTGCTGGAACTTCGTCTGCCCTTTGCCGATCCTCAGGAATTGGCGACGTCCCTGGCCACCTTTTTCCAAGACCCGGAGGCAGAATCCCCGGCCGGCCGAGTGGTATGGGTTCAAACACCTTGGGGGCTAGTAACCCAGAATCGCCTGACCTACGACTTGGATTTGCGGCCCCTAGCCACTTGGTTGGCCCAAGGAGAGGTGGTGGAGGCCCCGGAAACTTGGGTTGATTTAACCTTTCGAGTCCTGGCTCCCTGGGGAGTGCAGCCCGGCCCAGAGACCAGTCCCGCTGCCCAGCGCTTGGGTGACGGGGTGGCCTGGACTCTCCAGCCCGGTCAGGTTTACCACCTAGAGGCGGTGTTTTGGCTGCCAGACCCGGTGGGATTGGCGGCTCTGATGACCGCAATTCTAGTGGCCCTTGGCCTCTGGCTCCGGCAGCGTTTGGGGCTGCCCCAGCCTCAGTGGCCCCGGTTGTCTGCCTAGGCTCCAGGGTGGCATCCAATTGCGACGTAGCCCTGGCCTGGAGGGGACTGGAGGCCCTGCCGGACGGCCAACGTCAACTCCTCAGCGTCCTAGTTGCGGAAGCCGAGCAACAGGGCTGGGTGCTCTACCTGGTGGGGGGCGCGGTGCGGGATCTGCTGCTGCGGCCGGCCGTGCCAGGTCTAGGTTTACCCGACTTAGACCTCGTGGTTGAGGGGGCAGCACCGGGGGCAGGCATTCAATTGGGAGAGCGGTTGGGCCGCCTCTATCCCGATGTCCATCTTCACAGCTATGGCACATTCCAGACCTGCGCCCTCACCTGGCCGGCTGACTCAGGTTTGGGGCCACTGTCGATGGACATTGCCACCGCCCGCGCCGAATCCTATCCCCATCCGGGGGCTAATCCCGTTGTCCGTCCGGCAACCCTGGCGCAGGACCTCGGCCGCCGGGACTTCACGATAAATGCGATGGCCGTCCGCCTGACGGAACCGAGGGCAGGTACTTGGCTCGATCCCTTTGGCGGCCAGCAGGATTTAGAGAGGCGGCAGTTGCGGGTTCTCCACGAGCACAGTTTCGCCGATGATCCCTCCCGCCTCTACCGAGGCGCGCGCCTGGCAGCCCGACTGGGTCTGACGCTGGAGCCCCATACGGAAGCCCTATGGCGACAGACCTTGGCCCGGAATCCCTGGCAACCCTACCTTCAGCACCGGGGGGGAGCACCCGCCCTCCAGCATCGTCTGCGCGGTGAGTTTAAGTACCTCTTCCAGTCGGAATCCTGGCGGCCGGCCCTGCGACTGCTGGCGGTTTGGCGCGGGCTTGACTGCCTAGTCCCTGATTTTCCCTGGCAGGAGGCGATGGTCACGCAGATCGCCACGGCCGGCCGCTTGGCCCAAGCCCATCCCTTTGCCACCGAAACGTGGCTGCTCAGTCTAGCGGTTCTCCTCACCGCACTGCCCCCCGCTCAACGGCGGGGAGTTGTGACTCAACTCGATCTACCGCCCAAGGTCGGTCAATGTCTGGAATCCTGTGATGCACTTCAGAGGTGTTTGCAGAGCGCCGGCCGGCCGAGTCAAGTTGTTGCCCAACTCGAACCCCTTGGTTCAGAAACCCTGGTGCTGCTGGCTGCGACTGGCCCACCCTGGCTCCGTCGCCTGATCAGACGCTACTGGTCTACCTGGTCTCAGATCCGTCCCTTCCTGACGGGGGATGACCTCCAAGCTTTGGGCTATCGACCGGGGCCAACCTTTCGAGGTCTGCTCCAGCATCTCCGGGCAGCAACCCTAGATGGTGTCCTGAGGGATCGGCCGGCCGCCCTAGCCTACCTCCAGTCCCTAGATACGCAGCACTCCCACCAAACTGTGTCAGAATAATGGGTGCTAAACCGGGATGTAGCGCAGCTTGGTAGCGCACCTCGTTCGGGACGAGGGGGCCGCAGGTTCAAATCCTGTCATCCCGATGGCACTTTTACCGATACCACCGAACTTCTAGGCAGTATCCCTCCCTGGATGACTGTCCCTTAGCGTCACACTTTGGCCCGTAAAAGCTAGAATCTGGTCACGATTTGGTCACGATTTGGTCACGGGCTGATGGCTGTTAAGGCGAGTGTTTATTCCCAGGACGGAATGTTGCGGCTGAATTTCCGGGCCGGGGGACAGCGTAGGCGGTGGACGTTGGGACTACCCGACACCCCAGCGGGGCAAGCCAAAGCCCAGGAGATAGCGTCACGGGTCACACTCGACCTGATGACTGGGGCTTATGTCGATGATCCAGACCATTACCGGCCAGCCGTGGTCACGAATGAGCCGGATGATCGTGACCGTTTCGTGACCACCCTGGGACTGTGGCAGGAGTTTACCGAGTCCAGGCGGGTCGGGGGAACTGGGGGGGTGTCCATCACGGGGCGTTATCGCCCGATGGAATCCAACCTAAAACGCTTTGGGCGCAACATCGTGGATGAGGCCACCGCCCGTGAGTTCATCGAGTTACTGCGTTCCCGTCAGGCGACCCGCTCGGCTAACGATAACCTGGTGTTGCTCCGGGGCTTCGGGAAGTGGTGCGTAGACGGCGGTCAGTGGACGGCCAACCACTTCGAGAGAATCAAGCCCTTGAAGGGTGCTAAGCCCCGTAGAGACGCATTTACTGCCCAAGAGGTAAGGCAGTTTTTGTCCTGTATAAAGACCGACCGACATTATTGGTACTACCACGATTTGTGTTTCACGCTCTTCCATCTGGGGCTGCGGCCCAGCGAGGCGTTCGGACTGAAATGGAAGCACCTCGACTTGGAACGCGGAACGGTCACGATTTGCGAGTCGCTTTCTAGGGGAGAGGATGGCCGCTCAAGTGGGCGGGCACGCCAGCATCGCTCGACAAAAACTGGCCAGATGAGAATCCTTCGGCTTTCCGCCCCACTGCTATCAATGTTTGAGGGCCGCCGACCTCCAGATTTCAGCCCTGAAGGATTAGTTTTCACCACCCCACGGGGTCTTCCGGTCGATGACCACTCGTTTTCGCAGCGCTGCTGGCGCTCTATCTGCCAGCGGGCGGGTATTCCATACAAGCCTCCTTACTGCGCGAGACACACGGCCATTTCGCATCTGATAGAGAGCACTGGATCTCTGGCAGCGGGAGCGAGACTCGCAGGGCACGTCTCTGTAGAAATGGTCGGTCGGGTGTATGCCCATCTGATAGAGGAAATGACGCTACCGGATTATGGACACGGGGCCTGACTGGCGGGTAGAAACTGCCCCCAGTCAGGGTGGTGATACGTTCGCATTCCTCGTTCGGGTCTCCCACGGTGGGTTAATCGTATTCGAGCAACCCTTCCGAGTGTTTGCCCTGCCCCTACCGACCGGCGCAGCGTGGATGGCTCCAGGGGAGGGGACGATCAAAGAGGTCGCCCAGTCTCTTTGTAAGGGGAGTATTCCCACGGTGCTGGAGTCCCTAGCCCTGTGGAGGTTGGCCCACCACCAGTGGATCGAGTGCATCGAATCGCCTGACTTCCGCGAGGAGTTCGATGCCCTCTACCCCGAATGGCCGGAAGTCTGTAACCGAATGGGCTATGCCCCCGAATTGTTTATAAGGGATAGGCTGACGATTCTCTACTTTGAGTCAATCTTTCAGCAGAAACCCGCACGGGCGAATGATGTGTACGGGGCAGCGCTAGCGGTACGTGACCCCGTGGTTGCAGAATCCTACCGGGAGGCGTTAGACCGCCTAGGGCGGTACTCGCTCCCCTTTCAGTCGTGGCAGGCTGCGAACGCAAGATTCCGGGAGTTTCTCAGACAGTTGCGACTCACTACCGCTCCCTGGGTCGTTGAAAAATCCGCCCTCTGGGGTGACATCAACGCCTCGTCATCCCGCGCCGCCCGTCTCACCCCCAGACCTGAAACACATGGAACCGCCCAATGCGGGTGTTGCGGAAAGCTATTCGCATTCGAGCGGGGGACAGGTAAATCGGCCCCACCCCATTGCGGGGATATTCAGTGCCAGCGGGCGTATGACGCGGCCCGCCAGCGGGGCCAGCGGAGTATAGGTAAGCCCCCTAAGTGGGTACGTACCAGGCGCGGATATTGCCTTGAATGCGGGAAGCGGGCGGGCTTAAACAATCACGGCATCTGTCGTTCCTGCTACCTAGGTAAAACCCCCGATTGACCGAAACGGTCTATCAGCTAAAAAGCGTACCTTTCCCGTGACAAAAAGTGGCCACGGGTGGCTTTTCGTGTGTGCAAAGATGGAATTATGTAGGATGTAAGGGAGCGGTTTATGCCTGAGAAACTTCTGACAATGGACGAAGCCGGACAACTTCTGGGTGTCCCAGGACGCACAGTTAAAAAATGGAGGCTTGAGGGTCGTCTAATTCCGGGGGTTCATTATGCCAAACTAGGCGAGAGAACTTTTCGCTATAAACCTGACGCCCTGATGGCCTGGGCAATGGGAAATGAGCGTCGCCGAGGGCGTCCACCTAAGCAGATGACCTGACATCAACCGGCTAGCGCTAATAGCTTGAACCCCAAATGCTTCTAGTCTAAGCGCCGCTTTTCGTGTGAAAAGCCCCAGATTTTGCAGGTTCTGGGGCCGTCGATGAAACTTTTCTATTACCCCAATTAAAACATGAGTCGCAAAAAACGTCAAGTCATTTCTTACCAGCCGGATCTCCCTATTCCTGAGTGGCCCAGGGTCAAGATGATTCTGAATCGAGCGCTACCCAGTGGGGTGTTTGATCAGGCGGACTCTCTAGAAGTTGATCGCTTTCCAATTTGGGCAGAAATGGAGGGGTTTCGAGCATGAATGCCGAACTCCAAGACTCCCTTTTAGAAGCGCTAGATGCTCTCCCCGCTGAGCTGCATCTCCTCC
>JACYLR010000131.1 GCA_015272465.1 Gloeomargaritaceae cyanobacterium C42_A2020_066
TTCCTAACAGCTCTTGATCATCTGATAGTCATTTCACTACATCTTTATTACTACCAAAATACCATATGGGCATCTCTATATAAATTGGCATAATTGGCGAATCGCCCCCTTACTGAGAATGAGCCAGCTTGAAGCGCCTAGTTTACCGGCCACTATTGTCAATAACTGCGCAGCAGACTGAATAGATAGAGGTGCCCATAACATTCTGTGAATCAGTCATCTCCTAATGCCATCTTAAGAAATCAGATATAAGGTAAGCACAGCAATCCTACAGGGAGGCACCGCCCCCTGCGTGGTGGCAGCGAGCAGACCAAAAAGTCCAGGACTTAGTTCATAGCTATGGTGCCGCTTGTTGTTCGGGTAGATCGTGCCGAAAAACTCTCGGATCGATAAGTTTGGGAGCCTTGATCGCTCTTACCCGTGTTGGACTGACTGGACTACAGTAGGGGTAACTGGGAGGACTTGGCCCGGCCGGCCGGCCGCCGCCGTTTCCCGCCTGGACTCCCATCGACAGGCCCCTCCGACCCAGCTTCAGGGGAACCGCCAGCCTCTAGACCAGGAGAGGGCGCGTGAGGCTCCGAGGACACTAGCTCTGGGGTCACGGCCGGCCGGCCGGTAGCCACCTCCGTTTCAGCCTCTGCTTGGAGCAGACTCTGGGCTGTTCGCAGCAGGTCGGCGCGCAGGGCCTCCAACTCTGGGCGCAGATTCAGGTACTCCTCTAGAGCCGTGAGGGGATCGAGGCTGCGGGTCAAGGGGAGATCGGGCAGGCGGGGCCGGGCCAACTGACTGACCAAATCGGGCTGAATCGTATAGCTGTGGGCGACACCGAGGGCCTGATGCAGCACCGACTCCCGAATCTGATCCAGTTGATCGGGCCGCAACCGGTAGGTCAGCCGCACAATGGCATCTTGCAGGTTAGCCTGGGCCAGGGTCGCCAGGATTTGCGCCTCTGGGTCGGTCGCCTTCTCCAAGTTGACACTCAGGCTGTGCATGGGGCGAGTGGGCACTGGACAGAAGGTGAAGCGGGCCGGCCGGCCGGGGGCCTCAATCTCCACTAGGACGTAGCCCTTCTCTTCTTCCGTCTCACTGAAATCCACCCGCTCCAGACTGCCCGCGTAGACGACTGGCGGCTCCTGACAGAGCACCTGATGGCGATGGACATGGCCCAGGGCCACGTAACACAACTCGGCACGGGCGAGGAGGGAGAGGGGAATCAGCAGCCCCTTCCCCGCCGCCAAAAACCGCTCTGCCCCCAGCCGGGCATTGGCCACCATCGCATGGCCCGCGAGGATAGCTGGCACTGCCGGATCCAGTTGGCGTAATTCCCCTTCCAGGGCCAGATGTAACCGCTGAAGTAGGGCTTCGTTCACCTCGGCCATCGATAGCCCCTCCACCTCTGGGCGAGTCATCAGGGCGGCGCGGGTGATCCAGGGAAGCGTTACGACTTGGAGAGGGCCATGGGGGGTGGACAGACGGTGAGTCTCCAGGGAGTCCCCCACGATCACCCCCGGCACGCCCAGGGTGCGGAAAATGCAGAGGGAGGCACCACCCTGGCCCTGGGCACGCTGGTCGTGGTTGCCTACCAAAAGCAGCGTCGGGATTTGGGCCTGGGCCAGCCGATAGAACTGGCGGGCGAACAGTTCCTGGACCAGTGGGGGAGGCGTGGCATCGGGGAATGCGTCCCCAGTAAACAGCACCGCATCCACCGCATGGGCTAGGGCTTGATCGACACAGTGGACAAGGGCCGCGGCAAAATCCTCAAGGCGGGTATTGAGTCCCGTTGCTGGGTTGGTGCGGCCGTGGCTGAGACCACTGCCCAGGTGAATGTCAGAAACGTGGAGGACTTTCAAGGGGTTACCATCCTCAGGGGGTATCCCCAACCTGGTTCAAATCTTGGTGGGCAAAGATCGCGTCGGGATCGGTGTAAAACTTGAACTCCATCAAGTTGAAAAAAGGGTCAGCCACAAAGAAAGTGTAATGCTCTAGAGGTGTACCGGGAAACCGATGGCGCGGCGCCTGATAAAAGTCTAAACCCTGGTTGACGACCCGATCTCGCAGGGCTTCCCAATCGGTGTAACGGGAAAACACAAGACCAAAATGGCGGGGGTAAATCCCCTTTTGGGGGGTCAGGGGTTCACGGGTGACGTGGGCCACCAACTGGTGATTGTAAAAGTTGAGAATCAGGGCTTGGGCACTGGCCCGGCCGGCCGTACAGCCGAGGCGATCTACGTAAAAGGAACGGGCAGTGGTGAGATCGCTGACCGGAAACGCCAAATGGAAAATAACCGCAGTCATGGCCTAGAGTGCCGGAAGGTTTTGCGCCCGATCATGCCACGGCCGGCCGCCGATGGGGGTGTTTTGGGGACAATGGGAAAATCTAGGGAACGGTCTGTGCTGGACTTACGACGCGCCATTGAACCCTTACCTGCTGCTGCGGTTGCCCGGATTGCGGCGGGGGAGGTGATTGATTCCTGGGCGGCGGTGGTGCGCGAAGTGGCGGAAAATGCCCTGGACGCTGGGGCGACGCGCCTGCACCTAGAGGTGGAGGTGGCCCTGGGCCGCTTGCGACTGACGGACAACGGGGCCGGTCTGACTCCAGATGCCCTAGTCCAGGCAGCCCTGCCCCACACGACCAGCAAGATTCGTAACCTGGCAGACCTCGAAGCGATCCAAACCCTGGGATTTCGGGGGCAGGCCCTCCACAGTCTGGCCCAACTGGCTCGCCTGGAAATCCAAAGTCGGCCGGCCGGGGCGGAGCAGGGTTGGCGAGCGCTCTACGACGCCCAGGGTCACTGCCGGGCGCTGGAACCCGTTCCCATGGCGGCGGGCACCGTCGTGGTGGTCGAACACCTGTTTGCCCCCTGGCCCCAGCGGCAGGCCGCCCTCCCCAGTCCCGCCCAGCAGGTGCGCCAGATTCAGCGGGTTCTGGAGGGCCTAGCCCTCTGTCATCCCCACGTCACCTGGCAGGTTCAGGGCCTTGGCCACGCCTGGGCACTCTGGCCCGGCTCGGCGGCAGAGGTGCTGGCGCAGGTGGTTCCCCAGACCCAGGGGAGTTTGCGCCAGATGCGTGTGGACATGCCGGCGGGGTCACTGGAGTTGGTGCTGGCCCTCCCGGATTACAGCCATCGGCCGCGCCCGGATCGCCTTTGGATCGCCGTCAACGGCCGGCCGGTGCAAGTACCAGAGTTAATGGAGAGCCTCCTGGGAGGACTACGACGTTCCCTGCCTCGCGGTCGCTTTCCCATTGCCTTCGTCCACGGTCGCATCCCACCGGCCCAGGTGGACTGGCATCGCCATCCCGCCAAGACGGAGGTCTATCTCCAGCATCTGGAGCAGTGGCAAGCCGCCCTGGCTACCGCCCTCCAACAGGTGATGACCCTTGAACCCCAGGAGGTCGGCCGGCCGGCCCAGGTGCGCCACTGGCAGCGTGTTGCCGAAGCCCAAGGAGAAGCCCGCTACCGGGTTCAGAATCGTACTGAACTGAAGGCCGTGGCCCAAATTCACCGCACCTATATCCTGGCGGAGCACCCGGCCGGCCTCTGGCTGGTGGAGCAGCACATCGCCCACGAGCGGGTTCTCTACGAGCAGCTTCAGGACGCCTGGCAGGTACAGCCCCTGGAGACCCCCCTGGTCTTGAGCGATCTGACGGACACGGAATGCCAGAACTTAGCCCGCCTCAATCTGGAAGCCGAACCCTTCGGGCCACGCCAGTGGGCTATCCGCCAGGCGCCCGCCCTGTTCTGTCAGAGTCCCATCGCCCAGCCCGAATTGGCGGCCGGCCTGCGGGAATTGAGCCGGATCAGCGATTGGGACAGCGCCCTCGTGGCCGTGGCCTGCCGCAGTGCTGTACGCAATGGCACACCCCTGGAATTGGCTCAGCTTCAGGAATTGTTAGACACCTGGCAGCGAACCCGCTTTCCCCGCACCTGTCCCCACGGCCGGCCGATTTGCCTGACCCTGGAGGAGACCCAACTGGCCCGCCTGTTCCGACGGCATTGGGTAATTGGCAAAAGTCATGGCATTTGAGAGTCGTCAGGGGATGTGACGTAACCCTGAGATAACTTGATGCCTCGACAGCCCTTGAGCCGTTTGCTCCCGCCATACTGAAGGTGACATCTTGAGACATCTTTCACGACTGAGCTGGAGTACCCAGACATCGCCGTGAATTGGGTTTTTCAGCAGGCCAAGGATGCAGGAGGGCAGGATGGACTGGGCAGATCTTGCCCATGCGGCGGTCGGATTCCTGGCCGGTGGGGTGTTCATTGCCGCCTGCTCAGTCGTTGCCGAGCACTTTGGGCCAAAGGTCGGGGGTGTTGTGTCAGGGTTGCCCTCGACCGTAGCCATTGCCCTGCTTGTTGAAGCCCTCACTGCGTCCCCATCCGAGGCTGTTCACGTGGCCTCCCGCGTTCCCGATGGCCTAGCGCTCAACTGCCTACTGCTGGGTACCTTTGCCCGGATAGCATCCCAAGGTGCTGTCGTGGCGTTTGCAGCAGCGGTGGGCGTTTGGCTTGTGGCAGCCCTGCTTCTTATATCCCACGGGCATTTCTCCTTTGGGATGGGCATAGGGTTTCTTGCCTGCGCCCTCGTGGCTGGGTGGGGAATTGCCGGGAATGTCCAGGGGGCAGGCAGCACCGCACGCCCCAAGATGAATGCGGCAGCCCTGGCCTACCGGGTGGGGGCTGGCGGGACAGTGGTGGCCACTAGCATTCTGGTAGCACAGATGGGTGGGGCACTGGCAGGTGGCCTGGCGGCGTCCTTTCCAGCGGCCAGTGTGACAACCCTGGCCATCGTCAGCCGTAGTATGGGCGCAGCTTTCGCAGGCCGGATGGCGCGGCCGATGATGCTCAGCGGGGCGCTGTCCATTCTGGCGTTCGTTGCGGTGGTTCGCCTAACGTTTGTCTCATGGGGGCCGTGGGTTGGGTCACTACTGGGTTTTGCCGCCGCCGCTACCGTTGCCTGGGCGCTGATCACCTTCGGCCCATTCACAACGCGCCCGAATTCTAGGCACCATCGGACATGATGACTTCCCCACCCTGATCCCAGTAGGGATCAACCGCTGTTGCACTACAACTTCACTTCTTCTTCCACTCGATTGCTTTTCTCCGTGGTCAGGTCTACTAAATAGGTCTGCACCTGTTCTGGGGGCTGCGGCCGGCCGAGCCAAAAGCCTTGGGCACTGGAGCATCCCATATCTTGCAAAATGGCCACCTGCTCCTGAGTCTCGACCCCTTCTGCAATGACAGATAGGCCCAGGCTGTCTGACAAGGCCAGAATTGTCTCGACCAAGCTACTCCCGGCACGACTGTGGGTCAGACCCGCCACGAAGGAGCGATCGACCTTTAGGGCATCAATGGGGAGGGTATGCAACCGATTGAGGGATGAGTAGCCTGTGCCAAAGTCGTCGATGTAAATCCCCACCTGAAATCGCCGCAGTTGGTGGAGCACTTCGGCCACCCGCTCCATCTCTTGCATCATCACACTCTCAGTGATTTCCAACTTCAGGCTGAGTGGCGGGAGTCCCGTTTCATTCAGAATCGCCAGGATGCGCGGCACGAGATTGGACTGGGTAAACTGGTGAGCCGAGAGGTTGACTGAAACACTGAGACAGCCTAGGGACGGGAACGCCCGCTGCCAGTCGGCCATCTGTCGAGCAGCCGCCTCGATCACCCACCAGCTCAGAGGAATAATCAGGCCCAGGTCTTCCGCCAGTGGGATAAATTCTTGGGGTGAAATAAACCCGCGCTCTGGATGTTGCCAACGGAGCAACGCTTCAAAACCCAGCAATCGCCCGGTTTCCAAATGGACGATTGGTTGGTAGTGCAGTTGAAATGCCTGGGTTTCGATGGCTTGTCGCAGGGCATTTTCCAGATGCAACCGCCCGCGCAGGGCTTCGTACATAGACTCAGTGAAATGGACAGCCTGATGTCCGCCTTGAGCCTTGGCCTGCCGCAGGGCAATGTCGGCATTGCGTAGCACGGTTTCCGGGTCGATTCCCTGAAAATCCGGACTCCAGACCACCCCTAGACTGGCGGTGAGTTGTACCTCATAAGTGGGTGTTCGCACGGGAATTTCCACCACCTGCTGGAGATGGTTGATGGTGCAGGTCAACTCGTCTAGGCCGGCCGGCCGGTGGAGCAGGAGCGCAAAGGTATCCCCCCCCAAGCGGGCCACCCGGTCGGCGCTGAGCAATACACTCTGGAGTCGTCGGGCCATTGTCTGGAGGATATGGTCGCCCTCCGTATATCCCAGGCTGTTGTTAATTCGCTTGAAGTTGTCCAGATCGAGGAGCAATACGGCCACAACGATGTCGCGCTTGCCCTGAGTTTCCCGCAACACTTGACTCAGGCGATCCAAGAACAGGGTGCGATTGGGCAACTGGGTGAGCTGGTCGTGGAGAGCATCCCGGATGAGTTGGGCTTCCAGACGCTTGCGCTCGGTAATGTCTTGCCCTACACACTGGTACTCGATGGTTCCGGTACTGCGGGTCACCAGAGATTGACAATTCCACTCATACCACCGCCCGATGGCTCCCCGGCCGGCCGGTACAAAGCAGGTCACAGGTGTGGTCTGCCGATTGCCCTCCGTGAGGAGTTTCTCAATAAAAGCCTGTTGGGTAGTAGGTGGAAGGGGATGCGGGAGGGCGTTGCCCAGGACTTCGGCGGCCGGCCGGCCGGTGTATTCCAAAAAGGCTGTATTTGCGAAAGTGACCGTGCCATCGGGCCGACAGCGGTAAATCAATTCGGTCTGGGCCGCCACCACCATCCGGTAGCGATCCTGTTCCTGACGTAGCGAGTTAACCAACTCCGCTTGGTAGAGGGCACTCCCCAATTGCAGCGCCAGTTGGGACGTGAACCGTACATCCTCCGCCGTCCAAATTCGCGACGACTGGCATTGGTGCAACACCAGCAGACCCCACAGGCGGCGCGCCACCAGTACGGGTACCGCTAAAACCGCTCTGACCCCCAGTTCCTCCAAAAATGCCCGACAGCAATCCGATAGAGTGGCCGTGGGTAGGTCATGTATCACGGAGATGTAACCCCGCTGAAACGCTTCACCACGGCGACTAACCAAACAAGAGTCTGAGCAAGGCAAAGCCGTCAGATTAAACTGGGCCTGACTCGTGGCCAGTGCAACGAAACCCTCAGTCTTATCCTCCTCCAGCCGATAGACCAAGGCCCGATCCACGTGCAGTATCTGCACCAGTCGATCCACCGCGGTTTGGAGCACTGCCCCCACATCCAGCGTCCGGTGTAAGGCCAACCCCGTTTCTAGGACAACCTGGGCTTGCTCTGCCAGTTTCTGGTGCTGTTGCACCACGTCCAGAAAGGGCGCCAAATGACCGAGTGATAGACAGACGCCCTGCACAACAGATTGGGCATCGAAAACCGGGACACAAGTTAACATCAGCCTATCGGTCGCCTTGGCCCCACTCCGTAGCATCAGGGGCGTCCAGTTCCCCTGTCCCGACGCCAGAGTGGCTTGGATCAGTGGGTTAACAACGCTGACAACCTCTTTGGGCCAGACTTCATCCAGGCTTTGCCCCACAATCTCTTCTAGAGACTTAGCGAAATACTGACTGTAATAAGGACTGGCAAATCGATGAATACCATTCTGATCAATGAAGGCAATACCCTTTTTAGATGCTGCGAAGACCTCTTCCCAAACTCCACAGAATGGTGCCCTGGGTAGTTGAGGCGGTACTGGAGTCAATCGAGTATCTAAGTAAGATACAGGCTCCTGAGTTTCTGGGATTCCACAGGAGGAAACATCTGATTCATCCATCGACATAGACCTCGCTGATTGTGAAGATCGCAGAAGGATGATTTCCTAAGGTGGCATCCCCGAATAAAGCAATGGTAACATAGAAGAGTTTCTGAAGTTTGGAGTATTAAATCATGGTTAAGCTTTCGGTCATGTGCAAGTATGTAATTCGGAAAATTTTAAGCCGCTGGCGGTTTCAGATCCACTCTGTTCTGGCAGCAGGAGCTGGCCCCACCATTTCGACTACAGCTAACCTTGATGCAGTCCTTGAAGAGCTTTACCCAGATGGAGCCGAGGCCCAAAAGTATGCGGAGGAACTAGAGAAACTTTCTGAAGTCCACCAAAAGGTTGAACTCCAGAAAGTTGACTCATCTGTGAACCTAGATGACGTTGAGCGCTCTATTCTCTGGATCTTCGGACTCCAGATTCAAGAATCTAATACTGCTGTCTAGGTCAGGTTTATTGAATGGCTTAAGTGATCTGTGATTCACCTATCCCAAGGTTCCCAGAACCTCCACACACTGATCCAGAATGGGTTTCATGAGTGCCGCCTCCTGAGGTGTCAGGTAATCCTTGAGCACATCCTGAAGCATCTGATAGCTCAATCCTGCTTCTTTCTCATCATGGTAGGCCCGCAAAACCGTCTCAAACCAGTACAATAATCGTTGTTTAATGCCCTCTGGATCATCCATAAGCATGGCGGCGGCGCAGGCTCGCAAAACTTCAAACCGATCCCGACGACAGGTCGGTGCCAAATCACGGGTACCCTTCCGGTAAAGCTTAGGGAAGCGGGCAAGCAAGCGCTTATCCAGAGCATCTAAAATCTCGGCATCAGCGGCGGAGATTTTAGCGTAAGCACTCAAGCGTAGATCGACCGTGGTTAGGTATTCTCCCAGAAACTTCAGTTCATCGGACGTGGTGAAGCGGCCATTCAACTCGACATCAAGATGTTGTAGCTCAGCTAACATGGTCGACCTCCAAAAGTAGACAGATTCTCAACTCACCAACTTAAACATCCTGGGTATGGGCCAGATATTCACTCACCTTGACTCGGGTATCTCGCAGTTGGTTGACAATCGAGCGAGTGATTAACTTACCCGCTTCGACTAATAGTTCACCGGAAATGGGATGAAGGAGATCCATCTCAGTCCGACGACCAATCAGTGCTTCAATGTCTTCCACTACGTCCACGTACATACCTGCGGGAACCTCAATGGTTACACCGCTTCGTAGGATCTTGGCCTGACAGGCTAGGCGTGAATTAGGCCGGGCGTTGGCGACCACCGAGAGGGTCTTTTCCTCGCGCTTTGTGCGTGGACTTAGGCAGTCCATCCCCCCTTGAATGTAGATGTGGCAGGTGGCACACATGCCCCGGCCCCCACATTCCTTGAGGACTTTGAAATCATTGGCCAGCAAGCCAGACAACAAGGTTGAATCTGGTGCCAGGTCGTCTTGAATCCCCAAGGGTTCAAATCGCACGCGACAGGCCATTGGAAGATGCTCCAGTTCGGGGTGCGGGTGGCGTTATCGTCGGCTGGACTCCAACTGACTGAGGATGGCCCTGTGCGGCCGGCCGGCCGAGACGCCTTCCTGGATGGGGGCGAGTCGATCCGCCAACCCCAAAACGAACCGCTTTTCCATGCCCTTTTGCGTCTGGACGCAGGCAAGAGTTTGGCCCGTGAACAGACTGAAAAACCGCACCAGCAGGCCCTGTTCTAGGCACCCCTCTAGATCCTCGCCCTCATGCCAAAAACTGTTGTCCCAGTGGATCACTAGATAACCGTGGCCCGCCCAACTGAAGTCTAGGCTCAGCAATCCCCAACCGTGGGCAGCCCAGGCCAAATGGAGATCCTGGATACAGGTGGCCATATCCAGTTGCGCTAGCGGCCGGCCGTAGTGCCGCTCCATTTCCTGACTAAACCGTTGGTAGAAACGCTCCCCCCAATGGCGGCCACAACTGGTCAGTACCAAAGGTGACGCCTGTCCAATCTCCGCCAGCAGGCCATCCCCAATCCCCTGCAAAAAAGGCATGGGCAATGCCGCGAGTCGTTCACCAAACCGGTTCTCCACCGTCCCCAATTCTGAGTCCCCCCGACTGTAAGTGTGGGGAATGAACAGGGGAGGCTTGTTGCCATGAGTCACAGGTGCCATACAAAACCTCACGTAGGCTGGGATCAATTACGCCGCAAGACCCATCAGAGCCGGTGCCTGGTTCATTACACCGGTGATTTGTTGGAAATAAGGTTCCAGAGTCGCCAATCCCTGGGTACCCAGCACCATGCCTAACTGGCCATGAACTGCCGTCATCACACTGCCGACCAGGGAGTCCAACTGGTAGACCCGCACGCGGGCCAGTATCCAGCTAAACTCCTGTTCTGCAAGGTTCTGGGGATAGTCAAACAGCATGACCTTCCCCAAGATATGGAGGAGTAACTGGCTGAGGGCAAGGGCCTGATCCCGCTGATCCGGGTCAATGTTGGCAAAACGGGTGTGGATTTGCCGGGCCACTATTTCCCAAAGCCCTAACTCCCGTTCCCGCAGCCGCTCGTAAATTTCTAACCGTAACCGCCAGTGGGTCAAGGTTTGCCGCAGTTGCTGGATTTCACTCGCTGTTAGGTAGCGGTTCTCGGCTTGAGCCAGGATTAGGTTCAATTTGGCATTCATGACTTATAGGGCCTCCGTGACTAAAAAAGGCTGACAAAATCCGCCAGAGTGAGGGCTGGGGTTGGTTCTTCAACCTCCAGGACATCCGTGGGGGTTGCCCCGAGTGGGAAACCAACGCCACCACCTTCCCAGGCAAACCCTTGCCAGAACTGGGCTACTGTCTGGGCGAGGGATAGCACTGCTGGATGAGCAGCGGCTCGGGGTGTCTGATCGGCGAGAACCCATCCGGTGGATGGAGCAGAGGGCTTGATCTGGCCTGTCCAATCCCACCCCTGGAAGTATTGGTGGACAGACTGGGTGAGAACAGGGGCTGTCATGGAGCCAACCGCTCCCCCGCCTGGAGGCGGGCTTCGATTTCCTTGGCCCGTGCCCCAGCGTTGAACCAGGTTTCAGCGGCGCGGATATGCTCTTCAGAGCCGAGGACAAACTTGCAGAAGGTCTCGCCCATGGAATAGCACTGAATTTCGGTGCAGGCCATCGGCTTGTGTACCAGGCTGCTGAAAAATCCGGCAAACAAACCCGCATAGAGGTGGCAGACAGGCTTACCAACTTCCCCGAGGGTAGCGGCGATGACCGAGTCGTAGATATGGATCATCAGATAGCCCTGCTTACCATGGCTGAGATCCACTTCCCATCGACCCCAACCCTGGGAAACGAGGGGCCACCACCAGGTCTCCAACAGAAACATCAGGTTGTTTTGCTCTAGGGGACGCTGGAACTCCTTTTCACACCAGGTTTTGAACACGGCATAGTCGTGGATGCCCCACCGCACCCCAATCTGGTGCAGAACCACACTGCTAGCTGCACCGGCCTCTTCTTCTAGCCCAGCAACCAGAGCGTGGATAAAGTCCTGACCGACGAGGAAATTGCGAACCTCGTTGTAGTCAAGAACCAATCCCTTCTCAGAAGAGAACTCAAAGAAGGTTTCGTAGTCGTAGTGGTTGTGATTAAAAGGGGGATGAGCCTTGAGAAACGCCATCCGGGACTCGTAACTATTCCCTAGATGGGTTTCAGGACGAACTACGGTGTCCTTGAACAAAGTCGCAACCATAGGGACTCCAATGCGCCTGAAATAGCGACATGAGTGTGAGAGGGATCGACAGCCCAAACCTCCGCATGTCGATGTGACAAACATGCGGTATTTCCTAGCAGCGCAGGCTTAGCCTGAACATGGGGAACTGCGAACTAGGGTGGGGTGGGTTTGGTTGGGTAGAACTGTGATCTAAACCACAGCATAGGAAGGAGTGCTGGCAAACGACCAACATGGGCAACGAATGTTAATCTTTTCTTTGCCTTGCTTAAAAGTCCCCTGGATTCACGGGGATAATCCAGTATTAAAGTCGCGACATCTACGTATTTATACGTACTCGTCTGCCCTCTCAATCTGCAAGTTTTTGCTTGGCCGGCTGGGGAGGGATCACAGGCAGGTGAAATCTAGCGTAGGTATTTTCCGCGGAAACAGGTTTTCTTAGACTAGGGTCAAGGTATAAATACTAGCCCTCATGGCAGGTCTATACTTGCAGGACTCACAGATGGCAGTTGAAGCAAGGTTATCGAGAGTCCAGGCGACTGGCCGCAGGAGGAGGCGTGCTGATCTGAGGTGCACCACAGCCCTAGCCCTGGATAGGTTAAGTAGGTCAGTGGAGACCCCTATTTTATGGAGAAGCGGGTGATGGGACTCGAACCCACGACGTTCAGCTTGGGAAGCTGACATTCTACCACTGAATTACACCCGCAAGCTGCCGCTTTGCTGTTTGGCCAGGCTCTTAGGATAGCAGATTCAGCTTTATCGGGTCATCCGGTCATATCCCCGGATGTGCTTGTATTGCCAGGCGTGACAATCTGCAACAGTGGATTACAATCCCGGCCGGCCGTTGGGGCCAAGCCACCACACTGGGACTAGAGTCATTCCGTACATTACTAATCCATACCGACGCGGTATGAGGAGTTTGGGCCATGACGATTCGGACAAGCAACCCGCGCCCTCTGTGGCCGGCCATGATTATGGGTGCGCTGGGCCTGTGGCTGGGGGGCAGTGTGGTACTCGATTGTGTGGTGATGCCCAGCCTCTACCAGGCGGGGATGATGACCCAGCCAGGGTTCGCGGTGGCGGGCTATCAGGTCTTTTCGGCCTTTAATCACCTAGAACTCTGTTTGGCGGCCCTGGTGCTGTCGGGGGTGCTGGCCCTGCTGCAAGATCGGCGACGGGGCTTGTGGGTTGGTCTGGCGGCACTAGGGTTATTGGCGATTGCGCTGGTGTATGCCTACGGTCTCACCCCGGCGATGGCAGGACTGGGGCTTGACCTGCACTGGGTTGAGGCAGATGCCGGCCGGCCGGCCGCGATGGACTGGCTCCACGGCAGCTACTTTAGCCTGGAAGTGCTCAAGATCAGTGTCGGGTTGGTGTTGATCAAGTGGTTAGCCACTGTTCCGCAGCCCAGCCCAGCCAGCCCACACTAGCCCCCATGCCCACCAGGGCCGCGGTTCCCATCTTGATCGGCAGGCGCACTGCCACCACACTGAGCAACAACACCAGCCAACTGGTGAAGATGCCCAGGGGTGTTGCGTCTGTCGGTGCTGCGGTCAGACCTGCCAGCCCGGCCAGGGGGAGAAGCAACTGATTCCAGGCAAGCCGCAGAGTAACCACTGCCATCAGGGCAATGGAACCCGCATTGACCGCATCCAGGAAGCGGCCGGCCGAGACAGAACGGCGGAGCACCGGCACCCACGGGCTGAGCAGGGCCACAAAGACAAAAGACGGCAGGAAAATCCCGACTGTGGCCACCCCTGCGCCCGGCAGTCCTGCCACCAGGTAGCCAATGAAAGTGGCAGTTGACAGAACAGGGCCAGGGGTAAATTGGCCGATGGCGATGGCATCCAGTAATTGAGCATTGGTGAGCCAACCGAGGCGATTCACCAGGTCTTCCTGGACAAAGGCCACGAGCACGTAGCCGCTGCCAAACAACACACAGCCAATCTTCAGGAAAAAGAGGCCCAGGGCACTGAGGCTGACGGCCGTACCGGCGGATGCTGCCCCCAACTCTGGAGCCGCCACCGCCAGCAGGGGCCAGGCCATGCTGTAGAGCCGCGGCATCC
Source organism: Gloeomargaritaceae cyanobacterium C42_A2020_066 (assembly GCA_015272465.1). Taxonomy (GTDB): domain Bacteria; phylum Cyanobacteriota; class Cyanobacteriia; order Gloeomargaritales; family Gloeomargaritaceae; genus JACYLR01. Next base: position 13,522 of record JACYLR010000131.1, read on the forward strand.
CCAACCAGGCAAGGCCCAACCCCCCCCCCAACAGCAAGGCCAGCACCTCGTTCACGCCCACCAGCACTAGGGCCACGACAAACACTACAATCGGCACCAGTCGCCAACTTTTGAGGGCCTTTTTCCCCAATCGCCACAATGCCTCACCGATGATGACGAGGACTACGGGTTTGATCCCCGTGAGGAGGGGCATCAGGGCCGGGACGGTGCCGTACTCCTGGTACAAAATCGCCAGCAGCGTCGTGAGGATGACCGCCGGCAGAATAAAGCAAATCCCGGCCACCGCCAGTCCTGGCCAGCCGGCCCGCCGCAGTCCCAGGTGAATGGCCATCTCTGTTGAGTTCGGCCCGGGGATGAGGTTAGTGGCCCCGACTAAGTCCAGGAACTCCGCCTGGGTTAGCCACTGGCGCGCCTGGACGACTTCCTTTTCCATGAGCGCGATGTGGGCGGCCGGCCCCCCAAACCCTAGGGTGCCAATCTTGAGGAACACCTGGGCTAATTCTCGCAGACGGGTCATGACGACTTGGGCAACACCACACCCCCACGGTAGGGGATGCCCTTGGGGGAATCAAGCGCCCTAGGCTTGCTCCTCGGCCTCGGCGGCCGCGGCTCGCATCAAAAGGACATGGCTAGCCCGCTCGGCTTCCCCCTCGGCCGGCCGGCGCTGGACGTAGGTGCCATCGGTCTGGAGATCCCAGGCTTGGCGGTTGTCCTGGAGCATCAACTTGAGCAAGTCCTGGGGTTGAGTCACGAGATGGGCGTCTAGGATCGGGGTCATGGCCTCCACCCGCCGATCCAGGTTGCGCGTCCGCCAGTCGGCGCTGCCGATATACACCTCATCCTGGCCCTCATTGTGGAACCAAAAGACGCGAGAGTGCTCCAGAAAACGGCCAATGATGCTGGTTACCCGAATCCGCTCACTCACCCCCGGCAAGCCTGGCCGCAGAATGCACATCCCCCGCACCAGCAGATCAATTTCCACTCCGGCCTGGGAGGCTTGGTAGAGCGCCACAATGATCTCCGGGTCAGCCAGAGCGTTCATCTTGGCAATAATCCGCGCCGGCCGGCCGGCCTGGGCCAGCTCCTGCTCCCGGTGAATCAGATGCAGTAACCCTTCCCGCATGGTCACAGGGGCCACGAGCAACCGGCGATACTGGCGCTGGCGGGAATAGCCCGTGAGGTAGTTAAACAACTCGGAAACATCTGCGCCGATATCCTCCCGGCTGGTCAGGAGACCCAGATCGGTGTAGAGACGGGCGGTCTTGGAGTTGTAGTTGCCCGTTCCCACATGGACATAGCGCCGAATCGAGTTTTCCGTGCGGCGTACCACCAGGGCCAGCTTTGAGTGGGTTTTCAGGCCGATCAGTCCGTAGACTACGTGGACACCCGCCTGCTCCAGACGTTTGGCCCACTGGATGTTGTTCTCCTCATCGAAGCGGGCCTTCAGTTCCACCAGCACCGCCACCTGAATGCCATTTTCAGCCGCATCGATCAGGGCATTGACAATCGGCGAATCCCCTGAGGTGCGGTAGAGGGTCATCTTGATCGCCAACACCGCCGGGTCGTGGGCGGCTTGGGCAATGAACCGCTCCACCGTTCCCGCGAAGGAATGGTAGGGGTGGTGCACCATCACATCGCCCTGATCGACCAGATTGAAGAAATTGATCCCCTTCAGGTCATCGTCGTAGGCCCTTGCCTGAAAACTGGCGGGGACAATGGGTGTCCAGTCCGGGTCGCGCAGGTCATAGAAGGGGAGGAAGGCCAGCTCCATCAAGTCCCCCAGGTTGAGCAGGCCCTCGCTGGCGTAGACGGCATCGGCGGGCAGATCCAACTCCCGTTCCAGCAGGCTGCGGATTTCCTCGGGCATGTGGGCCTGAATCTCGAGGCGCACCGCCATCATCCCGAATCGCCGCCGCCGCACCACCTTCTCCATCTCGGTCAACAGGTCGCCGGCCTCGTCCTCCATAATCTCGAGGTCAGCGTCCCGCGTCACCCGAAAGGCAAAAGCTTGGTGAGCTTCCAGACCAGGGAACAGACTGTCCAGGTTATGGCTGATCACTTGCTCCAAGGGAACCCCCACCCAGCGGGCCGCTTTTTTGCGCCGGCCGGCCGTCCAGCGCAGGGGTTCGGGCAGGGGCACAAACCGCCGCAGGGCACGACCACCAGGGTTAGTGGCGGCGCGGGTGGGTACCTTGAGGCGGGCAAAGTGAGATTGGCCGGTCTTGGCATCCTGGACAACCACCGCCAGATTGAGACTGAGGTTAGAAATATAGGGAAAAGGATGGCCTGGATCGACCGCTAGGGGCGTCAAGATCGGGAAGACTTCCGTATGGAAGTAGGTTTGGAGATAGGCTTGCTGGTCGGGGTGGAGGTCGGCGTAGTTGAGGACATATACCCCGGACTGGGCGAGGCGGTGCCGCAAATCCTGCTCGAAATAGGTGTGTTGCCGCTCGGTAACGGGATGGAGATACTCGCTGATCAGGTCAAGCTGTTCCTGGGGGGTGCGGCCGTCGGGGGTTTGGGTGAGGACGCCCGCCGTCACCTGCTCCCGCAGACCAGAAACGCGCACCATAAAGTACTCGTCCAGGTTGG